>JAZDDY010000075.1:0-2601 GCA_043809265.1 Candidatus Iainarchaeum sp.
GGACGGCAAAACGTATGTCATGAAGACAAGGGCGCCTGTTTATTTGAAGCCGCTTCAGATAACGATTACGGACCTTTTCAGGAAGAAAAAATATTTCCTGAACGATTCGCTTGATGACGCCCAGGCCAGGTTTTTATTGGATGAGATATTCCTTGTGTTCCCGCAGGACCTGAAGATAGAGCTTGTATCCAAAGGCAGCGCCGAACAGGTAAAAATAGAGCGCACCGAATACGATTACGTGCTTTCATTCGAGCACAAAATACAGGAAAACGACCTGGCTGAAGGCCTTGCTTTGAAGATAGACGGCAGGGATTCGCACGGGAATGTCGTTGCCGAATTAATGGAAGTGCCAATCGAAACAAACAATCCTGACCTGTGCATTGAATTGCTTGAACCGGCAAAAGAGGGAATGGGTTTCGCTTTCGGGCAGAGCTTTTCGCTGCGCGCAAAAGTCCTCCAGAAAAACCCGGAACTGGAAGGCAAGCAGTTGTTTGTGGAATGCGAGGGCACAGGGCTTTTGCAGGAAATGAATTATGACCTTGTCAGCAGGGAATACAAGGCGGAAATAGCTCTTCCAGAATCCGGTCCAGGCGGCTTGCCATGCCAGTTGCACGCTTACGGGCTTATAGGGGAAAAACAGATTGAAAGCATTGCTTTTTTCACAATCAACCTTTCAGGGGACCTCAACATAGCGTTTGTTTCGCCCTCACAGGGCGTTTCAAAAATTCCAGGAAAAGAATTAAGGGAAATAAGCGTGAAATTATTGCAGGAAAACGGCCGTTTGTTTGAAGGAAAAGACATTAATGCAATGCTGTCTTTCGACGGCAATGCCCCCTATGAAGTGCAATTGAAATTCGACAATGCGAGAAAACTGCATTATGCCGTGCTGCCTGCGCCTGTTGCCCTAGGCAAGCATTCTGTAAAGCTTGACCTTTCAGGCCAATTCCACGGCTCAAGCACGATTTCAACCACCGTTGAAGAGGATGCTTTTTTGGGCTTCCTACTTGCATGGGCTGTTATCGCAGTGCTGGTCGGATTGCTTGCCTGGTTCCTGTTTTCCTTTGCAAGGAATTCGATGGCCGAAAAGAAATTATTGGCTGAAGAAAAACAGAAGCTTTTGGGCTTGAAGAAAAAATACAAGTACGAGTTCTTCAAAAGGCACATAAGCGAAGAAGAGCTTAACAGGCGCGCAAAGGAAATAGAGAAAGGCTTAGAAGGCGTTTCAGGAATGCTAAAGCGCGGTTTTTGGATGCATGTCGGTTTCATGAAAACAATTTACAGGTCCAAGGACCTAAAAAAACTGCCGGAAAGGGTGCAGGCCGCCGCGCTTGCCATAAAGCTTGCGGGCAGAAGAGGCGAATTCTCAAGGATTGAAATCGCAAAAGCCATGCGGGCAGAAAAATACAGCGAAAAAGTCATAGAGCTCGTTCTTGCAAGGATTTTCAAATAGGGCCTTGCACTTGTTCCAAAAGGCGGCAGACGGCATTGCCTGGCTTTTCGGCTATTGCCTTGCGGGCGCTGCCAAAGGCGGCAGGGCAAGCCCTTTCATGGCTTTTCAGCCAGGCTGCCCTTGATTGAACCTTTTTAATCCTTTCAGTATTATATATTGCCATGGAAAAAGGCATTCCATCCAAGCAGGATTCGCCCTGGATCGGCTATTGGAGGCTCATGCGCCCGATGGAGTGGAGCAAAAGCGCAGGCAACATGCTCATAGCCGGCGTGATTGCGGCTTACGCTTTCGGGGGCTCTTTTGCCTCGCTGGAATTCGTTTTCGGGCTTGTTTCTGTTGTGCTCTTATGGTCAGGTCTTTACACCTTGAACGATGTTATGGACTGGCAGGAAGACGCACAGCATGCAGTCAAAAAAAAGAGGCCGATTCCCTCGGGATTGATCCAGCCTAATTCCGCGCTCATGTTTTCCTATCTCCTGCTGTTCTTTTCGCTTGGGCTCACCCTGTTTTTGCAGAACAACCTTTTCTTTTTGTGCCTTCTGGCGATGTTCATAAACCAGTTATTGTACACTTCCGACCCGTTTTCCTTCAAGAAAAGGCCAGTGCTTGACCTTTTGAGCGGTTCTGTGATAAACCCGGTTTTCAGGTTCTATGCTGGCTGGGTTTTATTGGTCCCTGCGTTCAACGCCCCGCTTTTCGCGCTTGTATTTGTGGTCGGCCTGCAGATAGGCGGATACGGCCTTTACAGGCTGATGAGCGTAGAGCACGAAAAAAAACTAGGGTATACGAGCAGCATTGTAAGGCTTAACGGCACAACCCTGAAATGGTTTTTTTATTCCGCAATAGGGATAGGCGGCCTGGCATATTTCGCAATGTGCCTGAACTCCACGTTTTTCCCGCAATTGGCTGTTTTCGGCAGCCTGCCGCTGAAATACGTTTGGCTTGCCATCGCCTCAATGGCATTGTTCCCGCTTTACTGGCATCCGATGAAAAGCCCGGACAAGGCAAGCATGGAAAAAACCTACAGAATACTTTACGTGCACGACTTGCTGTTTATCGCGTGCTTTTTGGCGCTCTATTTCTTTTTCTGAACCGAAAAATTAGAACTCATCTGAAAACAATTGCTTCGGCAGGCCGGGCAGCCCCGGCAC
>JAZDDY010000076.1:0-6716 GCA_043809265.1 Candidatus Iainarchaeum sp.
GATAGAGGACATGGCAGACCATATGGTGCTTGCGAAATGGGCTATGAGGAACATTGCCGCGCTTAACTGCGTTGAAATCACCTTTGCCCCTAAGCTTGCAGTAGGGCATGCCGGCACCGGATTGCATATCCATATGGCTGCATTCAAGAAAGGAAAAAACATTTTTTTGGATAAGGGCGAATTAAGCGATACGGCCAGGAAAGTGATAGGCGGCCTTGTGAAACTCGCGCCCAGCCTTACCGCTTTCGGGAACACAATCCCGATATCCTACCTGCGCCTCGTTCCCCACCAGGAAGCCCCGACAAATGTCTGCTGGGGCGACAGCAACCGCTCTGTCCTCATAAGGGTGCCTTTGGGCTGGCGGAATATAGGAAACCTTAGCGCAATCGCCAACAATTCAAAGGAAACCGCCGGCAATTCCGGCGAGATAAGGCAGACAGTCGAACTGCGCTCGCCTGACGGCTCTGCAAACAGCCATCTCCTGCTGGCAGGCATTGCTGTTGCTGCAACATACGGCCTCACAAGCAGGGAATCATTGCAATTGGCAAAGGAAAGCTATGTCGGCGTGAACATTTTCAGGGAAGAGCACAAGAACTTGCAGGACAAGCTTGGTCACCTGCCTTCCTCGTGCTATGAGTCGGCAGCAAAGCTCAGGGAGCAGGCATCGTTCTATCTAGAAGGCGGTATTTTCAATGCGCGCGTCCTTGAAGGGATCGAAGGGCAATTGGAAGCGCACAACGACAGGGAAATGAACGAAAACCTGAAAATGGACAAGGAAAAGGCAGAACAGTACATCAAAAAATTCTTTTACTGCGGGTGAAACAGCTCCGCCCTTGGGCAGGCAGCCGGCACATCGCGCGGTTCTTTTAATGCATGAAGCCCTGCTTCTTCAGGGGAATCCCGCCCTCATTTTCATTTTAAAACCGATGCCGCATATTCTTTTCCGTGCCCGGAATGGTTTTTTCGCATTCAAGGATAGAATCCTTTGAAAACTGCCCTTTGAAATTCAAATTCGAATACATAGACAAGCTTGAAACAGGGCACGAAGGCATCGAGGCCTTCATGGGCTCGCGCGTCCACGAAACCCTCGAAAAACTGTACAGGGACAATCGCTTCCAGAAAGAGAACTCGCTCAAAGACCTTCTCGGATTCTATTCGGGGCAATGGGAAAAGAACTGGCATGAAGAAGTTCGCATCGTAAGGAAAGAATATTCCGTGGAAAATTACAGGAAAATGGGCGAAAAATACATTGAGGAATATTTCAATGCCTACAAGCCCTTCAACCAGTCCAAGACCCTTGGCCTTGAGGAAAAGGTTTCCATAGATTTCGGGGAAGGCTACCAGCTTAGGGGTGTAATAGACCGCCTTGCCCTTGCCGGCGATTTATACGAAATACACGATTACAAGACAAAAATGAACCCGCCGAGCCAGGAAGAAATCGACTTGGACAGGCAGCTCGCGCTCTATGCGATTGCGGTCAAAAACCGCTTCAAGGATGCGGAAAAAATAGACCTTGTATGGCATTACCTGAGTATCGGGAAAGAAATGCGCTCGAAGCGCACGGATGCCCAGCTTGAACAGCTGAAGGATGAAATCAGGAAACAGATTGATGTTATAGAAACTGCAATCCTTGAAGGCGACTTCAAGGCAAAGGAATCCGCGTTGTGCTCGTGGTGTGAATTCGCGGAATTCTGCCCGAAGCAAAAGCACATACTTGAAACCTCCACCCTTGCCCCCGGAGAATTCCTTGAGGACGACGGGGTGAAACTGGTAAACAAATACGTCCACTTGGAAGGTCTCAAAAAGGATTTTTTGGAAAAACTCGACCCGGAACTCGAAGCGGTCAAAAAAGAATTGTTCGAATTCTCAAAGCAAAAAAATGTCCAGAGAATTGCCGGGAGCGATTTCACCGCAAGCCTTGCCTCCTATCCCCAGCTTTCATTCCCGCCAGGGCAAAGAGAACAGATAAAGCGCCTGCTGGGTGAAGCCGGCAAACTGGGGGAAGTCGAGGACATCAATTACTACGAGCTCGCAAAAAAACTCAACTCAAAATACTGGGGCCCTGAACTCACTGAAAAAATCCTTAAGCTCGCGATTAAAGGCGAAAACAGGCGCGTGTACCTGAACCGCGGCAAAAAAGGATCTGATTAGCCAAAGGCAAACCCTTTTAAATTGTTAGATATATCTAACATAATGTTAGAAAGGCATAACTAAATGTTGTGTTGTTCTAACTGGAGGCGGTTTGGTTTGAGGGAAAAGGTTGCGGTTGCGATTTCGGTTATTGTTTTGGCTGTGGCCATGCTTTCGCTTACGGTTTACTTCCTTTCCGAGAATGCGGCAAGCGTTCCGGTTTTTGTCCCGCTGGTTGCGCTCCTGGTTGTTGCCGGCGCAGGCTTTATGGTCTGGAAAAGGGTGAAGGCAGCAAAGGCCGGGCTGAAATTCAAGGACGAAATGGAGAGGAAAATAAGCAATAAGGCCGGGTATTATGCCTTCATTGCGACGATTTATTTCTGCCTTGCGCTTTCCTGGCTTATTGAAGAGTTCCCTTCCATGGGCATAACCGGCTTTGAGCCAAGGCACGGCCCGACGCTGGTGCTCCTTTTCTCAGGCCTTGTGTTCGTGCTTTCCTATATTATCCTTGACCGCATGGGTCCGGGGGAGTAGGTTTCGATGAAAAACCGCATAAAGGAATTCAGGGCGCGTTATAATCTCACCCAAGAAGACCTTGCAAGGAAAGCCGGCGTGCGCCGCGAGACAATTGTTTTCCTTGAGCAGGGCAAATATAACCCCTCGCTCCAGCTCGCACACGAGGTGGCGAAGGCGCTCAAAACCGGAATAGACGAGCTGTTCATCTTTGAATAGGGGGTGCTGCATTCATTTGCAGCATTCTCCCTTGTGCTTCTGGAACATCTTCTTGCACGCGTCTGAGCACTTCACTGTGAAGCCGTCCCCGTTGCACTCGATTGTCGCCACTGTTTTCCCGTCGCACACAATCTTGCATTCCTTGCAATCGCACGCCATATTATCCACCTCCCAAAAGTCGCTATGATATCGTATATCCGATACTATTTTTAAAGGTATTGGTTTTACGATACTGCGGTTTGCGCCGGGCTTGGCTGGAAGGCGTTTCCCGCGCGTGGAAATGTTTTTATTCTGGTTAACCGATATTGTTTGCATGGCCTGCTGTGACATGAAGGGCTTTCTGTCCTATCTTGTGCTTTGGATTGTGGGCAAGGGGAAGCTCACAGGGGCCGAGATTGCCGCCGAGCTTGAGAGAAGGCGCGGCACTAAGCCGAGCCCTGGGACTATTTACCCTGTCCTCAAGGAATTGAAGAAAAAAGGCCTTATTTCTGCTGATGTAAACAAAAAGTATTCCCTTACAAAGGAGGGCAGGAAAGAACTGAAATCAGCCTGCGCAATGTTCTGCAGCGCCTTTTATGACATGAAGGACATGGTCCATTGCTGCAAGTGACACTTTTCTTTCAGTGGTAAAATGCCGAAAACCAAAATCCTCAAAATCAACCCGAAAAAGCCTGAAGCGAAAAAAATCCAGGCTGCCGCGGAAATAATCCAGAAGGGCGGCATTGTGGCTTTCCCCACAGAAACCGTTTACGGCCTTGGCGCAAATGCTTTCGATGTGAAAGCCGTGCAAAAAATCTTCAGGGCAAAGGGAAGGCCGCAGGACAATCCATTGATTGTGCATATTGCGGACCGAAATGACCTTGCAGGACTTGTGGTGCACGTTCCATTCAAAGCCCTGAAATTGGCAAAATGCTTTTGGCCAGGGCCGCTCACAATGGTATTGAAAAAATCAGACCTTGTTCCTGATGAAGTCACCTGCGGTTTGGATACTGTTGCGGTAAGGATGCCATCGCATAAAATCGCGCATACTCTCATCAAGGCTGCAGGGGTGCCGATTGCTGCCCCCAGTGCGAACCTTTCAGGAAAGCCATCCACGACCACTGCAAAACATGCCATCCACGATTTGAAGGGCAAAGTGGATGCGATTATCGACGGCGGGGATGCAACAATAGGCCTGGAATCCACTGTAATCGACCTCACTTCAAAGCCCGCGGTCCTGTTGAGACCAGGGGGAATCACTAGAGAGGAAATCGAAGAGGTTTTGGGGCTGATAAAATTGCACCCTTCACTTAAAGGAAAACTGCTTTCTTTGAAGGGAAAAGTGAAATCGCCTGGAATGAAATACAGGCATTATGCCCCGAAAGCGCGCGTGATATTGGTGGAAGGCGAACCCGAAAAGGTTAGGGCAAAAATTAGCGAGCTGGCTTTAAAGTTCAAGAGGGAAAAGAAAAAGGTCGGCATCCTTTACTGCTCGAAAAAAGCATTTTATCCGGCTGATTCATTGAAATTTGCAGGCGCGTCCCATAAGGCAGTTGCAAGGGATTTGTTCAAGAACTTCCGCGCCTTCGACAGGGAAAACATACAAATAATAATTGCCGAGGCTGTCAGCGAAAAAGGCATCGGCCTTGCGATAATGAACCGCATGAAAAGAGCGGCGTACAGGATTGTGAAGGCAGGATAACTGCCTGTTGCTGTTCCTGCTCATATTACCTTCAGCATAACCGACGCAATCGTGAAATACACTGCCAGCGATATGATATCCTGCAGTACTGTTGCGAATGGCCCTGAGCCCATTGCCGGGTCCTTTTTCATTTTCTGGAACGCCACGACGATAATGATCGGCACAAAGACGGCTATCAGGCCTGTCACAAACATTGAGATGCCGAGTATGATGGCAATGCGCGGAAGGTTGTTTAACGCAAGCGCGACAACGAAAAGCATTGCGCCCAAAATTGATGCGATTGCTGTGCCGACTTTTGCCTCCCTGAAAAAATATTCCTTGAGCGAAAATTTTTGCATTGCAAGGTTCCTAATGAACAGTGTTTCTGTTTGGGTGCCGATCGCGTCCGCCATGTAAACAATCAAAGGCATGAATGCCGCCAAAACAAAGTATTCCTTTAAGGGCGCTTCAAAGAAAGTCGTTACCTGTGCCGCGGCAATCCCGCCGAGCAAGCCCAATAAAAGCCAGGGCATCCTTGCCTTGACCAGGTGCCCAGGGGAAGCGTGGAGCGCTTTGCTTGGGATGCTGTGGATTCCGGCCAGCTTGAGAAAATCCTCCACATGCTCCGAATTGAGGATGTTGAGTATTGTGCGCGACCTCACTGTGCCCAAGAACACGCCGTTTTTGTCCACTACTGGGATATTTTTCATGTCTTTTGTGAGGGCAAGGATTGCGACCTCTTCCTGGTCTGTGTGCGGCCTTGCGGTCACAATGTCTGTCCTCATTATTTCCGAGGCCTTGCTGGTTTCCTTTGCCCTGAAGACCTCTTTTATGGAAAAAAGGCCGGCAAGCCTTTTTTCGCCGTCCACAACATAAATGTAGCTTATGGTGTCGAAGGAAGCGATTTTCTCTGAAAGCATTTTTCTGATGCCGCCAATGGAGTCATGCAGGCCGACAACCGGAAGTGCGGTCGACATGTTCGCGCCTGCAGAATCCTTATGGTATTTTTTCCCGTCAGGCCCGATGTTTCCCAAATCCATGTAAAAGAAATGCATTTTAGGCTTTAAAACAGTTGTGATAAGGCCGGCTTCGGCTGGCGGGCGCAAGAATAACTCTTTTATTGCCCTTTGCGGAATATTCCCATATCGATTGGAAGTGGATAAATGGGCTTGAATTTGGCAGGCAAAGCTATGCGAGTTGGCCGCAGGGCTGCCTGGAGGGCAAGGCGCTGGGTTTCGTTAAGGAAAACCAGAGTAGGCTCGCCTGTTGTAAATGGGTTGAAGCGCTGCCTCCGCGGAGACCCGAATTTTTTCCAGTCCCTCAAACCGCTGTATGCCGGATGTAAAGTGAGGATTTTTGAATTCGAAGGGAAAAAATATGCGGTCAAGGACACGCTTTTCGATTCCCATGAAGGTTATGACGTAAAAGCATACCAGCGGGTTTTTAGAGAGCACGACAGGATAATTAAAGAAAACCCGGAACTTTGCCCGAGCGACCTTTACGTTTTCAGCCCGATAAAAGTTTATGGCATGGTCGGACCGTTGCTGGTAATGGAATTAAAGGAAAAAGCTGATTACATTCCAAGCAAGGATTTCGAGCCGTTGATGAGGGCTTTGGAGGAAACAAATCCAGGGGCAGCAAAAAGACTAATGGATGCAGTCAGCCAATTAGAATTCAATATACAAATGCTTGGGAGGAATTCAAGGGTCAGGGGCAGGCAGATACAATTGCGCGTGTGGGGTGGCGGGGAGTCGGTTGTGGACATTTTAGGCAACACCAATCCCGCGCACCTTGAAAAGGGGCGATGGATTTTGTCGCTTCCGTTTGACGCCGTTTAATTGCTTCCTGCAAAAAATCGCCCCTGCCGGGATTCGAACCCGGGTCACCGGCTCCGGAGGCCGGCATTCTGTCCACTATACTACAGGGGCTCCTGAAAGAGAAAGGGGCGGCAAACAAATAAAAAGAGTGCATTGCAGAATATTTGGATAATTTTTTTCTTTGCCTTCAAAGGAGTGATTCGATGACAAGATGCGCGGGATGCGGAAAAACAGCAACAACAACCAACAAAGCAGGAGTGCCAACCTGTTCAAGATGCCAGAGCTCCACTATTCAGATGCCTTTGTGCCCTGAATGCGGTTCCACGATGGCCCTCAGGACAGGAAAATTCGGCTCGTTCTGGGGCTGCAACATGTAC
>JAZDDY010000077.1:0-8287 GCA_043809265.1 Candidatus Iainarchaeum sp.
CGCCCGCCCGAAGAAAAATGCGCAGGCGCCGAAATAGAGAATGCGGATTCCCATTACCGCATCATGAGCGAATACGATGTTACAAACCAGAGCTTTTCCCAGGGCACAGTACAGGACTTCATCAACTTATTCCAGGACAAATACCTCACCCTGCGAAAAATGGTCCAATTGCACCATTCGCTTTCCCCTCGGCCGATAAGCAGGCTGAAGGCAATGCCGAAAAAAGAGCAGTTCGACTTGATTGGCATGGTTGCAAGGAAATGGCAGACAAAAAACGGCCACACAGCAATAGAGCTCGAGGACATGGAAAAATCGTGCATTGCCGTGATTTCAAAAAACGAAAGGTCGCTTGAGCCGGCGAGGGAAAAGCTCATGCTTGACGATGTCATAGGCGTGAGGGTGGAAAAAATAAGCGACGAGATGGTCATAGTCAAGGAATTGTTCTGGGCCGACATGCCTTTGCGGAAAATGAAGAGAAGCAAGCGCGATGTAAGGGTCGCAGGCATTTCGGACCTGCACGTCGGGAGCAGGCTTTTTTTGGAAACCCCGTTCCATAAATTCATCGAATGGATCAACGGGGAAATAGGCGACGAAAAGGAAAAACAGGAAGTCAAGAAAATAAAGTACCTGATGGTCACAGGCGACAACGTGGACGGCATCGGCATTTACCCGAACCAGTTCGCAGAACTCAGCATAAAAAACATCTTCGAGCAATACGCTAAATTCTCAGACCTTATACTCCAGATACCGAAAGACATCCAAATATTCATCATCCCTGGCCAGCACGATGCCGTGAGATGGGCCGACCCGCAGCCCGCAATCCCTGAAAGGGTTGTGCCCAAGCTTTATGAGGCCGAAAACGTGCATTTGATGGGCTCGCCGAGCTGGGTTGAAATCGAGGGATTCAAAACACTGCTTTACCATGGTTCAGGCCTCCACACGCTTTTCTCGAATGTTTCAGGCCTCTCTTACCTTCAGCCGCAGTACGCTATAGTGGAGCTGCTCAAGAAAAGGGACCTGATGCCTGCGTACGGCATAGGCCACACTTATGTGCCTGAAAAAAAAGACTACATGCTCATAAGGGAAGAGCCTGACCTTGTGTTCATAGGGGATTTGCACCATTCAGGCTACACCTGCTACCGCGGCACAATGATAATAGACGGAAGCACCTGGCAGGGCCGCACAGATTACCAGGTGAAATTAGGCCATATTCCAACCCCTGGAATTGTGCCGGTGATAAACCTGAAGACAGGGAACATCATCGAAAAGCAGTTCATTGAAAGCGTTCCGGAAAAAGAATGAGACGGGTTTTGATGAAAAAAATTGCAGCATCCCCGGAAGTGCAAAAATACTTTTCGGGCCTCGAAAAAAAGGTTTCGGAACAGGTGAAGATTGCCTCGCAGGCAAGGGGAAAAGGCCTCGACATATGCACTTCAATCGAAACAGTGCCTGTGGCAGACCTGGCCGACAGGGCGGAAACAATCATAGGGCCGCCCGGAATTGCAGAGAGATACCGCGAACTTATAGGGAAAGCCGAAGGCGACAACAAGAGAATCAAGGTCATTTTCACGCTTTTCGAGGAAATCATCGCGCAAAAATGGTGCTCAATCCCAGACGATTCGAAAAGGATAGAGCAGGCGATCAAGACAGCGCTTGTGCTGAACACCGAGGGCGTTGTCGTGGCGCCGATTGACGGAGTGCCGAAAGTGATTATTTCAAAAAACCCTGACGGCAGCCAGTACGTCGACATTTATTATGCAGGCCCGATAAGGGCAGCAGGCGGAACCTCACAGGTTTTGCCGCTCATCCTCGGCGATTATGCAAGGAAACTCATGGGCCTGGACCGTTATCGACCCACAAAAGACGAAGTGGAAAGGTATGTAGAGGAAACGCAAATATACGAAGGGATTGTGAGCAGGCAGTACAGGATAACCGAGGACGAAGTGAGAAAAATAGTCGAAGGCTGCCCTGTATGCATAAACGGCGAACCCACCGAGGACAGGGAGGTGTCGGTGCACAGGGATTTGGACAGAATCCCCACCAACAAGGTGCGCGGCGGAATGTGCCTTGTGATAAGCGAAGGCATTGCGCTTAAGGCAAGAAAAATCCTGAAATTTTCGCAGATGCTCGGCCTGGACTGGTCATGGTTGGAACAGATAATAAAGCACGGCAAGGACAAAGGCGAAAGCCTTGAGCCAAAAGACAAATACTTGGAGGGTACGGCTGCCGGAAGGCCTATTTTTGCCTATCCGTCGCGCTTCGGCGGATTCAGGCTGAGGTATGCAAGGACAAGGGCTATGGGAATAATGTGCAAAGCCATACATCCAGCAACAATGAAGGTGCTCGATGATTTTGTCGCAATCGGCACCCAGATAAAAGTGGAGCGGCCAGGAAAGGCAGGCGGAATAAGCGCATGCGATTCGATCGAAGGCCCCATAGTGCTGCTCAAGGACGGCGAAGTGAAACAATTGCATTCGGCAACCGAAGCCGAGCAGATACTCCCGAGGCTTGACAAAATATTATTCCTGGGAGACCTTGCAGTGGCATATGGGGATTTTAAGTACAGCGCGCACAAGCTCATGCCCGCAGGCTATAACGAGGAATGGTGGGCGCTGGAATTAAAGGAGGCGTCAAAAGGCAAAAAAATTGCAGGAATCGATTTGGAGAATGCGGCAAAAAATCCGGGATCTGTGAACTGCAGTGAAGCGCTTGAAATCTCAAGGGAATTAAACATTCCCCTGCACCCGGCATTCACGCAATATTATTCCACGCTTTCCCAGGAAGAGGCGATTTTCCTAATTAAAGAATGCGCCGAAGCCGAAAAAACAGGCGAGAGCGGAAAAATAACGGAAGCATTCCTTGAAATGGACCCTAAAACAAAATCCCTGCTTGAAAAAATCGGGCTGGAACACACGGCGCAGGGCAAAAAAATAAGGGTCGATGGAAAGCACGCCGAGGCGTTCCTTGCTGTTTTCGGCGTGCTTAATGGAAAGAAACCGGCACTCGAGGGCGAGAATGCCATTGCAATACTGAGAAAAGCGAGCGGGCTGAGGCTCAGGGACAAGGGCGGCTCTTTCATCGGGGTGAGAATGGGAAGGCCTGAAGCGTCAACGCCGAGGAAAATGAAAGGCAATCCCCACCTGCTTTTCCCGATAGGCAACTACGGCGGCAGCACAAGGAGCCTCAACAAGGCGATGGCGCTCTCAGAGCAGGGCGACGGGATAGAAATAGAGGTGAGCACTTTCAAGTGCAGGAAATGCAATTCTATTGTGCCGTTCGCACGCTGCCCTGAATGCGGCGGGCGCACTGAAAAAGTGAATGCCTGCTCGAAATGCGGCACAATGCTCAAAACAGAAAAATGCCCGAAATGCGGCTCTCCTGCAAAAGCCTTCAGCAAAAGGAAAGAAAAAATCGAAGTGCTTGTGAAAAACGAAGCCGGCAGGATGGGCATAAAAATTCCAGAGCTCGTGAAAGGCGTAAGGGGCATGATAAACGCGGAAAAAATAGCCGAACCCATCGGGAAAGGATTGCTCAGGGCAAGGCAGGACCTGCATATTTTCAGGGACGGCACGATAAGATATGAGCTCATAAACAACCCGCTCACCCACTTCAAGCCTGCGGAAATCGACACAGGCATCGAAAAACTGAAGGAATTGGGATACGAAAAGGACATTTACGGAAAGCCGCTCACAGAAAAAACACAGGTGCTCGAACTGCTCCCCCAGGACCTGATATTGCACGACGAAACAGGCGAATTTTTCGTTAAAGTGAGCAGGTTCCTGGACGAAGAGCTTGAAAAATTTTACGGGATGGAAAGGCACTTCAACGCGAAAACAAGGCATGACCTGGTCGGAGAGCTTGCGCTCGGCCTTGCACCGCACACTTCCGCGGCAATAATCGGCCGCATACTCGGATTCACAAAGGCACGCGCATGCTTCGCCCACCCATATTTCCACCAGACCAAGAGAAGGAATGCGGACGGCGACCAGGATTCGGTCATGCTGCTTTTGGACGGCCTGTTGAATTTTTCGCAGAGCTATCTGCCCTCATCGCGCGGCGGCAGGATGGATGCGCCGCTCGTATTCACAGTATCGCTTATACCTGAGGAAATCGACACCGAAGTGTACGAAATGGAAACCTGCAGCGAATACCCCCTAGACTTATACATAAAAGCGCTTGAGTTTGCACCCCCGGAAATAAAGGGCATCGAGACAGTCCAAGACAGGCTCGGGAAAGAAGGCCAGTATTCGGGCTTCGGCTTCACCCATAAAACAACGGATTTTGCGGACGGCCCCTCGATGTCAAAATACGTGCAATTGCAGTCGATGGAGGACAAAATCAACGCGCAGGCAAAGCTCCAAAGCCGGATTGTGGCAGTGGACCTCAAGGACTCGCTCGAAAGGCTCATCGTGAGCCATTTCATGCCCGATATAATAGGAAACACGCGCGCTTTCGGGAGGCAGGAATTCAGGTGCACGAACTGCAACGCAAAATACAGGCGCATCCCGCTGAGCGGGAAATGCTCGAAATGCGAAAAAGGAAACCTCATACTCACGATTGCGCCTGGCAGCGTGACCAAATACCTGGACATCGTAAAAAGAATGGTGAAAACATACGAGTTGAGCGACTACCTGAACCAGAGAATCGCGCTTATCGAGGAAGAAATAAAATCCGTGCTCAAGGACGACAGCGTTTCACAAAAATCACTGGGCGATTATGTCTGACTGCTGCCGCCTGCCGGATTGTCACCTGAATGCCAGGTAAATCAGGATTGCCAGAACCAAAACAGCCACGGCAATCTGCAAATCCCTGTTTCTCCAGAGAAGCCCGAGGAAATTTTTAAGGCCAAGGGCGCCTGCAATCCGGCAAAAGCCGGAATAACAGGTAGAAGGGACACCTGCACAATACGAAAGCCAGTTTTTCGGCTTCTTCAAATCCGCAAAGGTTTCTTCCGCAGCTTCGCCCCAGGACTGTTTTTCCGATGGAATTGGGACAAGCTCCTTCAGTTCGCCTGTCGAGGCGTTCACCCCGACATCGAAAACATTTTTGCCGGCTTCGACCCTGAAATGCCAGCGCGGAAGGAAACAAAGTGAAAAATCAAGGATGTCTATCGAAGGCAACGGCACCTTTTTTTCCTTCGACAAAAGAATCCTCACGATTTTTTTCGCATCGTTCCTTCTCAAGGCCGGCCGCCCGACTGAGAATTCCGCATCCGGCTCGAACTCGTTCTCAAGGCCGGCTGCAGAAAGCGCCAGCACAGGCGCGCCCAAAAGAATCTCTTTCTTTGAAGGGTCGAAAAGCCCTTTCTCGGAACTGAAGCCCTGCACGATTTTTTTTCCCTCGCCGCCGGCCTCGTCTACAATGCAGTATTCAAAAAAATAGCGCGGGCGGAAAAAGAGGGAACAGGCCCTTATTTCAAAATCCTTGAATCCGCGCTCTTTGAGCCTTTTTTCCAGAAGGCGCGTGGCCTCGCTTTTGCCGAACCTTATCGAAAAAAAACTGCTTGCAAGCTTTGGCATTTAGCGGCCTTCAAAAAAATAAAAGGAAAGGAGTTTCTCCTTTCACTCTTTTTTCTTGACGATTTTTACCCTGCTCGGCGTTATGATAACGCGGTCTGTGGAAATCCTTGCGATGTCGCCGTCGATCTCCGCTATCTGGCCCTTGAGGCCTGTTATGAGCTCTTTCAGCTTTATCGCGTTCCTCTTTGCAAGGCCCTCAATGTTCAGCAGGACAATATTGCCTTCCCTGGCCTCTTTCATGACCGCGGCTATATCCTCCTGCGTGGACAGAGTCATTGGCTTGACAAAAGCGTCCGCATCCTCGTACTGCGTTTCCTCTTCGACATCGAGGGTATTCAAAAATTCCTCGAGATCAATTCCTTACGATTTCTTAAAAATCTTGTTAGTAAAAGACAATCACATCACCCCATTAAAAAAGACGTATTTATACTATCGAAGCAATTTATTTTAATATTAACGCAGGAAAATGCGCCGGAATGCATCGGCGCCAGCCGAGTGCCATTTAAAAACAGACAGAATGCAGGGAAAACGTTAGGAATCCGAACTATTTCTTGTTTTATACCGATTGGTGGAAGAACAATTGGGGGCAAAAATTTGGCCGAACAAAACCTTTTTGAAGGACTGGCCGGCGAGAGCAAAATTTTCAAAAATCGCGAGAAAATAACGCAGCATTACACGCCGGAAAAGCTGCCGTTCAGGGAAAAACAGATAAACGAAATGGTGCTGGCACTGAAATCCGTGCTCACAGGCCAGAAAGCCGACAATATCTTCCTTTACGGCAAGACAGGCACAGGAAAAACAGCCTGCACAAGGCATGTCCTGGCGCAGCTCGAAGAATTCATCCAAAAAAACGGGCTGGCAGCAAAGGCAATTTACCTGAATTGCAGGAACTACAACAGCAAATACAAGGTGCTGAGCACAGTCGTACAGGACATTTACCCTGACAAGGACTTCATCGGATACAGCGGTTCGTTCATTTACGAAAAACTCATAGAATTCTGCTCGGAAAAAGGCCTCTCCACAATCATTGCGCTCGACGAAATAGACAAAGTGAAAGACCTCGACGAACTGGTATATGCGCTGACGCGCGCCAACGACGAAATAAAAAAAGGCGCTGTTTCTGTCATCGGCATAAGCAACATGCTCACATTCAAGGACAGATTGGACCCGAGGACTAAAAGCTCATTGTGCGAAAAAGAATTGGTTTTTCCGCCGTACAACGCCCAGGAACTAATGAAAATCCTTGAGGCAAGATCAAAAGGTGCATTTAAAGAAGGTGTTGTGCTGGATTCCGCAATAAACCTTGCCGCTGCAATTGCCGCCCAGGAATCAGGCGATGCAAGGACCGCAGTAATGCTTTTGCTCCGCGCAGGCGAAATCGCGGAAAAAGAGGGAAGCGCGAAAATTTCCGACAAGGAAGTGGAAAAGGCAAGGAAAAACGTCGAAGAACAGATTGTCTTTGAAATGATTTCCACGCTGCCTGAACAGCAGCAATTGGTATTGCTTTCGATTTCAAAACTCACGATTGAAAAAAAAGGCGTGCGGAAACTGAAAGGCGAAGAGGAAGGCATTCTTTTTTCAGGCGAAGTGTTCGACGAATACAGGAGGCTCGCGGCATCCTATAAGGAAAGCCCTGTGAGCACTCGCTGGTTCCAGCAATACATAAATGAACTTGAAATGTACGGCCTTCTTTCCACCACTGCTTCAGGAAAAGGCCTCCGCGGAAACACAAGGCTCATAAAGCTCTCAATGGACCCGAAAGAAATCAGGGCCACACTGGAAAAACAATTAAACCAGTGAAACAGGGAAAAAGCGAAGGGAATTCCGGTTTGGCCTTCAATTTACGGCTTCGGGCAAGCATAGTTCGCCCAGTTGAAAGCCCATTTTGCCTCGATTAATTTTTTGGCAGCCCCAATGTCTTCCTCGACTTTTTCGGGATTCCAGAAGAACGAGTATTTTCCTGCTGCGTCCTTTGCAACGCAGATTTCCTCGCTTGAAATCTTTTCAACCACTGCCTTGAAATCGCCGATGCCTGAGCCTGCCTGCTGCAATGCGACAGGCTGGCCTGCCTGCCATGCAAATCCCGAAGGCGACGCTATAACCGAAACGCTTTCAGCCTGGTCGGCGCAGGCAAGCTGGATTGCCATCGCATCCGCGAAAGCCGAATAAAATATTGTTTTCAGGAAAAGCCTTTCGCTGTTTTTTGTGACCGAAGCCCACTTGAAGCCGAATGCCTTGTCCTTGCCTGCCTGGACTCCGCATGAGCCCTGCACTGCGCTTGCCTTGGAATCGCTCTCGTTGTAAGGCAATGCATTGTTGAGGAAATCGCTGCAGCCAAGATAAGGCGAAGCGGCAATGCCTGTCCAATACGAAAGCGACGGCGATTGGACTGTTATGATGCCGTTTGCGCCGGAAGGCAGGTAGAATGCCTGCGCCTGGCTGTTGATGCTTTCAATGCCCAAAATCACAGGCATCGCATAACTCGGCAAAAACACGATTTCGTTGGATGGGCCAATGACAAGGACTTTTCCGCGTTCTGTGATGTTCATTTCCTCGAAAGAGGTTTTCTTTGAAGTGTTATATGAAACCTTGCCGCCGGCTGCAACCGTGGAAATCAGGTTGTTGTTCACTGTGGCGATTGCAAGCGCGCCGTTCTGGTTCGTGAAGCCAAGGCCGTATCCTTTCCTTTCAATCTTGCCGTCCTCGTCGGCCCTTGTAGTGCCGACCAAGCCGTCGAATGGCATGCGATAGAAAGGCGAATCCATTGT
>JAZDDY010000078.1:0-7090 GCA_043809265.1 Candidatus Iainarchaeum sp.
GGAAGCGCACCAGGCAAACACGGCCCTCATCCTCGCCGGCCTCGGCCTTGACGCCGGCACAATCGCCGCAGCCCTTGCCCACGAAATTCTTTTCGACAGCCCTGAAAAAAAGGCGGAACTGGAAAAAGCGCTTGGCCTGGAAATAACAGGCATCGTGGAAGACATTGCAAGGCTCAAAAGCGTGAAAAACAAAAATTACGGGGAACTGGAAAACCAGAGGCTTGCAAAGGTGATAATGGGGATAGCAAAGGATTTCAGGAGCCTGTTCGTTGAAATTGCCTCGCAACTCGACAAAATGAGGAAAATCCAGCATAGGCCCGCTGAAAAAAGGAAAGAGCTTGCCGAAGTAGTGCGGGACGTTTACGCGCCCATAGCCCACAAGCTCGGCCTTTACGAAATGGAATGGGAAATGCAGGATTTGACCCTGAAATATTTCAGGCCGAAAGAATACGAAAAAATAAAAGCATTGGTCGGGGAAAAAAGGGAACAGCGCGAGCGCAATGTCAAAAGGCTGGAAAGGGAAATTGCAGCAATACTCGAAAAGGAAAAAATCAGCGCAAGCGTTTCGGGAAGAGCAAAAAACTTCAACAGCATTTACAAAAAAATCGCCGGGCAGGGAAAAAAATTCTGCGAAATAGGCGACCTCTACGGGGCAAGGATAATCTGCAGCACTGTGGAGGACTGCTACCGCGCCACAGGCCTAATCCACCTCAATTTCAGGCCGATAGGGGAATACGACGATTATATTGCCAACCCGAAAAAAAACAACTACCAGTCGATCCACACGGTGATAGATTGGCACGGCAGGAAAGCCGAAGTGCAGGCCCGCACGATGGAAATGCACAGGAACGCCGAGGAAGGCCTTGCAGCGCACTGGAGATACAAGCAGATCGAAAGGGACAGCGATTTCGACCAGAAACTGACCTGGGTAAAGCAGTTCGTGGAATGGCAGAGGAAAATCAAAAAAACCGGGGAAACGATGCGCTCGCTGAAGCTCGCATTCGGCGAACCCGAAATATTCGTGCTTTCCCCGAAAAAAGAGATAATAACGCTGCCCGAAGGCTCCACGGCCCTGGATTTTGCCTATGCAATCCATTCCGACATAGGCAACAAGTGCACAAGCATAATCGTGGACGGAAAAATCTCGCCGCTCCACAGGCAGCTTGAAAGCGGGGACGTGGTCGAAGTAAACACATCTAAGAAAACCCAATGCAAGCCGGCATGGCTCAACATCGTGAAAACCGAAAAGGCAAAAACAAAAATAAGGAAAACGCTCGGCATAAAAAGCCTCAGGCACAAGCCGAAGAAAGCGGCAGGCGCGCCGGCAACATCGGCCTTCAAAAAAACGATAATGGCAAAATGCTGCAATCCCCTGCCAGGCGACAAAATAACTGGGTACAGGACCACAAAAAGGAAAATAACAATCCACGCCGAAGGCTGCCGGCTCCTCGCCCTGCTGCCCGACAAGAAAAAAATCGAAATAGAATGGGGCGCCGAAGAAAAAAAAACGCATTCGATAAAACTCGCTGTCAGGACAGTGGAAAGGGCCGGAATACTCATAGATTTGCTAAGCGAACTCGAAAGGCAGGGTGCAACAATAGGCGGCACAGAAACAAAAAGCGAAAAAGGAGGCACAATAAAATTCGCCTTCGACATAAGGCTGAAGGACGCCGAGCAATTCCAGCGCGTGAGGCAGGCAATCCTCTCTGTGCCGGCAGTCATCGAGGCAAGCCGGTGAACAGCTGGGCGGCAGAGCAAAAAGTATATTAACAAATAAATCCTATAACATACTGGTGGTTTTATGGAAAGGGTTCGCACTGGGATAATAGGATTGGACGAATTGCTGGAAGGCGGTTTCCCGTCGGGAAGGGCAATGCTCGTAAGCGGGGGCTGCGGAACAGGAAAAACGACTTTCGGGGTCCAGTATGTTTATGCCGGCGCCGAAAAATACGGCGAGCCCGGAATATACGTAACGCTTGACGAAAGGCCCAGCCTCATCCGTGAAGACTGCCTGAATTTCGGCTGGGATTTGAGGAAACTGGAAGAAGAAAACATGCTCCAGATAATCGACGGGGCCATAGCAAGAATAGGAATACCGAGCGACGAGGAATTTTCGCTGCCAAGCACCGGCTTCGATGTTGACAAGCTCCTGATAGAAATACTCACCTCGATAAAACGCTACGGGGCAAAACGCGTTGTAATAGACTCAATTCCCTCTTTGGGCTACAACCTCAAAACAGAACACGAGGTAAGGAAAGCCCTGCTCAAACTAGGATACCTCCTCGAAAAAGCCGGCGTGACATCCATACTGATTTCGGAAATGGGCGACGGAAAAAACCGCTTCAGCAAATACGGGGTTGAAGAATATTTGGTCGATGGTGTAATAGTATTGCACTACATGGGCGTCGGAATGACAAGCAACAGGACCCTGCACATAAGGAAAATGCGCGGAACAAAGCACTCGGAAGACCTGCACCCGCTTGAAATAAGCCAGCGCGGAATCATAGTGCACAGGATAGAAGAAGAATACGGGGAGGCCTGAGAATGCCAAGAGGGCCGATAAGGCAATCGCGCACCCGCCGAGAGCCCTGGAAATTGCCTGAGCACCGGGGCCACCCGAAGGACATAGTAAAGAACCCGCAGGACAGGGCCAAGATAAGAACACTTGTGGACAAGAAAAATTACCCTGCCGCCATGGCTGTTGCAAAAAAATACGGCGTAGAAAAGGAACCTTTCGCTGCAGACCCTTACCACGAATTGAAAGAATTCAGGAAAGCGCTGGACTAAAAAATCTAATAAACATAATCCCTGAAAGCGCTTTCCGGGGCGATCACGCCGTAATGGCCGACAAGCGTTCCGGTGTCCACAAAAATCTTAAAACCTGCCTTTTGGACAAGCCTGCAGAAATAGATGTCCTCGCCCTCGAATTCAGTCCTGGACTTGAAATCCATCTTGAACAAAGGCAGGCCCTTGTTCTGCGCGCTGACCTTTTCAATCACTTCGCGCCTTATAAGCGAACATCCCAGGCCGACGGCATCGGCCTCCACAAGCTGGCCCGGCTTGACCTCGGTTGGGGAAACATAATTGCCGTCCTTCAAAATGTGGTGCATCGGCTTGATTTTCTTCCTGGTAAAATAAATCGCACTCACAAAATCCTTTTCATGCCCCACAAGGAGGTCAATTATATTAGGCGGAAAAACAATGTCTGAATCCAGGAAAAGCAGATAATCGCAGTCGCTTTTCAGGAATTCTTCAACAAGGACATTGCGCGCGACATCCACCGCAACAGAATCAATCTGAAAAAGCCTCAGGCTGTAATCCCTTGAGGCGTTCACAAAAAAGTTGACAAAATGCGTGTGGAAAACGCTCGGCACAAGATTATAGAGGGGCACGCAAACCCCGATCTTCAGCCTTTTCCCTTCCTTTTTTTCCGGCGGCATACAAACCAATGGGGCGGGCGAGATTTGGACTCGCGACACGTAGGTCTTCAGCCTACTGCTCTACCGGGCTGAGCTACCGCCCCGTTCCTTAACGAATTGCACACTTACCAAATTTAATGATATTGCACGCTGAATGCCAGCGAGCCCGGTGGGATTTGAACCCACGACACCTGGATTAAAAGTCCAGTGCTCTAACCGAGCTGAGCTACGGGCCCAGAAAAGCTGGCACACAAAAAAAGTGAGCAGAAAGGAATTTAAAGCAGACATCGGTCAGAGTTTTTTCAATCCGCCCATGTGCTGCTGCAGCGCTTTTGGCACTTCCACTGACCCATCTTCTTCCTGGAAATTTTCCAAAATGGCGCGGATAATGCGCGAGGTCGCCAGGGCCGTGCTATTAAGGGTGTGCACCAATTCCTTGCCCTCGCCTTTCCTGTAACGGATTTTGAGTCTTGCAGCCTGATAGGAAGTGCAGTTCGAGCACGAAACAACCTCGAAATACTTGCCTTCGCGCGGCGACCAAGCCTCAATATCATATTTTTTCGCAGCCACCGTGCCGATATCGCCTGTGCAGACATTAAGGACGCGGTAAGGGATGCCAAGCTGTTGAATCAGCTCCTCGGCATTCATTAGGAGCTCCTCATGGAATTTCCAGGAATCCTCCGGCCTGCAAAAAACAAACTGTTCGACCTTCGAGAACTGGTGCACGCGGAACAAGCCGCGCTCGTCAATGGAATGCTTGCCTATCTCCCTCCTGAAGCAGGGAGAAATGCCGCAGTACTTCAGCGGGAGGCTTTTTTTCTCGAGGATTTCATCCATGTGCATTGCCGCAATCGGATGCTCGGAAGTTGCAATAAGGAAAAGGTCATCACCCTCAATCTTGTACATAACGTTCTCGAAGTCCGCAAGGTCTGTCACGCCCTCATACGGCTTCCTGCGGAGCATAAGCGGCGGAATTATTGTAACGTAGCCCTTCTTTGCAAGCGATTCAACCGCAAACTGCAGGAGCGCAAGGTCCAAAAGCGCAAGGTTTCCCTTCAGGTAGTAAAAGCCGGCGCCTGAAACATCGACTGCCTTTGAAAAATCCGCAAGCCCTTTTGACTGGGCAAGCTCGCCGTGGTGCTTCAAGGCAAAGGCAGGCTTTTTAGGCTCGCCCCAGCGCCTTACCTCGGCATTTTCAGATTCGTCCTTGCCTTCAGGCACAGACTCATGCAAAAGGTTCGGAATCCTCACAAGCAGGAAATCGACCCGTTCACGGCAGGCATCGGCTTCGGCTTCCATTTCCTTAACTTTCCCAGGGATAAGCTTGGCTTTTTCAAGGACTTTTTCAATCGGCCTTCCTTCCCTTTTAAGCGCGTTTACTTCGGCCGACAGCTTGTTGCGCTCGCCCCTGAGCCTTTCCTCTTCAGCCTTCAGCTCGCGCCAGTGCCTGTCCTTTTTAATAAGCTCGTCGAACATCCCCAAATATTGGGGATTGCCGCGCCTTTCGAGGTTTTCCCTAGCCTCGGAAGCGTGCTCCCTGACAAACGAAAGCTCAAGCATAAAATCACTCACAAAAATAAACCAAAAAGGCGTTAAATAACTATCTCAGGACAAATATATCTGGTTATCTGGCCGGGTGCAAAAATGGAAAAAAACATAACGGTGCTGAGATACGGCCACAGGCCGTACAGGGACCTGCGGGTGACAACCCACTGCTGCCTTGTTTCAAGGGCTCTTGGTGCAAAAAAAATAATAATACAGGGCGAAGAGGATTCGGCCCTGATAAAATCAGTGGGGGAAATAACAAAAAACTGGGGCGGCGGATTCGGGATTGAATTTTCGCCTGGCTGGCTGGAACAAGTGAAAAAAGCCAAAGGGCAGGGCTACAGCGTCGTGCACCTTACGATGTACGGAAAGCCAGTGAATAGGGAAATCGGAAAAATACGGAGAAAAAACAAGGTTTTGGTTGTAATCGGCTCGAAAAAAGTCGAAATCGGGGTTTACAGGGAAAGCGACTTCAACATCTCGGTGGGAAAGCAGCCGCACAGCGAAATAGGGGCGCTCGCGGTATTCCTTGACAGGTTTTTTGACGGAAAAGAACTCGACAAAAAATTTTCAGGGGCAAAAATAGCATTGACCGCAAAAAACGAGAAAAAGTAAAAATTCGGCATCTGCAGCCTGAAACTCTGCACGCCCGGCAACCGCCCCAATAATATTGTTTAAATTAGTTTGCGAGAATAAAGTATATGGGTAAAAAAATGACAAAAAAAAAGCCTGCAAAAAAGCTCACCGCATTCCAGACAGTAAACGAGTTCCTGGCGCGGGTTGGCGGCGAGGGAGCCACACAATTGGTATCGCTGTACGAAAAAGGCTTTGTCCCAATCAGGGACGAGGAAATGGCTGAAAAGATGAAAGTAAAGGTTACAGACGTACGGACCATACTTAACAGGCTGCACTACCGGGGTGTGGCAAACTACCAGAAAAAAAGGAACAAAAAAACAGGCTGGTATTCCTACACTTGGACAATCGACCAGAAAAGAATCCTCGAACTGCTGATAGAAAAACAGAAGGAGGAAATTGAAAAAATGGAGCAAAAAAAAGAAAACGAGGAAACATACTCCTTTTTTGCATGCAAAAAAAGCTGCCACGAATTTCCGTTCGAAATTGCGGCAGAATACCAGTTCAGGTGCCCTGATTGCGGCAGCGAACTGAACAGCATAGACGGCAGGAAAAGGAGCCGCGGGCTCACAGAACAGGTAGGGCAAATGAAAAAAGAAATAGAAGAATTCAGCAAACTGATATAGAAAAGGCCTGGCAGTCGGGCAAAAAACACAAATTGTTGGACAAATGGCAAACCAATAAAAAAAAGGCCCATTTGAGAAAAAAAGGTTAATTTAAGGTTTATTTTAAAATCAGAGAGAAATATTGGTTTTAATTTCCATTATAAACAAAGAAAAAGTTTAAAAACCTTTAAAAAGAATAATATTAGTTCGATTAACAGTCATTTTAAGCGGGGTAGGGCAGCCTGGAGTGCCCGTCGGGCTCATAACCCGAAGGTCAAAGGTTCAAATCCTTTCCCCGCTACTCTCTTTTTTTAATTCTGCAAAAAACAGCAGGTTTAGCAGAAAAAACCCCTGCTTACTTTTCGGCCGGAACGCGGTTTTAGCCTGAAAAGAGCACTTATTTTCGGCTTGCTTGGCAAAAGTCGGCAAAGCACGAACTTTAACCCTCCCTTACTTCAGGCCAAATCAAACGCCTGGCTGCCTGCCTTGAAAAAGGCCAATAAAGCCAGGCCTGCAGCCAAACTTACTTCCAGCAGCAAAGGCCCTCAAACAGCAGCGCCATGCAAACAGGCAAAAAACAGCCAGAATTGCAACAATTACTTTAGCTGCCGCCAAGCCAGGCAACCAGGCCAGAACAGGCAACCGCGGGAAGGCAGCAAAAAAACCTTTGAAAAACCAATTACTTTTAGGGCAAAAGTTTAGAAAAATAATTACGAGTAATTACTATAGTTATTTGGCTTTACCGTAATTATTATAAGTAATTACGGTCATTAGCATAAGTATGAGCCTCAAGGGAATGATTGCCGCGTTCTTCAGGGCCTTTGAAAAAGCCAGGGATTGGGCGGAATCCGAAAAGAAAATTTATGCCACAGGCCAGGCAGAAATAGA
>JAZDDY010000079.1:0-5112 GCA_043809265.1 Candidatus Iainarchaeum sp.
TTAATTCTTCAACCAGGTCAAGGCCCAGGCATTCCAGTAACATTTTTTTGCCCTGCACTCTATAATTATCGGATAGGATTTTTGCCTTGAGGGAAACAATCTGGCCGAAAGAATAGGCACGCTCGCCCTCCAAAGGCTCAAGCACGGCAATCACAAGCGCCGGATTCTTCTTGACAATCGGCACCACCTGCACGTCCTCAACCCTGTGGCCGATGGCATCCCTGCCCTTTAATTTGAGGCTCAATCCCTGCAATAAATCGATTTCATCCACAGTATGGTCCAAGTAAAGCACGTAATCGTATTCCTGCTTTTCAACCTTCACTTCCTTTTCTTTTTCCCCGGAAACAAGGAATGCCTTTATTTCTGTCGGAAAAACAAGGAAAATATCATTAAGCAAAAACCTCACATTGGCAGTATCCAGATAATCGCTGAAAAAATACTTTTTGCCCTTGAATACATCGGTGGCATCCACCAGTGAAGGCTCAAAATACACTGGAACCCTTGTCTTGAAATACTGCTTTTTGCCTTTCGCTTCATAGTCTGCCATTATTTCAAGCAATTCCATTTCACCCAAAGAAGCCCATGGCCTGAAAACGCCTTCGAAAACAGAACCATTGCACTGCAATTCAACGACAGTGCCTGCAAGCAATGCCTTCACGCCGACCTTGCCGCAATCGATTTTCGCATCCTTGTCGTCAAAAAATTCCAGGCGCACGTTCAGGTCTTTTTCCTTTGAATGCATTTTGGACTGCACAGGCTCAAGGACGCGCGCCTTGAACGCAGCCTTCAGAACCTTCACTTTCACTTCAGCACCCGCGGTCTGGCCGTTCGAATCCTTGACTTTCACTTTCACAACAAACTCTTTTTCTTTCGCCAAGCCAATGCCGTAAAATGAATGGAATGCCCTTTCCCCGCCAGCATTCGAATCGTCGCCGAAATCCCAATAAAATTCAAGCCCGGCTGGATTCAATGCGTTTGTGATGGCTTTGAAAGAAAAGGACTGGCCTTCGGGCAGTACCTTTGATTCAGGCGTCACCTGAATCAGCAAAACATTCAGTCCCTCGTCGCCATATTTTGTCTGGAATGAAAGGGTATCGCTTTTTTTCGGCTCGCCTTCCCCGACCGAAGAAACAACCCTGAAAAAATACTTTGTTTCAGGCTTCAGGCTGTACAAAGGCAAACTGTGCTCCGAAGCAGGCTTGCCGTCAAACTTGCTCTGCCCAAGCTGCTCAGTTTCCCCATATTCCACAGTGGAATCTGCGTCAATCGTAGTCTGCCAGGTGATGACCACATGAGTGGAATATGGAAAGGCCCGCACATTGCTTATTTCAAGCTCGCCGGGCAGGATTTTCAGCATGCAATGCCCTGACAAACAGGCAAAACCTTTCTCGCATTCGCCGCACGAGATTGTGCCGCCACAGCCATCGTTGCTGGAACCACATTCAAATTTCAGCTGGGTGCAAGTCTTTGGCGCGCAGGAGCATTTTCCCATAACACAGTTCTCGCCAGAACCGCAATTGCACGAGATTGCGCCGCCGCAACCGTTATCAAAAGAGCCGCAACTGCCACCGAAATCCGCACAGGCATTGCAGCACCGGCCATTGGAACAATCGCCAGGGCAATACTCGCGCTGGCTTTCAGTGCCATCGCATTCTATTTTAACCTTAAAATTATCCGAACAAACCCATGATGCTGTGCAGGGTTCGACTGGGGTTGAAGTTTCGGTGACCTCTGGAGGCAAAGTGGGGGCCACGGGGATAGGAGTAAGTTCGCCACCCGGTGTAGCAGTTGAGGAAGGGATGACCTCAGGCGGGGGAGGGGGAGCTACAGGAGGGGGATTATACCCACCACCAGGGGGTTCTTCAGGGGGTTCTTCAGGGGGTTCTTCAGGAGGCTCTTCAGGAGGGGGAGCTACAGGGGGGGGATTATACCCACCACCAGGGGCATAGATAACTCTAAGAAAAAACAGGATAAATACGGTTATTGTCAAAATCCTGGCGCAATTTTTATTCATCGGTAAATAATAAAATTTTGACATTAATAAACCTTCCCATTTAGTAAGAAGCATGGAAATCCTTAAAACGGCAGGCTGAACTGGCTGGCAGCAAAAAAATGCCGGTTTTTAATAGACTCCCAAAAACCCCCAAAAACAACTGTAATTTTGTTTAATTATTTAATGAGAAGATTTTTATATTTGAAGGGCCATATCTATTCATAGTATCTAACGGTGGGGGGAGTCAAATGGGCAGTTTTAAGGTAAAATTGTTTTTATTTGCGTTTTTTGTTTCTTTCCTGCTGGCGCAGAATGCATTTGCCCAGACAACTCAGACTCCATGCACAAAGCCATCGGATTGCTCGAAATTGAATCAATTGTCCGCATTAGGACAAGGAATGTGCTATGACGAGGTCAAGTATTTTGATGGCAGTGAAACGCTCTTTACGGAAATCGATAAAACCGGAAACACCTATGCACAGACCTATCCGAGTTTTAAAAAAATAATTCCAACCATCAAAACGAGTTTGCTCTTGAACAATGCATACACAGACTATTTGCAAACCGGCAAATACATCACATATAAATGCAGTTCTAATGGTTTTTGCGAAGTTGCAAAAACAGACCCTTATGCCGAAAAAGCCTACAAAGGCTGTACGTTTGGATGCATTCTGAATTTACAGTATTCTGGAAAAAATTATTCAAACATTTGTGTCACTAGGATATGCGCAGAGGGAAGAGTGACAGGGACAGACGCGTTTTGTGACACGTCAATTGGAAACAACATCTATTATAAGCACCAGTTGTGGTGGTGCGACCAAGAAACCAGAATTGGAATGATTTGCGGAGATGGCGGCCACTGCGTAAAAACATCATCCGGCACTGGCTGCATCCCAGTGGAATACGCATCTGCCCAAGGCAATAACAATCAAAACACGCAATACGCTTTGCTAATACCCAGCATGGACCAGCCCATAATGGTGGTTGCATACCAAAACGGGAAAGCCATTGCCCAAAAGCCAGTCAGCAACCTGAGTGCTGAAAAATATGTACTGCAATATGGGCCGGTCAGCGCCAGCCAAGCCTATTCCTTCGCCCAAAGCACCGGCCTGGCGACAATGGTTGCATCAATTCAGAGGACAGGAGCCACAACAGTTGCCTCACGCTCAACAGGCACTTCGGCTTCCACGCGCGGAATCAATTATTCCATTGCGGTAACTCCGACTGCCCCGGCAAAAAACAAGGCTTCGCCATCCAATTACAGGGCTTCAAGCACAATAACCAGCGCTTCCACATACTGGCAGCCGGCAACAACCACAACCTACAAGCAAAAAACCACGGTTTCAGCCTATAAGCCTGCAACAGCAGCAAGCTCAACCGCAAAGAAAACCACTGCGGCGGCAAGCACCACTTCAAGCGCAAAAAGGATTTCAACCACCACCATAAAACGCACAAGCGCATACAGGACTACTGCAACGACTGCGGCAAGTGCAACTACAACCACAAGAAAAAGAGCCAGGTAAGGCTGCACTGCAGGCTTGGCGCCTGCGATTCCTTTTTCTCCCATTTAGGCAACCAGCGGGGGCGTTTCAGGCCAAAAAAAGAGTTAGTATATTTTTTGGTTGGATTCAATTATATTTAAATTGTTTGTGGTGCCTAACTATTCCTTATGGCTTACTTGCGGGAACAGAAGGTAAAGGGCAACCGCTATTTTTACCTTGTGAAAAACGTGCGCTTGAGGCAGGGCGGCTGGAAGCAGTTCAAGCGCTACCTTGGCAAGGAACCGCCGGAAAAGGAAACCCTTGAAAAGATTATTGCGGATTTTGAGGGAGAGGTCCGCGCCAAAACAAGGTCCAAATTCGAGTATTTGGCAAACCACGAGGTAGAGTTTGTAGACAAAATAAACGGGCAGTTTTGGCAAAGGTACCGGGAACTTAACCCTTCCGAGAAGGCGGACTGGGACAGGAATTTCCTTGTTGTTTTCACCTACAACACCAATTCAATCGAAGGCTCCACGCTGACGCTGAAGGAAACATACAAGCTCTTGGAAGAAAACATAGCGCCTAAAAAGGACTATGACAGCATCGCCGAAACCAAGGCTGCTGAAAAATGCCTGAATTTCATAAAAGAATACAAAGGCGGCTTCGAAGAGCGCTTCCTCCTGGAATTGCACGCAAAATACTTCAATGAAAGCAAGCCGTTCATCGCCGGAAAATACAAGGCACGGCCAAACCGTGTCGCAAATTCAAAGTTCAAGACAACGCCTCCGGAACTGGTGAGAACGGATATGGGGATTTTTTTCAAGGAATTTGAAAAAAACAGGAAGAAAATGCACTGCCTGGAACTCGCAGCCTGGGCGCACTGGAGGCTGGAAAAAATCCACCCATTCCAGGACGGCAACGGCCGGATCGGAAGGCTCATAATGAACTTCATCCTGCACACAAGCCATTATGCCATGATAGACATCAAAACACAAAACAAGCACGGCTATTACTCGGCACTTGAAAAAAGCGACAGGCAGGCTAGCGCCGAACCGCTGGCAAGGCTGCTGGTGAAAAGGTTCATTGCACAATACAAAAACGCGTTGAAAAATACAGGCTAAAAAACGTTTTGGCGGCCTGTTTCTTAAAGCGCTGCCAAGAAGGCCTGCGATTCCTTTTTCTCTTTTTCTTTCCTTTTTCCTATTGTGATTAAAATGGAGTTTGTGCTTGGCTCGGACCACGGCGGGTTTCCGCTGAAGGAAAAAATAAAAAAATGGCTTGAAGGGAAAGGGCATTCTGTGAAAGACCTCGGCTGCTTTTCAGAGGAAAGATGCGATTACCCGGATTATGCGAAAAAGGTTGCCGGGGCAGTGGCAAAAAAGAAAGGCGCTATAGGATTGCTGTTCTGCGGAACAGGAATAGGCATGTGCATTGCCGCAAACAAAGTGAAAGGCATAAGGGCGGCGCTTGTGCACAATGAAGTTACCGGCAGGATGGCGAAAGAGCACAACAACGCGAACATCCTCTGCCTTGGGGGGCGCACGACTTCCTTCGCAAACGCGAAGAAAGAGATTGGTGCTTTTTTGAAGGCTGAATTCCAGAAAGGAAGGCATTTGCGCAGAATCAAAAAGATTGCAG
>JAZDDY010000080.1:0-5769 GCA_043809265.1 Candidatus Iainarchaeum sp.
TCAAAGGCAGTTTTGAAATATGTGCATTCGATAAAGTTGACCGTCATGTTGAGGCTGAAAGCTTGGGTGTGATATTTGCCTCTTTCGAGGAATGCGCTTCATCCGATATTGTGGTTTTTGCTGTGCCGATTTCTTCGCTAAGGGAAAGCCTTGAGAAAGCAGTGGGATTCCTGAAACCAGGGGCTATTGTGTTCGATGTGTGCTCTGTGAAAGAATTCCCTGTCGGCGCAATGGCTGAGCTTGTGCCCGAACACTGTGAATGCATCGGCACCCACCCATTGTTTGGGCCTGAAACAGCAAAGAACGGGCTTCAAGGGCAAAAAATAGTGCTCTGCCCTGTCCGCACAAAAAGGCTTGAAAAAATAGTTTCCTTTTTCGAGTCTCTCGGCCTGGAAGTGATTGTTTCGGGAGCGGAAGAGCACGACCGCAACATGGCGCATTCGCTTTCCCTGGTGCATTTTTTGGGGAAAGGCCTTATAGGCATCGGAGCGGACAAAGTGGAATTTGCGACAAGGACGCATGAAATGTTCCTCGAACTCATGAACATTGTGCGCAAGGATTCAAAGGAATTGTTCGAGGACATGCACAAATTCAACCGCTTCGCCTCGCCGACCAGAAAAAAAATGGTTGAGGAACTGGAAAGGCTGGATAGGGGGCTGGATTAAGGCAAAAGGTGGCCCTTGGAAAATATTATTAAGGGGAAAAGCGGTAAGTTCATTTAATGGCATGGAAAAGGAAACCTGTTGATTCTGCCAGTGTTCGTGTCGAAAAAAAGCCTGAGAGGAAACCGGGTTTCATTCGGCGCACAGGCAGGCGCGTTTCGGCAAAATACCATTCTATTGCAACCAACTTCATGTCTAACGCAATCGATTGGAGCTTAAGCGAAGGCCACATAAATCCTGAAAAGGCTGCGGTGCTGAAGGAAAAAATTGCAGCAGGCCAGGCAAACGATTTCCTGGCAGGCTTTGGCGCCCATCTTGCGCTTGCTGGAATTCCAGTGATAACGCCGTTTATGGGCTCCATTGCAAGGCCAGCTTTCACTATAAGTTCGAGGGTAAGGGCGAAATTCCGCAGGAGCGTTTCAAAAAAGACCACCGCTGAACAGTACAAGCGCTCGGCCGAACTGCACAGCCTTGAGGCAATGCTTATCGGCGCGATTCCCCTATTCGGCGGCGGTGCATATGTAGCCGCAAATTTTGTCCGCGACCCTGACCTCATGCAGGCATTGTCAAATTACCTTGTTTACAAAAGCCTTGGAAAAAACCTGTACAAAAAATTCAAGGTAAAGTATGTGGTGGAGCTGGCCACTGCAGGCGCAAAAAGATACTTTGTGATAAAAGTTTTTATAGCCGGCAAAATGAAAAAAGCCATCAAGAGGCCCATGGCCCAGGGCTAACGCCTGGGCGATTGGTTATTCTCACAAAATCCAAAGCAGGGCAAGCACCGTGTAAATCGCGGCAAAGAAAAAGCAGAACACCGAGAAATTTATTTTTTTGGCTATTTTAAGCAGTGCTGAAATGGAAATGAAGCCGGCGATTGCAGCCACGGCGAGGGCAAAAACCGATTCTGGGGAGAAGGAAAAGCCTTCCATTGCGCCGAAAACAACGTCCGCGAGGAAAACGCTCGGAATGGAAAGCAAAAACGAAAGGCGGAAAGCCTCTTCAGGCGAAAAGCCCTCAAACAAAAGTGTTGAGGCGGTGATGCCGCTCCTGCTGATTCCCGGGAGGACTGCAAAGCCCTGCCCTAGGCCGAGGAAGACAGCGTTTTTTGTGTTCAGGGAAGTTTTCTTGATGGATTTTTTCTTCCATTGGATCAAGCCCATTGCAAAGAGCAACACTGCGATAAGGAGAAGCACGATTGAAGGATTGAATTCCTTCAAAACCGTTTTAAGGAAAAGATAGCAGGGAATGCCGGTGATTGCGGTGCAAATGAGGGCAATGAGGAGGAATTTGCCGAGTGCAATCTCCTTGAATTTCACTATCTGCATTGCCTCTTTCCTGAAATAATAGAGCGCCGCGAAAAAAGTGCCGATGTGCAGGAACACCGCGGTGCGCAGCGCCTCTTCGGCGCTTATGCTGAAAAAAGACATTGATACTGCCATGACCTGCCCTTGAGAGCTCAACGGAAGCCATTCGATTAAGCCCTGGATAAGGCCGAGCACGAGCGCCTGGAAGAAGTCCATGGAATGAAATGGCAGGGAAAGGATTTTAAGGGAAATCAAATGCTTTTGCCCGGGCAGATGTCCCTCAAAACGCATCCAGAATGCTTGGGCTTACTGGCAGTGCAGGTGCGCCTGCCGTGCAGGATGAAAGAGCCGTTCACCGCATCCCAGTCTTTTCTTGGAATGATTTTTAGAAGGTCTTTTTCAACCCCGGAAGGCGAATTCGCCTTGCTCAAGCCGAGCCTTCTGCTGATGCGGAACACATGCGTATCGACCGCAATGCCCTCGGTTTTTCCGAAACCGTAGGAGAGGACAATGTTTGCTGTTTTTCTCCCGACTCCGGGCAGCAGGAGGAGCGATTCCATTGAATCCGGGGTTTTTCCATTGAATTTTTCGCAGATCATTCTGGCGCTTGCCTTTATGTGCTTTGCCTTTTGGCGGTAATAGCCAGAAGAGTGAACGAGTTTCTCCAATTCCTTTAAATCTGCTTTCGCAAAATCCTTCGGGCTTTTGTATTTTTTGAACAGTGCCGGAAGGATTTTGTTGACCTGCGCGTCGGTGGATTGTGCGCTCAAAATCGTTGCAACAAGGAGCTGGAAAGGGTTATTATGTATAAGTTCCGTGGTGGCTTCGGGGAATTCTTTTTTCAGGCGGCGGACTATTTCCGAAGCCCTCGCCCTTTCATTTTTTTCTTTCGAAGTCAATCCTTTCCCCGGCCTTCCTGAAATGCGCGCCTGCGACATGCATGACCGGCCCCAGCCTGTCAAGGTCCGGCTTGCCACCTTCGCGTTCGAATTCGCATGTGCCGCCCAAAATTTTCCCTATGAGGAGAATGTGGTCAGAGCCTTTCGGCTTTATTATTTCGGTGAATTTGCATTCGACTGTGGCGTGGGCCTCTTTGACGCTTGGCGCTTTTACAAAAAGGCTCTTTTTTTCGTGGAGGCCGAATTTTTCGAGCTCGCTTTCGCCGCGGGGAAGCTTGGCTTCGCATGCTATTGCCTGTTGCGCGAAATCAACGCTGACCAAATTGAGCACGAATTCCTTTGTTTCCCTTGCGAATGCCTCGGTGTCTTTGCCTTTGCCTGAAGCCACATAGCACATCGGGGGAGAAATGCTCAATGGGCCCACAAAAGAGTATGGGGCTGCGTTTGTCTGGCCTTTCTTGCCGATAGTTGTAACCAAAACAGTAATTCTCGGGCTTAACAGCCATAATGCCTTTTCCCCGCTTAATTCCATAAAATCACCCTGCCTTTTTCTTTTTTTTGCCTTTTGCGAAATCCTGCCTGTGCTCTTCCCAGGGGTGGGATTTGCCGAACAAAAGGAAATTTGTGGCGCTTTTGATGCAGCTTGTGAGGCCGAGTTCGCGGATGCGCCTTGTGGAGGTGTAAACCAGCATTTTGTTGCTGAAGGCAATCCTTCCCTTTTTTTTCAGCCTGAGCGAAAGCTCAAGGTCTTCGGTTGTGATGTTGCCTGTGAGAAAGCCTTTTTCCCTTTCAAATATGCCGCGCCTGACTGCAAAATTGAAGCCTGGAAATAACGGGAAATGTATGAGCACTGTTATCCTGTTCTGGAGGCTCCACATCTTGTAATAAGCGCGCATCACAATGCTGTCTTTTTCAAGCGCACTTATCGGGCCAGTCGATGCGACTGCATTCTCGAGAGATTCTTTGACTCCTTCCAAGAAAGTCCTGCTTGCCCTTGTGTCGCCGTCGATGAACACAATGTATTTTCCTTTTGCCTGTTTTGCCCCGAAATTCCTGCCGAAGCCAGCGCTCACCCTTTTGCAGACAACGACCTTGTCGGCGAGCTTTTTCGCAATTTGCACTGTGCGGTCTTCGCTCGAGCTGTCGCTCACGATTATTTCGTATTCTTCCCTGGGCAAAGACTGATTTGCAAGGGATTCAAGGCATTTGCCTATAAAGCCTCCCTCGTTCAGGGTCGGAACTACAACAGAAATGATTTTTTCAGCCATTTCTCTTCAGCCTGTTTTGGTTACACTAACTTTATCATGAAAATAGCTTTTTAAACTTAAACTCTTTACTTCATTCGGAGGTGTTCGAAAATGCCATGCTGCTGCGGAGACGCGAAGAAAAAAAAGCCGACAAAGAAAACAACAAAGAAAAAAAAGAAATGAGCTCTTAGGGTGCCAAACTTGGTTTGGCATTGCTTTTTTTTATTTTTTTTTGAAAAAACTTTCCGAGTTCCCAGATTTTGTTAAGGAAGGTGGTTGCCTGCGCTTCCGAAATCGTGCCCTCTTGAACCGCTTCAATTATGACATCGCACTGAGGCAGTGTTATCTCAAGGGTCCTCTTTTCATACAAAAGCCTGTTCTGCAGTTCCCCTATTAACGAGCCCTTCCCGAGCCTGTCTGCCTTTTTGATTTCGGAGTCAAGGTATGACGCAAGCTCTTTCCCCTGGTTCTTGAGCCTTAAGGCCATTATTCTGGCGGTCTGGGGCTGATCGGCAGTTGGGGGGTTGAAAAGCGAGGCAAAGTGCTCCTTTGAAACTCTCGGCTTTGGCGCCTTGGTTCCCTCCATGCCCGGAAACAAATGAAGCTGCCTTGTTTTTGCCCTGGGCCTGGCTGGTCTCATATTAAACAGGCTTGCATCAAACCGCTTTAATTACTTTCTGTCCTAGGCCAGCAGGCCGGCTTTCCAGAAGATGGTTGCAATGCCCAGGAATGCGATGAAGCCGAAGACGTCGGTGAACGTGGTTATGATTATGCTTGAGGCGAGCGCAGGGTCGATTTTTTTCCATTTCAGGAGCAAAGGCACCATTGTGCCTGCTGCCGCGGCCACAAGCAGGTTTATTACCATGGCAAGCAGGAGGATGAAGCCGATGAGGAGCGTGCCTTTCCACAAAAAAACTATTCCCATCACGACAAGCCCTGTTATAAGGCCGTTCGCCAAACCGACAATCAGTTCTTTTTTCAATGCCCTTTTGTATTCCTTCACAGATACCTCGCCGAGCGCAAGGCCCCTAACCATTATTGCCAGTGTCTGGGTGCCTGCATTTCCGCCCATTCCAGCGACTATCGGCAGGTATATTGCGATTGTGGCCATTGCCAGCAGGAGGTTTTCGAACAGCGCAATCGAGAATGCCGCAAGCACCGCGGTGAAAAGGTTTATTGTGAGCCAGGGCGCCCTCTTGCTGATTGAAAATAAAGGCGAGGAAAAAACGCTTTCGTCTTCGTCGACGCCTGCAAGCCTGTAAATGTCCTCTGTCGCTTCCTCTTCAAGGACGTCTATGACGTCGTCGACAGTTATTATGCCGAGCATCCGGTTTTCGGAATCGACGACAGGCATTGAAATCAGGTCTTTTTCCTTGAATTTTTTTGCGACTTTTTCCTGGTCTGTGTCTGCCTGCACAGAAAAAACATCGCTGCTCATTATATTGCTTATTTTTGCAGAGGGCTTTGCGAGGACAAGCCTCCTGAGCGGCAGGATGCCTATTGCCTCATTTTTCGCGTTCAATACGAATACGTTGTGGAGTTCCTCGCCTGAATTGCTCACCCTTATCTTTTCTATTGCCTTGCTTGCGGTATAGTTCGGCCTAACCCAGACAAATTCCGCCTGCATGAGGCTTCCTGCTGTTTCTTCCTTGAAGCC
>JAZDDY010000081.1:0-3141 GCA_043809265.1 Candidatus Iainarchaeum sp.
GGCAATTGCGGCGTGATATCATGAAAACAATCGTTTTTGACTCAAGTTCCCTTATTTCCCTCTCGAGTTCCTGCCTGTTCAACGCGGCAGGGGAAATGTTCAAATCGCTCGGCATAGAGGCGGTCATTTCTTCCGGGGTCGAGGCCGAATCAGTGATTACGCCGATAAACATCAAGCGGCTTGAATTGAACGCCATTAGGATAAAGCACGGCATTGATTCAGGCTGGATGAGGGTGGCAGGGCTGGATGAAAAAGGCGACGCCGAAATTCTTGCCCTGACGGAAAAGGCAAACAGGTGTTTTTCCACAAGCCAGGGCGATATAACAATCATGCACAGAGGCGAGGTCGAGGCTTTGGTTCTTGCTGAAAAAACAGGCGCTATCGCGCTTGCAGTGGACGAAAGGACCGCAAGAATGCTTGTGGAAGAGCCTGAAAGGCTCAGGAAGCTCCTTGAGGCAAGGCACGAGTGCACTGTCAAAAAAAACCAGCAGCTCACCTCCGAAATTTCGGAAAGGTTCGCAGGCCTTAAAATCGTGAGAAGCAGCGAGATTGCCGCGCTTGCCTTTGAAAAAGGATTCCTTTCAAAGGAAATCGGGGAAGGCGAAAAGGCTTTGGAGGCCGCGCTTTACTCCCTGAAATACCAGGGCTGCGCCCTCAGTTCAGATGAGATAGAGGACTTTTTGGAGATGTTGAAATGAAGCATTCCAGGGTTTCTGCTGAAGACATTGAAATGGTGAAAAGGCTCCTGGATGAAAACAGCCCGGTGATAGGCGGGCCGCCCTACCATTTGGAGGAAAAAATCGGCCTGAAGGCCTTCCTTCTCCTGAAGTTCACTGAAAAAGACCAGTTCATTGGCTTTATTGAGGCAGAGATAAATGAAAGCGAAGCCAGGATAACCTGCCTTGCCGTGGAGCACGAGTTCAGGCACAAGGGCTTCGGCCTGGAAATCATAAAAACAGCGCTTCAAGAGCTCAAAAGCAGGCAGGTCGAAAGGGTTTTTTTGTTTGTCAATTCCAGCAACATTGCTGCGAAAGGGCTTTACGAAAAAGCAGGCTTCGGCTTTGTGGGATTGTTCCAGGACAATGAAACCGGCGAATCTGTCGAGGAAATGGAAATAGAATTCGAAGGCCCGGCGCCAAGCTATGTTTCCTGAATTCCCTTAACCGAATATTCTCTTTACCACTTCAGCGGCAATCCTTTCAGAAAAGCCTTCCCCTATGACCGATTCGAAGATTTCGTTGCGCGTGTAGGCGAAAGCCTTGGGCTTCAATGCGAAAACAAGCTCGTTGACCGCGTCATCGTCTTTCGAGGAAAGCGGGCCCTGCTTTGCAAGCATGTCGATTTTTGCCCTTACATCCCCTATTTTTTTCACTGAAAGCGTTTCCTTGGGCTTCGGGAAAGAAGGCCCTGCCTGTGCAGGCATTCCCTGCTTCTGCGCCGGCCTGAATTCCTCGACCATTACCCGTTGCTGCGCCTGCGTTACCTGCTTTGCCGCAGACCTGTATTCTTCAGCCGCTGTCTGGCCTGCCTGTGCCTTCGGCTTTTCCGAATCCCTGCCTATTATCAGCGGGCTTAACGCGTCCTCAGACCCGAGCCTTTTTTCTATAACCTGCCTGGCGCGGTCTTCTTCCATTGCAGGCGCAGGCTTGAGCCTTCCGAACAGCGTTTTCGCCTGCGGTTTTTCCTGGGCGGCCTCTTTTTCAAACCCGAATTTTATTTCGTTCAGTTCGTGTTCTTTCGGCTGAATGTGCCCTGCCCTTTCGCCTTTCTGCAGTTCAAGCATCCTTTCCTTGAATTCTTCCTCTGAAATGCGCCTCTTGTAAAATTCTATTTCCAGCCTTTTCTTTTCCTCTTTCACAAAATCCTTTTTTTCCGGAGGCAACCCTGCTTTCGCAGTTCCGGTTCCCCGCGTTCCGGCCTTGAATTTCGACCTTATGAGATTCGCAAAGAACGCAAGTGCGCCGATGACCAAAACCAGCAGCAAAAGCCCGAACCAGTCGAACTGCTGCGAGATGTCGGTGTTGATTTCGGCGGAGCCGCCCAGGCCGTCGACATCGGCAAGCACAAGTTTGAGCGTCTGCTTTCCCGAAACTGCATTCTCAAGCTTTATGGTGTACTGGTTTTTTTCCGCGCTCCGTGTCAGGAGAACATCCTGTTTTTTTCCGCCAATGAAAAGGCTGCCCCTGAAACTGCTTTTTTGCGGGGCCTGCCCGTTTGGCAGGCTTACCGACACAATCATTGTCCTGCCGTCGCCCTGCTGCTGGACCGCGCCTTCGGCCGGATAAACAAAAGAAACAGTGAGCTCCTTTGAGAGCGAAAATTCCGCTTCCTCCATATCGCCGACCTCTGTGCCGCCGGCTTTTGCAGTCCCGTAAATGATAAGCCTGATTTTTCCCTGGCTTGATTCAGGAAGCGTTATCTCCCCTGAAAAGACGCCTCCCTGCCCTGAAAGCTCTTTTCTTTCGTTTGTTGCAGGCACGAAAACCCAGATTCTCGCGTCCTGTGCGCCTGCACCTGATTCAAAAGAAGCCGAAACCTGCAATTTCTGCCCTGCCCTGAGGGTCTTGGTTTGTTCAGGGTCGGGCGAATCGAATTTCAGGTTGAACAAAGGGTTGTCTTTTTTCAATTCCAAAGGTAAAGATGTTTCGGCCAGCGCATTTCCAGCCGAATCACTGCCCGAGATTTTGAGCACAGCGCCTGCCGCATAGTCCTCCACGGCAAGAATATAAGGGAAGTCGGCCGAAAAAACCTGCTGGTTTTTTTCAAGCTGCTTTTTCTTTTCGAGTTCCTTTCCGCCGGAATCAATGCTTGCGGCGAACTTCCCGCCTGCGGGAATGCCGCCGTCAGGCAATTGCACTGCAACATCAAGTTTCCCTACTGGCGAACCGATATAAAGCGCCTTTCCCTCAAAAGGGCTTGTTTTCACCGCCAGTTCGGCAGGCGAGAAAAAAATCGGGAATTTCTGGGTTGCCCTCTTTGAGGTCCCCTGCAAAAGCTCGACCTCAAGCAATTCCATGTTTTTGAAAGAATAATCCGGGCTAATTGTTCCGGTGAAAACATTATCGCCCTTGACAAGCGTGACTTCTTTGCCTTTGATTGCGGCTTTTGCAGAATAGTTCTGGAACGAAGTCGTAGGGTCAT
>JAZDDY010000082.1:0-3643 GCA_043809265.1 Candidatus Iainarchaeum sp.
TGCTTCGCTTCAAGTTTCCCTGATTTTGTGAATTCGCCGAGAACTGCCGCCTCGACCCCGCGCCTTCTGCACAAATCAAGGAATTTTTCAAGTTTGGAGGGCGGCACCGAAAGAGTCATGCGCTCCTGCGCCTCGCTCAAAAGGATTTCCCAGGGCTGCAGGCCGGGATATTTTAAAGGGGCTTTTTCAAGTTCAAGCAATGCGCCTCCGCTCTGCAATGCCATTTCTCCCACGCTGGAGGAAAGGCCCCCGGCGCCGTTGTCTGTTACAGAATCATAAAGGCCCAAATCCCTTGCCTCGAGCAGAAGGTCAAGCACGCGCTTCTGCACTATCGGCGCGCCTATCTGCACCGCGCTCACAGGCGACGCCTCGTCGAGCTGCATGCTCGAAAATGTGGCGCCGTGGATGCCGTCCTTGCCTATCCTGCCCCCAATCATCACTATCTTATCCCGGGGTCTCGCTCTTTTTTCATGGCTTTTCTTCCCGCGGATTTCCGCAGGCATTATTCCTGCTGTGCCGCAGAATACAAGCGGCCTTACAGAAAAGGATTCGTCGAAGAAAATGCTCCCGTTGACTGTCGGGATGCCGCTTTGGTTGCCTCCGTCCTCTATCCCTTTCCTTACGCCCCTGAAAACCCTTTTCGGATGGAGTGTTCCTTTGGGAATGCCCTCGCTTTTTTTGGAGGGCGGGCCGAAGCAAAGCACATTTGTGTTGAATATGGGCATTGCGCCGATGCCTGCGCCCATCACGTCCCTGTTGACTCCGACTATCCCTGTAAGGGCTCCGCCGTACGGGTCGAGGGCGCTCGGAGAATTGTGGGTTTCGGCCTTGAAAGCGACATTCCAGCCCTTGTCAAAGGAAATTATGCCTGCGTTGTCCTCGAAAACTGAAACGCAGAAATCGTTTTTTCCAGCATCCATTCTTATTTTTTCTGTCGCCCCGCGGATGAAGGTTTTTAGCAGGCCGTCCACCCTGTGCTCGAAATTTTTTTCCCTGTATTTTATGGATGCCCTGAAGACCTTGTGCCTGCAGTGCTCGCTCTGGGTCTGCGCAAAGCATTCCAGTTCCGCGTCCGTCGCCTTTCCGCCCAAGCCGCGCTTTTTCCTTTCCGCAAGCACTTCAGGCCTTGCAAGATAGGATGCGAATGCCCTGATTTCCGCAGCAGAAAGCGCAAGGCACCTTTTCGCGCTCAAAAGCTCAAGTTCCCTGTCGCCGGAATTCAAATCGAAGTCCTCAACCGTCGGCTTCCCGGCCGGTTTTGCCTCTTTTATTTCAAGGCATGATTTGGATGCCTTCCATTTTTCATAAGGCAAGATGCGCCAGCACTCTATGAGCTCGTTGGCAATCATTTCAGCCGCAATCCTTTCCGCTTCTTTTCCAGAAATGCCTGACAAAAGGTATTGCGTCGAAGTTCTTACCGCGCCCCTGAATTTTTTTCCGAGGAAGTTTTCAATGGATTCGGCCGCGGTCCTTGCCTCGTTGTCTGTAACGCCCGGCTTGAACGAAACCTCGAGCAGGAAATCAAATTGGAATCTTTCGGCGAGCGGGGCGTTGACTGAAACTTCCTGCGTGAATGGGTCCGAGAAGGCCTCGCGCGCAATCCTTTCAAGCTGTTTTGGGGAAAGGCCTTCATCGATTGAAAATGCCTTTATGGCCCTGGCGGAACCAAGCCTGATGCCGAGGTCTTCGAGCGCCGCATTCTCCAGTTTTTTGCCTTTAGGGTCTGCGAATTCCTTTTTTGTGCATATTTCGATCCTGTCCAAAAGGAAAACCTCAGAGACTGACTTCTTCAGGCAGTTCGACCCTGTTTTCGGAAATGAATTCTTTAAGCCACTGCGGCATTCTTTCAATGTTGCCCCTGTGGATGTAAGAATAATCGCCTTCAAAGCAGCCTGTGCACACTTTCCCTTTAAGGTATTTCCCGAAAACTTCTTTCACTGCGCCGGCGCCCACATAGGAAACGCTGTCGAAAAGCTTTTTGCATTTGCATTTCTTGCAGGCAAAGCATTCGCCCAATTTTTTTTCGAGCTTCCGCTGGTCTTCAACTATTTCGCCTGCGCTGAAATAGTTCAGGGCGATAAGCTCTTCCTTGTCTATGTCTATGCCTGCCCTGCATTCGCCTATAAGCGGGGGCCAGGCGGCCACGAAAGAGAGGCCTTTCGGCTTTGCGGCGTTAAGCATTTTCGCGATCCATTGCGAAACGCTGCCGCGCACAATGGAATCGTCTATGACAACGACATGCTCGCCCTTCACGTCGTGGGCATTGATTTTGAATTTCTTTGAGAGCTTTTCATGGAGCGACAATGACTTGTAGCCCAAAAAAGAGCGCTCGCCGCGGGCCCTCGAATCCGGCATTCTCGTTATTACCTGCCTGAATTCGATGCTGCCCTGGTTTTTCAGGGCTTCCTCGAAATAGCCCTGTGTCGCGCTTATGCCTGATTTCGGCACCCAGGAAATTATCGAGCCAGGCTTCGGGGGATGCTCCCTTGCAAGCGCCTTCCCGAATTCCCTTCTTACGGAATCGATTGTGGTGCCGTCTATTTTCGAATCATAGTTCTGGAAATATGTTATCTCGAAAGGGCAGAGCCCCCTGCTCGCAGTGCCCTTCAATTCCCTGTTCATGTCGATTTTCGACCAGTTAAGGCTTGAGGGCTCTATGAATCCTGCTTCGCCTGCCTTTATTTCGGATATTTCCTGCACTCCGAGGCAGTTCGCATGGCTTGTTTCCGAAAAGAACACGAGAAGGCCGTTGGCTTTCATGAAATGCAGCGGCCTCAGGCCGTCCCGCATGTAAAAGAAATATTTTTTGCCTGCATCGCAGAGCACGCCCAAAAAAGTGAACCCGCCGAACGGGAATGCCTGCGCGTAAAATTCTTTCAGCGTTTCCGCAATGTCTTTTTTTTCAAGGTAGATTGAGAGGATCTTGCCGGCGCAGTGCGCGGCATCATTTGTCGCCTTGTGCAGGTCGATGCCTTTTTCCTTCGCTTCGCCGCCCCAGCGCATTGTGAATGAGAGCTCGCCGTTCATTGCAAGCGCGACCATCGCGCTTCCCTTTGATGCCATGACAGGGTGGTTGTTTTCCAGCACTATTTTTCCCTTGGTTGCATACCTCGCGTGCCCTATGACAATCTCAGGTATTCTTGCGATTTCATCGTTCATCAGGTTGTCGAAAGTGTGTTCCGGGATATCCTGGGCGTTGCCGGCCCATTTCTCAAACCTTTTTTCCCTGCCCTTCAAAAACAGCAGGCCTGTGCCGTCATCCCCCCGATTTTTCATGCTGTCCAGGAGCGTGAGGACTTTTTCCAGCACAACCGGCTGGCCTTTTTCCGGAAGAATGCCCAAAACCCCGCAGCCCATAATCTCACCCTAACAGCCTGAAGCCGGACAAAGAAACCCCGCAGCCCACAAACTCACCTTTCTTTTCCCATCCCTATATCTTTCCTGAACTGCATTCCTTTAAAACTGATTTTTTCAACCGCAGAATAAGCTTTGCGCCTTGCCTCTTTAAAATCAGGGCCTTCTGCGGCAACGGAAAGGATTCTTCCGCCGTTCGTGACAATTTTTCCGCTTTCCTTTGCAGTGCCGGCATGGAACACTTTCACCCCGCCAATTTTTTCCGCCCCTTCAATGCCAAAAATTTCCT
>JAZDDY010000083.1:0-3202 GCA_043809265.1 Candidatus Iainarchaeum sp.
GAAAGGGTTTTCACAGAACTGAACATGTGGCCTTCCCTGAAACTGGACGAAGCGATGATAACCGAAAAAGAAGACCTCAACTGCACGGCTGCCGGCTGAAACTTTTTATTTTTGTTCCTTTTTCTTTTTTTTCTCGGAATCGAGGTCTGTTTCAAAGCCTTCCATGCTGAACTCTTCATCGGAATCGCCTTCGCTTTCCCCGGAGCCGCCTTCATCGGCGCCGCCGCTCATTTTTTCGAGTTCGTCAAAGGTGGAGTCTTCCTCTTCGTCCTTTCCATGGTCATCGTCCTTCATGCCCAATTCTTTTTTTATTTCGCTGAAATTCTCCTCTTCTTCTTCGTCTTCTTCGGTTTTTTTGCTTTTGCCGAGGCCGGTGGAAAGCTCCCGCTTTATCTTTTCCACCTCGAATGAATCGGCCCTCCTGATTTTCTCAGGCGCGCTGACCCCGAATGCCCCGAGGCCCCTTGCATCCCTCTGCCTGGACCTCGGCATTCCCTTTTCTTTTTCGCTGATTTTTTTCGCAATCTCGCGCTGCAGTTTTTCCTCTTCCTTTCTTTTTTTCTCGCCGAGCTTTAAGAGCATTTTTTGGGTGTTATCCCTTTCCTTCAGCTGGGAGTAAATGCTTTCGGCTATTTCGTCGGCTTCCCTGCCTGAAAGCTCCTGCCCCCTGCCCTGGTATTTCAGTACTTCGTTGAAAACAACCTCTCTTGCCTCGTCCTTTCCGTTGCTCGCCCGCTCAAGCACGTGCACAGCGAGGTCTTTTTTCTCGCTTTCCCCGGTTTTCTCGAGCTGCCTTTTCAGGCTGAGGATTATTTTCTGCTTTTCGACTTCCTTGATGCCTGCGGCCTTTTCAATCTGCCTTGAAATGTGGTTCACAAGGCTTGCGCCGTCGTCCCTGTAAAAGCGCCTCATCCTCCGCGGCACCGACTCCATTTCATCCATGCTTTCACCTAATATCAAAAGACAGCAATAATGGTATTTTTCCAAGTGTCTTTTGATGGCTATCAAAGGGCAAATTTATACGATTATTTTTGCCCTTTGATATAATCGAAACCATTTATATGATACATGAAGTTATATATATGGGTTACAGGTATATTTTTAGCGTCAGGTTGATTATTGATGGCTGTACTTTTGGCTTCCGGAATCGATGTTGCTTTTTCCGTTATAGATATCCTCAGGGGCGCCTTTGTGCTTTCCATCCCGCTCTTTATTGCGGCATTGCTCGGCTCGTTCCTGCACAAAAAAATATCGAAAAAATTCAAGCGGTCATGGTTTGCAAGCGCCGTGATTGTATGCCTTGTTTTTTCCCTGGCGGCGGTTTCCCTGTGGTATTTTTCCCCGCTGGCCTACGGCTTCGGGGCCGAAAACCTCGGGGTGAAGCCAGAGGAACTCCAGCCTGACGCATCGGACTGGACTGCCCTTGCATTCACCTCTGTTTTCAGGGTTTTTACCGCAAGCATTTTCCTGGCCGCGGTTTCCCTGTTCTTTGTAATGCTCGGCTCTTTCCCGAAAGAATGGCTTGAAAAAAAGAAATTCAACAAATACATCTGCCTTTACGCTTCGGTTTACGCCTGCACCCTGGTCGCTTCGGCTTTGTTCCTTTTCGTTTTCGGCAACATACTGCAGGGCATGCTTTATTTCCTTTACTCGTGAGGTGCAAATAACCGCGTAGAAAAAGAATAAAAGTGTTCGAAACATAAAATAGCATAATATTGTTGATGGTTTGGTTGGTTGAAATGGCTTCGGCAAAAGAGCAGTTCCTTGCGGTATTCTTCATTTCAATAATGCTCAGCTCCCAGATTGCCTATGCCGCAGAGGCAGGGGACGCGCTCGGGGAAACCTCTTCTGGCGCAGCGACCGCCGCGCCGACCCTCGGCTCCGAATTCACCTGCAGCAGCTCTTCGATGAGCGACGAGGATTCGCAAAAATTCCTTGACCTTTTAAGGGACGGCTTTTTGGGCGCGAATTACGGGAGCGGAAGCCCTGCCGACACCGCAAGGGAAGCGCTCGCAAACCCGACAATCATAATCCCAATGGGCGACGACGAGAACAGCGCGCAGAAAGTCGACATGGCTGACCGGAAATTTGACATTAACGAGGCCCAGCAGATACTGAACGACCGCTTCCGCGGGCCTTTCGCCTACGGGCTTGTGCTCACAGACACATTGAGGGTGGGAAGGTGCACTGACCTCAAGGACAACAACATCGCCTGCCCGCTTGAAGGAAAACAGTTAAGCCTGAGGAACGGCGAAACAGGCCTGTTCAGGGACTTCAAGCCGATAAAGGAATTCTTCGGCGAGGCATGGCAGCAGTACATCAAAGACCCTGCAGTCGGCGCAGTGGAAGCAGTCGGCGAAAAAATCACAGGCAAGGACTTGAATTGGACCCAGAAAGAGCAGGAAGACTGGACAGACGAGGATTATGAGGGCATGAGGAAGGCAATGGGCCTGCCAGAGAATTCCGCGGAAGCCTTGAAGGAAACCGCGGCTTCAAGCGACCTCAACCAAACGCAGGTAATGTCGATGTCGAGGATTGTCAAGGACATGGTCGCAAATTCCATTCTCACAAGCAGTTTTTCGGCTTATTCGCAGACCACCTGCAACACCTCGGACTGCACCATAAACGTGTACTCGCTTTTCGACAAATACTACAACAACTGGTTTTCCGCTGAAATGGTGCTTTCGACCGGCGCCCCGACCCTTATCAGCAGGGCAAAAAAATTGTTCCTCAACCTCGGGAGAAGGGGCCTTATACCCAAACTCAAAAAAGTCGTGGATGAAAAAATATTCGACGCCTTCAGGAGAAAGTTTTGGGGCCCTGGCTCGGCACACTATCAAAGGCTCGGCGACAGGATGTGGGCGCTATCGGAAAGCACGCCCGAAGTAGGCAAGCTCAGGAACCTTCTTACTGAATCCACCACTTGGACAGACGGAATGCTGCTTGTGAAAAGCAGGGAGCTCAGGAACAAGCTTGAAAACGAATGGATGACGCAGGGCGGCTGGTTCGACCAGATAAAAGAGGGAAGGATACAAAAGGACATGTACAAATTCGCCAAGGACATTGAGTCATGGCAGAAAATCCAGAGGGCAACCTACAATGCGGCAAAGGAACCGTACATGGAAACCCTCAAGCAGTTCGGCCTGGGCCACCAGGCCGAGGTCGCGGCAAGGCTGGATTTCGGCCAAAAAATCATCAACCT
>JAZDDY010000084.1:0-4824 GCA_043809265.1 Candidatus Iainarchaeum sp.
AAAAGTCCCGGTCGCAGGTGTCACAATCTTGTCCATTCTAGCCAGCCTTTTTAATCCGCAAGGCGCTCCGCCCGGAGGCCAAGGCGCCCAGGCAGACGACCAAAAAGATGAAAGCCAGATTTCCGCGGTGCCTGACTTCCAGGTCATTTCCACAAACCCAGACAACGGCACTGTCACAATACAGCTCACTTTCAAGAGAGCCGATGGCACAATTGCCTTTTCAGAAACAAGGGTTGTTTCTTCTGCTGATGCCGACAGCCTCGGGGTTGAAGAAGCCTTCTTCAAGGCCACTCCAGATGCTGCAGTGTAGGCAGTCCAGCAGTCTGTTGATTTAGGTGGAGGAAATTCTGCATCGAAATGGGCCGGCTATGAAACACAGCCGATTTCCCGCGAGGTTTTGCTTGGTGGAACTGGGGACAAGCAGTATTTTTCCTGGGGAAAGAGTGAAGATTATGAAGTGCCCGCATGGGAGAATCCCGGGATTACAGCAACAGAATTTTTCCGTTATCCTGTTCATGACGCATTTCTTGCTCAAAATAGGGATAAAATCGGCTCTTTCGCCGATTTAAGCAGCGGAATTGGCGCTGGCGCCTCTTCCACTATTGAGGCAAAAGCAATCCTCGGGGAAAACGTGAGAGTTTTGGCAACAGATGTCGCGCGGAATGAGGGAGGAGTTGCCATTCTGGAAAGAAACGGCATAGAATTCAGGGTGCATTCAATCAGTGAAGGCCCTTTGGATGAAAAAGTGGATGTCATACGGCTGGCGAATGTTGCGCAATGGATGAAAGCCAGTGAAATGGAAAGGGCATTGGATAACTGCTGGGCAAGCCTTAATGAAGGTGGAATACTGATGGGTGCGATGGTGAGTGAATCTGTGCAACCATTTATCCCTAGTAAGCCGCTGGGAGAGGAAGAGTTTATTCTAATAAAAACAAAAGATGGCTGGGCTCAACTGGTCTACCCGCCACTGGGCATGACCCCCCCGCTAGTGATTTCATATTTGTGGACAAATAGCTTTAAAACGATGCCAGATTTTAGCGACTTTAAGAAAAATCCTTTGAATATTTTAAGAGAATACTCGGATAAAATTCAAGTGCTCCTTATCAGTAAACCAGATTACCGGCTTGAAGTCAAAACCGAAAACCCAGCTTTGCCTCAGGAGTATATAAATAGGCTGGCTAACGCAACAGTGGACATCCATAACCTCGTATTGGATGAAACCGACCCTGCTGAGGTAACCACTTTTGATAACATAAAAAGCGTAACAGACGTCTTAATCTCCCAAGTTGAAGCAGAATTCGAAATAAAACTCGACCCGGCGCTCCAGGGGAAGCTTGACACTATAAACAGTGAGGGGCGGCCTTAATCAAAGTGCAATTTCTTCCAGCGCCTTTTCCACATGCTCTTCCCTGACAATCCTGCTCGCATCTTCTTCCGCTTTGAGGCCGGCGAGCCTCATCAATTGCACCGCAAAGCGCACATCGCCTCTCCCGAAGGCTTTTTCTGCCACAAGGTTCAGGGCTTTTGTTTCCCAGGCATCCTCGTAAAAAGCGTATTTCCTTCTCTCCCTCACAATGCCTTCCATTTCATCGCGCGAATACTGCCTGAAAGCGATTTCTTTCGCCAAAAGCCTTGATTTTACCCTTTCATCGAGCGTTGCAAGGAAGCCCTCGCGGTTGGAAATAAGGATAACGGATTTTGCCCTGAATTCTTCCAGTGCGGAATACAGGAAGCCCTGCTCTTTCGCGCGGTCGATTTCATCAAAACAGACTGCAACAGAAGTGTTTCCTGTCCTTTCGATTATTTTTCCAAGGAGCGCGGATTCGCTTGCCTCCGCAGGCCTCTGGATTTTCAATTGCGAGCAGATTTCCTCGAAAACCTCCCTTCCGGTGGGATGCGTCCAGCAGTTCACGTAAAAAACAAAGGCATTGCTTTCCTCGGAGAAATCGGAAAGCACTTTTTTCACTGCGTGCGTTTTCCCGATGCCTGTTTTTCCGGTGATTAAAAGGTTGCGGCCGCTTTTGCCTTCGAGCAGCGGTGCAAGCGAGGCGGCTATTTCCTTTATTTCGTTTTCCCTGAACGGCATGAGTGGCGGAATAAAATCAGTGTCGAGCGCTTCCGGGTTCGAGAAAAGCGATTCTTCGTCGCCCAAAGGCGAAAGCTTTTCCGCATTCATCCTGATTTCTCCAATATTTTTGCTTTCGGCCTGCAAAGCGCCGAAAACCTTTCGGCATCCTGGCTTGTGCCGTCTCCGGCATCGCTCCCGTAATGCATGGGAATTGCTATTTCAGGCTCAATGATTCCAACGGCTTTTGCCGCATCTTCCGCACCCATGGTGTAAGTGCCGTCGACTGGAAGGAATGCAATGTCCACTTTTCCTTTCAGTTCCTTCATTTCCGGAACCAAATCGGTATCGCCCGCAAGGTAAAAGCGCACTCCGGCGATTTCGAAGAGGAAACCGATTCCTGCACCTTTCGGGTGAAATGGCTTGCCGATGTTGTAGGAGGGGAAAGCCGAAATTTTCACGCCTTTTGCTTCGACTGATTGCCCTGCTTTGAGCTGCGTGGTTTTCCATTTTCCCAATTTGGGTGCGGAAAGTGCCGAACAAACGATTTCGGTTTCCTTAGAGGCTATTTTTGCGATATCCGCAGGCGAGCAATGGTCATAATGCTCATGTGTTACAAGGATTAAGTCTGCGTTTCCTTTTTCGGAAATCCGGAAGGGGTCAGTGTAAATTGTTACGCCGCCGGCTTTTATTTTGAAACAGTCGTGGCCAAGCCATTCTATTGATGCATCCTTATAGTCCATTCCGACCAATATAAGGAGCCTTTAAATTCTTAAAAAGGTTTCCGGTCACCGAGCCGGCTATTTTCCTCTTTTTTCACTGTTTCCCTGTGGATTTTTTCCAGTTTTTCAATGGCTTCGTCTGTTTCGCTTTTTTTGCCCTGTTCTTTTTTTTCAGGCTTTTTCTCTGGCTCTTTTGCGGTTTTTGGCTGCTCGGCGCCCTCTTTCTTGTTTTTTTCCTCTTTCACGCTTTTCTTTTTCCTGTGTTCCCCCAAGCCGATGATTTCGTCGACTGCTTTCAGGAAAAGGCCGGCGGTCCATGCGAATGGCCTTTCGCTTTTCAGCCAGAAGGATTCCACCGGCTTCTTGTGCCTGTCGAAAACCTCATTTGTCACGCAGTAATTGTTTATCTGCCATGCAAGCCTATCCAATTCCTGCAATGCCTTTTCTTTCAGGCCCATCCTGCCAAGGGCGATTGCATTCATGCACCCGATCCAGGGCCATGAAAAGCCGTTATGGTAATAGTAGGCGCGGGTCGGCAGGAGAAGCGGGAAAACCTTCCAGAAAGGATATGAGGGGAAATTTGTTTTCATCGGCACAGAATCAAGGTGCTGTTTTTCGATAAATTCCTGTATCCTTTCAGCCCGCTCCCTTGTGGCTACATCCCATGTCACTGCAAGGACATTGCCGTCGCTTGCGAAATAATTGTGCGGCGTTAGGCCGATCCAGTCTGTGTAATAATAATTTTCCCAGAACTTCAGGTTCAATGCCAGTTTTGTCGTCTCGGCCCTTTTCTCGTACTCGGCGCCTATCATTTTGACGCCGAGCCAGTCGGCAAGGAAAGCGAATTCCTTCAATGCATGGTAATAGCAGCAGTTCGAGTAAAGCACTTCGCCGTGCTTCAATATAGTGGTGGCCCAGTTCGCGAAAAAGTCCTCTTCGATGAGGTTATCCTTGTCCCTGTCCCTCTTGCAGAGCCATTCCATTGCAAGCGAAATCTTCTTGAAGTTTGATTCGATGAAAACCTTGTCCTTGCTTTGCCTGGCATAATCCGCAAGCGCTATGATGAAAAGCGCATTGGAATCCACAGGCGGTGAAAAAACCTTGAAAGGCTTGTATTTCGGCTTGAGCTTGAGCAAAACAACAGCTGGAATCAGCCCTTTCGGGTCCTGCAAATCCAAGAACAGCTGGAAGTTTTTTCGTGCCTGTTCGAAATCGCCTATCGCGCAGGCACCCATCGAGGCGAAAAAAGAATCCCTTGCCCAGTACTGCTGCAAGTGCCCTCTTCCTGCGAGGATGCCTGATTCAGTATAACATTCCCGCAGGTCCCTTTTCGCAATCTCTACTGCGTCAACAATAGCCTTTTCCATGACAGCACCAAAATGCCTTTGATATGATTCTGCTCACATTAATAACTGTTTCCGACTTTAAAAAGTTATCGTGAAACCATGAAAATTGCACTCGCCGGGAAGGACAGCCTAATGGGGCTGGCGAAGAGAAAGCAGTCCTCGCACAAAGGCGAAAACGGCTCTGTGCTGGTAATTGCCGGTTCTAGAAAATATCATGGCGCAGAAATCCTCGCTGCGAAGGCTGCCTCGCTGTTTTCAGACCTTGTTTTCGTGCTCACTGAAAAAGAAAATATCCCCTTTGCGAAAAACTCCACTCCGCTCATAATTGTGGGCGAATTCCGCAAAAAAAGCCTGTTTGAATTCGGGAAAAAGGCGGATTCCATTTTAATAGGCCCCGGCTTAAGCGAAACCAAGCCCAACAAATCACTCATCAATTTCGCGCTTAAAAAATTCAAGGGCAAAAAATTTGTCCTCGATGCCTCTGCCCTGCGCCTGCTCGACAAAAAACTTTTGGGGCAAAACTGCATTCTCACTCCGCACGCAGGCGAATTCCTTGCTGCCTTCGGCAAAAATGCGTCAACCGAAGAAGCCAGGGCGCAGGCAAAAAAATGGGATTGCATTATTGTGCTAAAGGGACCGAATGACATAATCACTGATGGAATTCACACATACAAAAACAAAACAGGAAATG
>JAZDDY010000085.1:0-12991 GCA_043809265.1 Candidatus Iainarchaeum sp.
ATATTTCTCCAAGCGACTCTAGTTCTTTTTCGTCGAGCTTCGCCTTGCTTTTTTCCTTAAGCCAGACAGTGATTCCGTTTTCTGCAAGCAGGTCCATTTCCTTTGTTCGGATGAATATTTTGACAGGGTTGCCCTTGGGGCCGATGACCGAAGTGCTTATCGACTGGTAGGTCATGTAATGCGGCGCCGCAATCCGGTCCTTCAGCTTTCCCGGAATGGGGTAAAACGTGCTGTGCACTGTCTTGAGCGCCTCATAGCATTCCCCGACTGTGCCGCACAAAATCACAAGCGAAACAAAATCGTAAAGTTCGTCCAGTGTCCTGTGCTTTTTCTGGGTTTTCCTGTAATACGAGTAAAGGTTCCTTTTTATTTTCCTGAAGGAATATTTCTGGAAAAACCTTTTCCTTCCAGAAATTTTTATGGCTGAAAGCGCCTTTGCGACCTCGTCGACATCCAGCTCCTGCTGGTTTCTCCTTTCTTCGACTGCCTTTGCCATTTCCTCGAACTCGCCCGGATAAAGGGCCTGGAAGCCCCTGTCCTCGATTTCTTCCCTCATCCTGTTGAGGCCGAAGCGCTCGGCAAGCGGGGCATAGACCTCGAGCGCATTCCTGCAGATTTCTTTCCTGCGCTTGGGCGGCATGAATTCGATTGTGCGGAGGTTGTGCACTTTGTCCGCAAGCTTTATCAGGAGCACGCGGACATCCTCTGAGGAGGCGCGCAATACGCTTTTCAGGTATTCCTTTTCTTCGGCTTCGGCCTCTTTTCCTTCGGAATGCCTGAGCTTTGTGACACCGCTGACAAGCTTAAGCACGTCATCGCCGAATTTTTCCCTTATCTCGGCATCCTTTACATCTGTGTCCTCGATGACGTCATGGAGCAATGCCGCTGAAATCGTGCTGCTGTCAAGCCCGTATTCGGAAAGGATCAATGCGGTCTGGAACGCGTGCGAAAAATACGGGTCGCCGGAAAGCCTTTTCTGCGAGCCGTGCTTTTCCTCGGAAAAAGAAAAAGCCTTTTCCACCAAAAGCCTTTCGCCGCGGGCCTTGGGAATGCCAGGGATGCCTGCGATGAAGGAAAACGCCTTTCCGACAAGCCTTGTGTCGGCATTCAAGGAATTTTTCCTTATGCTCTGCAGCAATTCCTTTTTTTCCTTGGCGAAAGCGGAGGCCTTTTTTTTCTTCTGGGACGGCTGGCGCTTCTGCTGCGCCTTCGGCGCAGTGGCAGCGAGTCTGAATGACGGCACAGGGAAGCGCGCCTTCCCTATCTTCAATTCCATCACATTTCCTCCAGGACAGGGATATTCAAAAGCGAAAGGCCTGATTTCAATACGATTGAAACAGCTTCAGCGAGAGCAAGCCTTGGCTTCTCCTCATTTGAACCGATAATCCTCGAATCATGGTAATATGCGTTGAATTGCTCGGAAAGCGAGAGCAGGAAATGGCACAGTATGTTCGGGTTCCTTCCCTCAAGGGTTTTCTTAACTGTTTCAGGGAAATCCGCAAGCGCCTTCAGGATGCCTTTCTCTTTTTCATCGGAAAGTGCTGAAAAATCGATTTTTTCCTTCCCGATGCCTTTCCATCCGGCCTTTCGCAGGACGCTTTTGGCCCGCGCATAAGTGTACTGGAGGTAAGGCCCTGATTCGCCCTCGAAGCTGACAGACTGCTCTGGCACGAAAGTGAAGTCTTTTTGTGGTCGATCCTGAGCATCGCGAACTTTATTGCCGCAAGCGCAATCGCTTCCGCCCTCCTGCACTTTTCGGCATTTTCAAGGCCAGGATATCTTTTTTCGATTTCTGCAAGCGCAAGGCCCTCTATTTCTGCGATGAGGTCGTCGGCATCTATGACCTTTCCTTCCCTGCTTTTCATTTTGCCTTCAGGCAAAAACACCAGGCCGTAGCTCAAATGCTCGCAGTTTTTCGCCCACGGAAAGCCGAGCAGTTCCATTACCTTGAACAATTGCTGGAAATAAAGGTCCTGCTCGCACGCAACGCAATAAATGTTCCTGTCCAGCTTGAATGCCTCGACCTTGTGCTTTGTGAGGGCAAGGTCGTTTGAAATGTAAATGCTTGTGCCGTCCGCCCTTAGGACTGTCTTGTCTGGAAAGCCGTATTTTTCAAGCCTTGCGATTACCGCACCCTCCTCGTTTTTTTTGAAAACGCCTTTTTTAAGGCCCAATTCTATGAGCGGCTTTGCCTTGTCATAGAAATCTGACTCGAAGAAAATTTCGTCAAAGCGCGAGCCGAATTTTTCATAGGTTTCCTTAAATCCGGAAAACACCCATTCGCGCATTTTTTTCCAAAGCGCGATTGTCTCCTGGTCTTTTGCCTCCCATTTTCTCAGGAGTCCGTTCGCTTCTTCCTGCAAGGCCGGATTTTCCTTCGCGTTTTGGTTGAATTTGACGTAAAAATCGCCGACAAACTTGTCGCCTTTCATTCCCGCGGTTTCAGGCGTTTTGCCTTCGCCAAATTTTTTGTATGCGACCATTGCCTGGCAGATATGGATGCCGCGGTCGTTGACCAGGTTCGCCTTTGTCACTTTATAGCCTGCGGCTTCGAATAGGTTGCTTATCGCCATGCCTATGCAGTCGTTCCTCAAATGGCCTATGTGCAACGGCTTGTTCGTGTTCGGCGCGGAATATTCCACCATTACTTTTTTGCCTTTCCCTTCGGAATTCTTCCCGAAATTTTCCTTCAGGGAAAGGATTTCTTCAAGGGTCGAGGAGGAAAGCGCTGATTTGTCAAGGAAAAAATTAATGTAGGGGCCGAGGGCCCCTATTTTCGAAATGCCTTCGGTTTTCTTGATTTTCCCTGAGATTTCCTTTGCTTTTTTGGCAGGGTTTTCGCCTTTTTTGCAGAGCGTGAACGAAGGTATTGAAAAATCGCCGAATTTATGGTCAGGCGGGCTTTCTATGAGGGAAAGCGCCTGTTCTTCAGGGATGCCTGCGGCCTTGGAAAAGGACAGGGCGATGCCTTTTTTGAAGTCCATACAGCAATCTTTAAAGCCCAAATCCTTTAAAAAATGCTTTTAAAGGTTAATGCGGGGAGGATATATATTCGTTTATCTGGATTCTTGCAGATAAAGGCTTACGGCGGGTTTGCGCATGCAGATTCTAAAGGAAATAAAGCAGTTGGAGCAGGCAGGCTCAGCGCTTATCGCTGAAGCGGAAAAGAAAAAGGAAATCGGGATAAGGCAGGCCGAAGCCGAGGCAGCGGAAATCCTGAAGAATGCAGCCCTGCAGGCAGAAAAAGAGCGCGCGGAAATAACCGAAAAAGGCAGGCTGAAAGGCGAGGCGAAAGCCAGGGAAATAGAGGCCGGTGCCCTGGAGAGAACCGGTGCGCTCGGCAAAAAAATCTCCGCTAAAAAGCCGGCCCTGAAGGCAAGGGTCTTGAGGGGGCTGTTGGATGTTTAAGCCAGCGGAAATGAAAAAATTTTCTGTTGTGGTCCTGAGCGGCGACACGCAGGCAGTGCTTGACGAATTCCACGAGGAAGAGCTCGCCGAACTGCGGAAGGCGGATGCAGCGGAAAAAGGCCTTTCCTCGTTCGAGTTCTGGGAAAGGGAAAGGTTCGCCTCGTTCCAGCTGACGCGCACGAAAAGGATTCTCGGTTTTTTCAAGGCGAACGCCGAGCCTTTGCCTTTGCAGGGGCAGGCAAGGGCGTTCCTTTTCGGCGAAGAGGCTGCGAAGGGAAAAACAGGGGATTTTGCCGCGTTCAGCAAGGAAACAGATTCTTTTTTGGGCGAATTGGGGGAAGAAATCGAAAGCCTTGACGCAAGGCTCAAAAAAATCAGGGAGCGCCTGTCGGCTTTGCGCGAGGAAAAATCCATACTGGAAAGCATTGATGAACTGGGCATAGACCTAGGCCTGCTTTCCGGATACAAAAGCATTGCGGTCGTCATAGGGAAAATAGCGCCCGAATTCGAGGACGAATTCCTGGCGCTCATGCAGGGCGAAAAGCAGGCAAGGCTGCTCAAAATAACAGGCACCGCGGAAAAAACAGTGCTTTTCTCGGCCGAAGCGGAAATACAGGACGGCCTCATGCGCAGGCTCAGGAAACTCGGCTTTGACAGGATTGCTGTCCCGGAAAGCACAGGAAAGCCTTCGGCCCTAATCAAAAAAACAGTGAAAGAGATCAGCGGGCTTGAGGCGGAGAGCAGGGCGGTTGTTTCGGAATGCAGGGGCATTGAAAAAAAATACAGGAAAAAAGTCCTGGTTTTGCAGGAACTCCTTGAAATAGAAAGGTCAAAGGGAAAGGCATTCCAGCTGTTCGGCCGCACAGAAAAGACTGTTGTGTTCGAGGCGTTCGTGCCTGCAAGCCTTGAAGGCAGGTTCAGGGAAAAACTCGCAAAAGCGGCAAAAGGCAGGTACCATATCGAAGAATCCGCATTTAAGGACGAGGAGGCGCCTGTGAAACTGGAAAACAGGGGCTTTTTCAAGAATTACGAGTTCCTCCTGAAGCTTTACGGGCTGCCTGAATACGGCTCGATCGACCCCACGCCCTTCATCGCAATCCTTTACCCGATTTTTTTCGGGATAGCGTTTTCTGACATCGGTTACGGAATTATATTCCTTGCAATAGCGCTTTTCATGAGGCAAACTGTAGGGAAAAAGAGCGAAACCATGAGGCAGATGTCGAACATACTCGTGCACGGCGCGATTGCGACGATTTTTTTCGGCTGGGTTTTCGGCGGTTTCTTCGGGGACTTAGGCGGGGAAAGCATCAAAAAAATCGCGCTAATTGACCCGTTCGGGAAAGCCGCAGGCGGCCAAAGCTATGCCCTGCTGTTCATTGCCTCGATGTGGCTGGTCGGCCTGCTGCACTTAAACCTTGCAATCCTGCTCGGCTTCAGGGAAGACCTCAGGAAAAAAAATTACAAAATGGCATTGACTGACAAGCTGGTTTATATTTTCCTCGAGGCCGGAGTCGCGCTTTATGCCGCAGGCATCCTCTTCCAGAACCCGCCTTTCGTGCAGTTCGCAGGCATTGCTTTCCTGGCGCTGGCCCTGATATTGATGGTTGCAGGGGCAGGTCTGTTTGGTTTAATGAAAATAACCGGTTTTTTGGGGAACGTGCTCTCTTACTCGAGGCTCATGGTTTTGAGCATTTCCACTTTCGCGATAGCGATGTCGATAAACATCCTTGCGGGGCTGCTTTTTGCCGTGCCGTTCATAGGCTTCCTGTTGGGCGCGCTTGTGCTGGTGCTCGGGCATTTCGCCAACCTTTTGTTCAACGTGCTTGCCTCGTTCATCCATCCGCTGAGGCTGCATTTCGTGGAATTTTTTTCGTTCTTTTATTCCGGCGACGGAAAGGAATTCAGGCCTTTCCATGTCCGGAGAAAACTGACAGAAAAAAAGGAGGTGCAAGAAAATGGTTGATCCAGCATCAATGAACGCGCTAGGCCTCATGATGATCGGCGCAGGGCTTGCGGTCGGAATCGCGGCGGCAGGCTCCGGTTTGGGCCAGGGAATCACTGCGGCTGCAGCGGCAGGCGGGGTTGCTGAAAAGGACTACAGCTTCGGCAAAATGCTTGTGCTCACCGCAATATCGGAAACACAGGCAATTTACGGGTTTGTAATCGCAATCCTGATAATCTTCGTGGTTGCGGCCGGGGCCGGGTTCTTCTGAAGCCGGCGCCGCATCCAAAAAAAACAGGAAAGGGTTTAGCATGCAGGGAATAATGGAAAAAATAAGGGGCGATTCCGAAAGGAGAGCCAGGGCCATAGGCTGCGAGTGCGAAAGCGAAGCCCTGCGCATAAGGGCCGAAGCGCTGGCAAAAGCCAGGGGAATCATCGCAAAGGCAAGGGAGCAGGCGGAAAGGGATGCGGAGACAGCGGAAAAAAGGGCTGTCGCAAGGGCAAACCTGAATGCAAAAAAAGAGGAGGCTGCGCTCCTGGACATGAAGCTCGGGGAAATACTGGCCGAAGCGCAGAAAAGCCTGCCTGAGCTCAGGAAAGAAAAAGCCTTTGCGGCAAAGCTCAGGGCGATGGCGCTCGAAGCCATGAAAGAAATCCCCTCCGGCGGCATCGTGGTCGAGGCTTCCGGGGAAGACTCAAAAATCATTGCCCAAATAGTGAAGGGAAAAAATGCAAGGCTTGAAATCGTGAAGGGATTGGGGCCGGGCGCGATAGTGAGGAGCGCGGACGGAAGCATGAAGATCGACTGCACTTTCCGCGCATTGCTCGAGGAAAAAAAATCCGGGCTGAAAAAGGAGCTCGCTGAAGCGATAGGTGGATGAAATGGCGGCAGGGATTTTCCGGCCGGAACTGATTCCGTGCAATGGGCCGGAAAGAATGGCAGGGGAATGAGATGGCGACTGGAATTTTCGGGATAGGGCTGCTCATAGACAATGTTGTCCTGATCGCGATACTTGCCGGTGTGTTCGCCCTGCTTTTCATGATAATAAAGGTCATGCCTATCGCGCATTACTCTTATCCTTCTTCAAGGGTGAGGGTGATGCGGGGCAGGATGCTTGGCAGCGAAAAAATAAGGGAGCTTGCCGAATCAATGGATTTCAAGGACGTCATCGGCTCGTTTGAAGGCACAGGCTATGAAGCCTTTGTCGCCGGAAAAACAGAGCTTTCGGAAATAGAGAAATCCCTTGCATTGAACCTGGCGCAAGATTACAGGGCAATAGTGGGGATGTGCCCGAAACACGCTGCGCCTTTTTTCAAAATGGTGAGCTCGAGATATGACACCGAAAACATCAAGGCGATAGTTGCCGCAAAGCAGGCAGGCGGAACAGCCTCTGACTTTTATCCCGGGCCTTTGTCCGAGGCGTTCCTCCAGAAACTGAACGATGCGGGCGGAATTGCGGAAATGATCGAGCTGCTCAAGGCCACAAATTATAAGGAGGCTGTCGAATCGCTGCCGCAGGAAGTTTCGCCAATTGAATTCCAAAAGGCATTGGACAGGCATGTTTTCGAAAACCTTTTGAGGAAAAGGAAAATCGACGAGGCCGCGAGGACCGCTGGGATAATGCAGGACTCGCAGTATCTCGGGAAGATTTACGGGATGCAGGTCGACCTGCTGAACCTTAAAATAATCCTGAGGTGCCTGAAGGACGACATAGTGCCTGAAAAAACAAAGGCAATGCTTTTGAAAAACGGCTATTTTATTTCCGAAAAAAAGGCCGAAGCGCTCGCAGAATCATCCGATATCGGGGCCGCATTGGGCGGGCTTGAAGGCACGCCTTACCAGGCCGTGCTTTCTGAAAAAATGCGCGATTTCGAGAAAAGCGGCTCGCTCTGGCACATTGAAAAGGCACTGGATGAATTCTGGGCCGGAAAAGTGAAGGCCTATTCGATAAGGCAGCCGTTCGGCCTCACCCCGATTGCGTGCTATCTTGCGCTCAAGGAAACCGAAATATCGAACCTTAGGGCGATATTGAACGGGATAAGGCTCGGCCTGCCGAAAGAGCAGATAAGGGAGATGGCGATAGGGGTGTGAGGATGGAGGGAAAAGCGCATCGCAGGCAGGGCTGGCAAGGGCTTCAGATTGCGGTCCTTGGAAGCAATGGCACAGTGACAGGCTTCAGGCTTGCAGGCATAAAAAACGCGGTTGTGGCAGAGGAAAGCCAGCCTGCGCTTTTAAGGCAGTTCGAATCGCTTGCCGCAATGGAGGGGGCAGGCATTTTGATAGTCGACGATTCTTGTTCGCAGATAAGGAAGGAAATAATTCTGTTCATTGAGGCAAACAGGAGCCCGATAATAATCGAAATTCCAGGCCGGGGCGGAAAGCACGGCTCGGAAATAATCGATTCGATAGTGAAAAGGGCGTCCGGGGCAAACTGAGGAGGACTGAAAATGGAAAAGCCTGCCATCGCAAAAATTTCCGGGCCAGTGATAGAGGCAAAAAACATGCAAGGCGCTAAAATCAACGAGGTTGTCGGCGTCGGAAAAGAAAAGCTCATCGGCGAAATAATAAGGCTTGAAAAGGGCCGCGCCACAATCCAGGTCTACGAGGAAACAAGCGGCTTAATGCCTGGCGAGCCGGTCGAAGGCACAGGAAAGCCATTGAGCCTTGAGCTCGGGCCTGGCCTCCTCGGAAGCATTTATGACGGCATCCAAAGGCCGCTTGAAGTTATAAGGGCGAAGAGCGGGGATTTCATTGCAAGAGGCGTTTCTGCGCCTGCACTGGACCGAAAAAAGAAATGGCATTTCAAGCCTGATGCAAAAAACGGCGATTTGGTCAAGGCAGGCAAGGTCATAGGCACTGTAAGGGAAACAGAAACAATAATGCACCGCATCCTTGTGCCGCCTTCAATGGAAGGAAAGATTTCAGGATTGAAGGAAGGGGATTTCACTGTCGAAGAAACCATCGGAGAAATCGCAGGCAAAAAAATAAGGCTGATGCACGAATGGCCTGTGAAAAAGCAAAGGCCTTACCTTGAAAAGCTTTCGCCTTCCGAACTCCTTGTCACAGGGCAGAGGATAGTGGATTTCCTGTTCCCTGTGCCGAAAGGCGGAGCTGCAAGCATTCCTGGGCCTTTCGGCTCGGGCAAGACAGTGATGCAGCACCAGCTCGCGAAATGGGCTGACGCCGAAATAATAGTTTATGTGGGCTGCGGGGAACGCGGCAATGAAATGACAGAGGTGCTGACCGAATTCCCGAAATTGTTGGACCCGAAGACAGGCAAGCCATTGATGAAAAGGACAGTGCTGATAGCGAACACCTCAAACATGCCTGTCGCGGCACGCGAGGCATCGATTTACACAGGCATAACGATTGCCGAATACTACAGGGACCAAGGCTATAATGTCGCGCTCATGGCGGATTCGACCTCGAGATGGGCTGAAGCGTTAAGGGAAGTGTCATCGCGCCTTGAAGAAATGCCTGGCGAAGAAGGCTATCCGGCTTACCTTGGCACAAGGCTCGCGGAATTCTATGAAAGGGCCGGAAGGGTGAAAACATTGAACGGCGACCTTGGCTCTGTGAGCGCAATCGGCGCTGTTTCGCCGCCCGGAGGGGATTTTTCAGAACCTGTGACGCAGAACACCCTGCGCATCACAAAAGTGTTCTGGGCATTGGATGCGTCGCTGAGCGAAAGGAGGCATTTTCCCTCTGTCAACTGGCTTTCATCGTATTCGCTTTATATCGGTGAAACAGACAAATGGGCCGAAAAAAACATTTCAAAGGAATGGCCGAAGGCAAGGGAAAAGGCCATGGCTTTGCTGCAAAAGGAGGCCGAACTTGTCGAGATAGTGCAGATTATCGGGCCTGACGCACTGCCGCAAAAGGAGCGCCTGACGCTGGAAATCGCGAGAATGGTGAGGGAGGACTTTTTGCAGCAGAACGCATACCATGAAACCGACACGTTCTGCCCACTTGAAAAACAGCTCGGCATAATCGAAACAATCCTTTCATTCGAGGAACAGGCAATGGCGCTCGGGTTCCCTGACGCCGAAGAGATCGGCGGGCTTGGCTCTGTGCAGAAAATTTCAAGGCTCAAGTTCGTGCCTGCAGAAAAATTCGGCGCCGAACTGAAGGCAGTGAAAAAGCAGGTTTTCGAGGAATTCGAGGCGCTCAGGAAAAAAGAGGCGGCTTCAAAGAAAAGAGGTGGTCAGGCATGATAAGGGAATACTCGACAATCGAAAGGGTCGCTGGCCCGCTGGTTTTTGTGAAAAACACGAAAAACGTCATGTTCCAGGAAATCGTGCAGATAAAACTGCCTGATTCAAGCGTCAAGAACGGGCGTGTGCTGGAGGTTTCCGAGGACATGGCTGTCGTGCAGGTTTTCGAGGGCACTTCAGGGATAGACACCAAAAAATCAAGCGTTAAATTCTTGGGGCACACAATAAAGCTCAAGGTCGGCATGGAACTGCTCGGAAGGGTTTTTGGCGGCACAGGAAAGCCCATTGACGGCGGCCCGGAAATCATCGGCGAAAAAGAGCTCGACATAAACGGCATGGCAATCAACCCCACAAGCAGGGACAACCCGAACGATTTCATCCAGACAGGGATCAGCGCAATCGACTGCATGAACACTCTTGTGAGGGGGCAGAAGCTCCCGATTTTTTCAGGCGCAGGCCTTCCGCACAACAGGCTTGCCGCACAGATAGTGAGGCAGGCGAAAGTGCGCGGTGAAGGCGAAAAATTTTCCATTGTTTTCGGGGCGATGGGGGCCACGCACGAGGAAGCGAACTTTTTCCGCGACGAATTCGAAAAAACAGGCGCGCTTGAAAAGGTCGTGATGTTCCTGAATTACGCCGACGACCCGGCAATCGAAAGAATCATAACGCCGAGGATCGCGCTCACTGCCGCCGAATTCCTTGCATTCGAGAAAGGCATGCATGTGCTTGTCATACTTTCGGACATGACAAACTATTGCGAGGCATTGAGGGAAATAAGCTCGGCAAGGGAAGAAGTGCCCGGAAGGAGAGGCTATCCGGGTTACATGTACACGGACCTTGCCTCGATTTATGAAAGGGCCGGAAAAATCAAAGGGAGAGCAGGCTCGATAACCCAGCTGCCGATTTTGTCTATGCCTGACGACGACAAAACGCACCCGATACCTGACAACACAGGATATATCACCGAAGGCCAGATAGTGCTGAGCAGGACCCTCCACAGGCAAAATGTTTTCCCGCCGATCGACCCGCGGCCGTCGCTGAGCAGGCTGATGTCGCACGGCATAGGCCCTGAAAAGACAAGGGAAGACCATGCAGGCGTTTCAAACCAGCTTTATGCGGCTTACGCAGAAGGCATGGACAAAAAAGACCTTGTCGCGGTGGTAGGCGAAGAGGCCTTGAGCGAAAGGGACAAAAAATTCCTGAAATTTGCTGAACTCTTCGAAAAGGAATTCATATCGCAGGGCTACGAGGAAAACCGCTCAATACAGGAAACGCTGGACATCGCATGGGGCCTTTTCAAAATCATCCCTGAAAAAGAGCTCAAGAGAATCGACATGAAATACATCGAAAAATACCTGCACGGCAAAAGCGCGCGGAAGGACGCTGAACAATCAGAAGAAACCGGGAAGGAAAAAAGGGCGCCGAAAAAAAAGAAAAAGTGAAAGGCAATGATCTGGAACATCAAGCCGACAAGGATGGAGCTGCTGAAGGCAAGGAAGAGGACAGAGCTCGCGAAAAAAGGCCACAAGCTTTTGAAGGAAAAAAGGGACGCGCTCTTCAACGAATTTTACAGGGAACTCGGCCAATCCAGAAAAATGCGCTTTGAAACAGAAGAAATCCTGGAAAAAGCCTTCGGCTCGCTTGCCCTGGCGCAGGCAAGGCTCGGCTCGCTCAGCATGGAAGGCTTTGCCTTCGATGCCTCGAGCGATTCAAATATTTCGCTTGAAATCTCGGAGAGGAACATAATGGGCGCAAAAGTGCCTGTTGTGAAGGCATCAGGCATCAAAAGGAAGCTTTCAGAGCGCGGGTATTCCCTGATCGGGTCCTCTTCCCTTCTTGACGAATCCGCAGCCTATTTCGAGTCTGCGCTGGAAAAAACAGCGTTCCTTGCGGAAAAAGAGGCATTGATTGAAAGGCTTTCCTTTGAAATAGGGCGCACCAAAAGAAAAGTGAACTCCCTCGAAAAGGTCATAATCCCAAGGCTTGAATCAGCAAAAAAATACATCGAGCAAAGGCTCGATGAAAGGGAAAGGGAAACATTTTACTCAATGAAAAAAGTGAAAGCCAAAAAAGAGGCAAAACAGCGGGCCGCAAACTGAGAACACCGAAAAACAAAAACCAAGCGACAAACTATTAAACTTTTGCAGGCTTTTCCAATTATATGGCTTCACGTTTGCAGCTGTTCCTTTTCGCACTGCTTGTGCTGACAACAGGCATTATAATCGGCCTGCTGGTTTACCCGCACTTCGAGGGAGGCCAGCCAGCCGCCGGACAGCCCGAACAGAAGGCGCCGCTCTCCCAGGGAACATATTCTGCAAAAGCAAACATCCTTGCTGTTTCAAGCGGTGGCACAGGCGTGATGAGCCAGGCCGAAGTCGAAATAATCGACGGAAAGGGAAGGGTGCTTTTCAGCGTGAATCCCTTCGTCGAACCTGACACGCAGTATTCCGCGGAAACAGCCAGGAAAGTCGCCGAGGATTTCACAGGCAAAAGCCTTGAAAACAGGGACGTCATTTACACGATTACGGCAGGCGAATCGAAACTTGTGGGCGGGCCGAGCGCCGGCGCGGCGCTCACGCTGGCAACCATCGCCGCAATAGAAAAAAAGCCCATCAGGGAGGATTTCGCAATGACAGGCACAATACAGGAAAACGGCGCAATCGGCCAGATTGGGGGAGTGATAGAGAAAGGCACTGCCGCGGCGCAGAACGGCATCAAATTGTTCCTTGTGCCTGAAGGCCAGTCCAAAGGAATTGTTTATGAAAGGAAAACCGCGGAAAAAAAAGGCCGCGGATTCGTGCTCCAAAGGGTTTACTATGAGCCCGTGGAATTCGATTTGAACAAGGCGTTGTTTGAAGAATACGGCATGGAAGTAATAGAGGTCGGAACGATAAAAGAGGCAGCCCAGTACGCCTTCAAGTGAAAAAAGACCGAATCCTGCCTTCAAAAAAGTTTATAAATAAGAAAGCCCTTATTGTTACCATGCTTGAGGATTCAAGGCTGAGGGAAAACCTTTCGCTGGTTTTCCTGCTTTTCATGCTGGTGCTGGTTTTTGCCGCAATATACGTTCTTTTCGGCAAGGACATAATGATAGACATTATCCTGCTCACCGCATATTTCATTTCCTTTTCGGTTCTCGGCATCGTGATAATTTACGGCATCTGGTCGAATCCGCCTGCGAAAAAACTGCAGGAGGAAATGCAGATCCTTAAATCGGATATCAGGGCTGTAGAGCAGAAATTCCTGAAAAGGGAAATCAACGAGGAAGTTTTCCTTAAGCTCTTAAGCGAAAAGCACCACAGGCTGATAAAAATCGAGGCGAAAGTCTACAGGAAAACCTCGCCATTGCAGTTGGCAGGCATCAGGGCAAGCCTCCTGAAAAGGCGCGAAAGGTCGGCATTGAAAAGGCTCATGGACGAAAAGGCG
>JAZDDY010000086.1:0-2899 GCA_043809265.1 Candidatus Iainarchaeum sp.
ATTGCAAGCGAAGCAGTAAATCACGGACTTGCATTCCTTTCCTTCAACACAAGAGGAGCAGGCCATGTCCAGGAATTCCTGAAAGAAAAAAACGGAAAAAGGGAATACGTGAAAATCGGCGGCAGCCTTGAAAAATTCACAGACTGCACCAAAGACATCGGGGCAGCAATAAAATTCCTGCACTCAAAAGGCTTCACCAAAATAATACTGGAAGGCCACAGCACAGGCTGCCAAAAAATCGCCTTCTATGCGCACAAAACAAAGGACAAGAGCGTGAAAGGACTTGTATTCCTCGAACCGACAGACGACCCATCCATCACTGAAAGATTCCTTGGCAAAAGATACAGGGAAGCCCTCGGCATTGCCAAAAAGATGGTAAAAAGCAGGAAAGGCAGGGATCCGATGCCTGCCTGGATTCCTTTTGGGATAATGCTAAGTGCTGAAAGATTCCTGAGCATGTCAGACCCTGAATCCGTTGAAGGAAGGCTTTTCAGATATTCGGGAAAAATGAGCGAAATTAAGGCAATAGACTGCCCAGCCCTTGCAATTTTCGGCGCAAACACAGAATACCAGGAAAAGCCGGGAGAAAAACTCAAAATCCTCGAAAACGCCATGAAGGACTGCAATACAAAACTCTTCCAAAAAACAAACCACTGGTTCAAAGGAAAAGAAACAGAACTGGCAAAAACGATAATGAAGTGGATTAAAGAAAAAAATCGGTTAAAATAAATGGTCAGCCAGCCAGGAGTTTTTCCAGTTTTTTCCTGAGTTCAAGGAATTCTTTGGAATACCTTAGTTCAGGTTTTCTCGGCTTCTGGAAGCCGATGTCAAAAAGGCCCTGGATTGTTGCAGGCCTGTTCCCCAACAGGTAAACTCTGTCGGAAAGGAAAATCGCCTCGTCTATGTCATGGGTCACAAACAGGATTGTTTTTTTCTCCTCGCGGTGGATTGAAAGCAGCATTTCCTGCATTTTCTGCCTGGTCTGGGCATCAAGTGCCCCGAAAGGCTCGTCCATCAGCAAAACCTCCGGGTTTGCGGCGAGAGTCCTTGCAATCACAACGCGCTGCCTCATTCCTCCCGAAATGTCTTTCGGGTAAAAGTCCCTAAATTCTTCAAGGCCGGTTTCTTTCAGGTATTTTTCGGCCAAAGTTTTGCGGGTTTTTTCCGGGACACCGGAAATTTCCAGTGGAAATTCGATATTTTCCTGTACTGTGAGCCAGGGAAAAACAGTGTCTTCCTGGAAAACCATTCCGATTCTACGGTCCCCTGCGCTGAAATGCCCGCCGTCGACCAGAACCTCGCCGGCATTCCGTTTCAGTAAGCCAGCAATTGCCCTGAGCAGGGTTGTCTTGCCGCAGCCGCTTGGGCCGAGGAAGCAGGCGAATTCCCCGTCCCTTAAATTGAAGGAAATCTTTTTCAGGACCTCAAGCCGCCCCTGGCTTTTGACAGGAAACCCTTTTGAAAGATTTTTAACGCCCAGCCTGATAATGCCCTTATTCATTTTCCTCACCTTTTTCGCTCCATGGAAAGAGTTTCCTGTAGCCAAGCGCCAGAACCAGGTCGGTGGCAAGCGCGAGCAACGCGATGACTATGACCGCGACGAAAATATCCGGCGTGTGCAGGTAACGCTGGGCCTGGATTATGATGTAACCAAGGCCTGACTGCGAAGCGATCAGTTCTGCCACAATAAGGTAAGTCCAGCCTATTGCGGCTGAAACCCTGATGCCGTCATATATGTCCGGGAGCGCCGCCGGAATTATTACCTTGAACAATAACTGTTTTCTTTTCGCGCCAAGCGTTACCGCCACATCCAAAAGCACTCTTTTCACTTTTGCAACCGAGTCGGCCACAAGAATTGCAAGGTATGGGACAATGCCGATAAACAGGATGAATACTTTTTCAGCGTCTCCAATGCCGAGCCATAGGATTGAAAGCGGCACAATCGCGGAAACAGGAAAATACCTTGCGATTGTCATCAGCGGCCCGAGAAAGGCCCTGGAGAAATCAAAGTTACCGATAAGGATTCCGATCGGAACACCGATTAAGACTGCGAGCCAGAAACCGAGCAATACCCTGTAAGTGCTCACACACATTGCTGAAAGCAATTTTCCTTCACTGAACAGCCTGATTCCTGCCTCCAGAACCGCTCCGGGCGAAGGCAAAAACAATGGCTTGACTATGCCGGAAAATGCAACCGCCGCCCATAAAAGAAAAACAAGGGCAAAGCTGCCGAACACCAAAGTCCAGTACAGCCTTGCCGGTATTTTCCGCCTTACACTGAAAAGCCTGCTCCAGACCGAAGCCATGCCTTTCGAACCGTTCAATCCAGACACCTCAGTTCAAGGAGTTGATGAACGATGCATCAACAAGTCCACTGGAATCCGCCTTGTTTTCGATTATGCCTTCCTGCACCCAAATGTTGCCGGCATCATTCAACAACTTGAAAATCGGGCCTTGGTTATCGGTTGAACCGAAAAACTCTTTGTGTTCCTGCAAATCAGGTCTTTTCAGGCCCGAGTGCATTTCCCTGAATTCTTCAAGGCCGAGGTCGAATGCGTCGGCCATTATCTTCTCCGACTCGTCCGGATTCTGTTCTATGTAATCCAGCGCTTCAAACCAGCTTTTCACAAAAGCCCTTGTGGCTTCAGGGTTTTCCTTGATGAAATCATTGTTTGCCACAACAATATCAACGATTAAACCCGGAGCCTCCTTGGAATCAATGAGCACGTGCCCGTTTGATGCATTTCTCGCGGTTGAAAGCCACGGTTCATATGTAACGGCAGCATCAACTTCACCCGCAAGGAAAGCCGTAGCAGCCTTGTCCGGGTCAAGCAAAACCGGTTCGATGTCCTTTGAGGTCAAGCCTTCCTGTTTCAAGAGAGAAAGCAGAAAGAAATGC
>JAZDDY010000087.1:0-8145 GCA_043809265.1 Candidatus Iainarchaeum sp.
TTGCCCCGCCAGAGCTTTTTTTTTCCGCGGTTTCAATCCTTCCGCCTGCGGCAAGGATTTTTTCCTTTGCCTTTTCGCTTGCAGTGGTGTTTTTGAGGACGAGTTTTTTTGAAGTGTTCCCTCTTGAAAGGATTTTCCCTATGTGCGCGATTTTGCCGTCGATGAATATTTCACTGCCTTTTATTTCGGCTTTTTTCCTTGCAACAAGCTTGTCGAGCGCTGTTTCGAGCTCGTCAAGGTTCAATGCGGCAGGTTTTTTTCTCGGCACCATTTTTTTGGTTCCGCCGAAATCCAGGTAGTATTTGCTCCACTTGTGTTTGTGCGAGCCGCCCTTTCCTTTTCCGCCTTTGGAGCCTGAGCCGCGCCTGTTTTTTGTGTCGCCTTTTCCGTGCGTTCTCTGGCCGCGCAGCTTGTCTTTTTTCCTTGTCTTCCTTCCGGTCATCGTTCCACCTAAATCATCCTTTCAATGAGCGTGTTGATTGCTTTTCCCCTGTTGCCGAGCGCCCCGCCGATTGCGTAAGGCTTTTTTATTCCCGCCCTTTCATAGCCTTTGCTTGGCGGCTTCAGTGCGAAAAACGGCTTGAGGCCGAATTCCCTTGCGCCCCTGCCCTGCATTATTTTTTCGGCGAGTTCTGCGAAAGAATTCACCTTTAGTTCCTTGAGGCCTTCAACCGACAGTTTTTTTTCAATGCTTGACTGGCCTCTTTTTTCCAGGAGTTTTGCGAGGGTTTCCTTGCTGATTTCACCCCAGGTTATATAATTTTCGACTTTTTTGAGCATTTTTATGGACTGGTTGTCCTCAGGAACCAATGTCAGCCTGTTGACCCTGTTGAGGTTCAATTGCGCCAATGCCCTCTCCAGCCTTGTGTGGACATTGATTTTTCCCCTGACCCTTATTGCAGCAATCATCCAATCACCCTTTCTCCGAAGCAAGCTTTTTTTCCATTTCTTCAGAAACCCTTATCTTCGAGGTGCCGGCCATGGCATCGACTGCCGCGCGCGCAAAGTTAAGGGTCGTAGCGGTTGCGCCCCTTGTCTTGCTCCAGACATCCTTTATGCCGGCGAATGCGAGCACGTCCTTTATGTGGTCCCCTGCGACCAGGCCGACGCCTTTCGGCGCCGGGATAAGCTTGACTTTCACCGAGGCGTTTTTGCCCTCGGTTTTGAACGGCACAGAGTGCTGGGTGTTGCACGAGCATTCCCAGCTTCCGCAGCCCCTTTTGACAAGCACAAGGTTCAATTTTGCATTCCTCGCGGCTTTCTTTGCAGCCGGCCACCTTTCCTTGTCTTTTGCTGTGCCGATGCCGACTATTCCGTTCTTGTTTCCCACAAGGACGCTGACCCTGAACGAGAATTTCCTTCCCGACCTCACAACGCGCGCGGTCTTCTGGATGTCGATTGTTTTTTCTTCCATCGGCTCCAGGTAGTCGACTATTTCCGGCTCGAGTATCGGAATGCTGTTGGAAAGGATTTCTTCAAGCGATTTTATTTCGCCGTTCAGCACTTTTTTGCCGAGAGCCGTCTTGGGAATCCATTCCTTTAACGCGGTTTCCCTGTCCCTTTCGTTCCTTTCCTCGTTGTTTGACCTTCTCTGCTTCATTTTTCCACCTTGCTTTTTTGCGCCATTCCGTCGATTTTTTTCTTTGCCTCGCTGAAAATATTCCCGATGTTTGAAACGTCGATTTTTTCCTTGACATAGCCGCTGAACATTTTTTCCTTGGCAGTGCCGAGCTTTTCAGCGTGCTGTTTTATGTGCTGCCCCTCGATCCTTTCCTTTTTCGGGAAAGCCTCTTCGCTTGCCGGCACTTTAAGGCCTGCGTCGATTATTCCTTTCAATGCCGCAAAAGCCCTGCCCCCGTGCACAGGCGTGTTCCTTCCGATGTCGAATACGGCTTCGTTTATGCCTGCAGCCAGCGCTTTTTTGCCGAGCCAGTAGCCTGTCAGGTAAGCCGAGGGAATATTGCATTTGCCCGGAAAGCCTGCTTTTTTCAGGTCGTTTGAGTGGACGCTGAACAGGGTTTTGTCGCCTTCAGGCACAAACTCAACGAGTTCCATTGCGATTCCCTTGTTGGATTTCCTGAATATGGCCCTTTTCTTTCCGCCCTTGAGCATTGCAAGCCTTTTCCTGAAATCAGTCTTGCCTTCCCTGCGCCTTCTGAACTTCAGCCTTTCTGTTTCCTTTGTCATTTCTTGGCACCCTCTTTAACGAATTGGTCGAGATAGCGCTTTCCCTTGAAATAATTGCCTTTTATCAGGCTGTAAAGCTTCCTATAGCCTATTTTTTCAACTGCTTCATTGTCGGTTTTCCTCAGTTCGACCAGGGTTTTCCTCTGCGTCCTCACTTTCTGGATCCAGACCTTCTTTTTTCCTGTGCGGGTCTTTTTTGTGCCGCGCCTTCTCCCGTGGCCGTGCATCCTGCCCTTCGCTTTCTTGGCTTTTTTCACCCTTGCCCTGGACCTGCTCTGGGAAGGCACATTGCTTTTCTTTATCTTGCCTTCCTTTATGAGCTCCCTTACGTCGTCCTTTGTGATTGCGTCCTTGAGGGCTTCGCTTTCCTCAGGGTCAACCCATATTTTTTTGCGGGCAGTGTTCAGAATTTCCGCGGCAATTCTTTTGGCCTTTTCTCCCTTCATCATATCACCTAATTCAAAATCCTTATCCCTAACTCGTTCGCTTTCCTGATTATTTCCGCCCTTTTCTTTCCGCCTGCCGTGCCGGAAATCCTTGCGGCAACAGTGCCCTTTTCCTTTGCAAGCATTTCAAGTTCCTTGACATTGCACACAAGCCTTTCCGAGTAGCCGCTCGGGTGCAGGCCCCTTGTCGCTTTCATGGACCTCCAGCCGCTTGACGGCATGCAGATGTACTGCTTTGTTTTTTCGAGGTCCCCGCCCCTCGGATAATGCCATTTCTGCCATTTCGCGATGTTTTTCCTCCTTATGGAGTTCTTCCCGAACCTTCCGTGGAAATATTTCCTTCTCTTTTTCGCGATTTTTTCAACTGCTTTCTTGAGTTCGGCGCTTTTCGCGGGCGTTGCTTTCCTGGCATAAATTTTATTGGATTTCTTTTTTTCAACTGCCTTTTCAGCCTTTTTTTCCGGCTTTTCAGCATTCGCTTTTTTCGAGTCCGCCGCTTTTTTTCCGGCCTTAATTTTTGTTTCAGGCATTTCAAGCACCGCCCTTCCCTTTATGCATCGTGCCCTTGCCGAGCAGGTAAATGCTGTCCTGGAAAACGCGCAGGTCCTTGTTCTTTATTTTTGTAGCCCTTTCAAGGTTTGCAGCGGTCTGCCCGACATGCTCGCTGTTGCTTCCGGTGACCGTTATTTCCTTTCCCTTTATTTCGACCTTGGTGTTTTCGCCGATAATCTTTGCCTTTCTCGGCTTTTTTTCGCCGCCGAAATTGTTTATTATGACGAATTTTCCCGAGACCTGCAGGTTTATTGGAAAGTGCGAAAACACAACCCTCAAATTGTATTCGTAGCCCTTGTCAAGGCCGAGCACAAGGTTCGCGAGCTGTTTCCTGACGGTCTTCATAATCGATATGGTCCTCTTTTTTGAGTTTATGCCCTTGAGCACAAGCGAATTCCCATCCAGTGAAAAAACAACGTTTTTGCACCTGAATGTTTTCGATTCGCTTTTGTCTCCCTTGGAAACAGTCACTGTCTGCTCTGAAAGCGAAACCTTTACAGGCTCGTTGAAATCAATTTTAAGTTCCATAAACGCACACCTTTGCAGCCTCAGTAAACATAGGCCAGGAGCCTTCCCCCGATTTTCTTGTCTATCGCGTCCTTGTGGGACATCACTCCGAGCGAAGTGCTCACTATGAGCAATCCCAGGTCCCTTGACGGCAAAAACCTTTTTTCGAATTTTTCAAACCCGTCCTTTTTTACTGTATAACGGGGTTTTACTGCCCTGCACTCGTTTATTTTGCCTGCGAGCTTTACCCTGTAAACCCCGCTTTTTCCGTCCTCGATGAATTCATAATCGACAATGTAGTGGTTCGCTTTCATTACTTCCAGGATATTCCCGAGCAGTTTGGATCCCGGCCTGAAGAGGAACTCTTTTTTTGCCACGAGCTCGCAGTTCTTTATCGATACGAGTGCATCAGATATTGGGTCAGTTAAAGCCATCCAGTTCACCTAGTCAAATTTCTTAAATCCCAGCTTTTCAGCCTTTTCCTTAAAGCATCTCCTGCAAATGTTCAGCCTGTACTTCCTTATCACCGCGTCCGCGGCCCCGCAAAACTTGCACTTCGGCCTTTTGTTGACCATTCAGTTCACGCTCGCTCCAAGTTTTTCTTTCACAAACGCAATCGCTTCCTCTTTGGAAATCAAATGCCTTTTTCCCACGGCAATCTTGCACTGCTTCCTTTTCTTTATCCTGTAACCCGGCCTTTCAAGGCACACCAGGACATCAAAGCCCCTTATGCCGAGCTTCGGGTCGTATTTTATTTTCGGCATTTCAATGTGCTCTTTCACGCCGAAACCGAAATTCCCAAGCTTGTCGAAATTCCTTGCAGCCAGGGTGTTTTCCTTTGCATACAGGGCATTCTTGAGGAATTCCAGGGCTTTTGCGCCCCTCAACGTTGTCTTTGCCCCTATTTCGAGGCCAGGCCTTATGTCCCAGGTCGGCAGCTTGATTTTTGCCTGCGTTTTCACAACTTTCGCGCCTGTAATCTGGTCCATGATCTTAACTGCCTTTTCCAGCTCTTCCCCGCTCTTGCCCACGCCCATGTTGACGACCACCTTGGCAATGCGGATTTCCTTCATCTTGTTTTCTGCGCCGTTCACTTTTCTTCACCCATTATAAAAACATTTTCTGCATTTGTCTGCAGTTCCATTGAACCGACCTTTATTACCACCAGTTTTTCAGACTTGATCGCTTCCTCTTTCCTGCTATCCTTTATTTCCTTTATAATGCCTTCCTGGCCTGCGTGCTTTCCGCCTCTTATGAATGCCCTGGCGCCCTTCTCGAACTTGAAAGCCTTTATGATTTTCTGGGACGGCACCTCTATCTCGATGGAATCGTTCGCATTGAAGCCCTTGCCGTCGTCGACAATGATATTGCGGCCGTCGTTGGTCGAAAGCTGGGCCTTTCCGCCGCTTATCTTCCTCTGGCCCTCTATCCTGCAGAGCTTGGACTTCTTTTTTTCTTTCCCGATTTCCTTCGGGAGAAGCTTTCCAGTAAGGTCGAATATGATCGTGTAATCGTTTTCAAAGCCCTCTATCGAAACAAGGTCGAACAATCCCACTGAAAACCTGTAATCCCTTCTTTTTATGCCGTTGACCGAAACCTTTCCGCCGTTCAGGACAATCTTGGCCTCCCTCATGTTCCTGCCGATGTCCAGGATATCCCTGAGCAAAACGCCAAGCGGAATGCTCCTGCCTTTTGGGAACGGCCCTGCAATCGACCTGACGGCCCAAGTGCCGCCCTTTGTGTCCCTCTGCCTGGCCTTGCTTGTCATAAAGCGCTTCTGCTTCTTGTTTCCGCCTTTCTTAGACATCACTTTTCACCTTTTTTCCCTTTCTCGCCTGCTTTTCCGGCGGCCTTCGCTTTCTCAGGCTTTTTTTTGTCCATGAATTTCAGCCTTTTGCTGTCGCCCCTGTCAAGCGATTCCACCACTAGTTTTGAGGGCTGTATCGGCACCTGCGCTTCGGTTCCATCAGCCTTTTTCTTCGCGATTTTTTCAATGAACACGCGCATTCTTGAAACATCCACTTTTGAAATTTTCCCGCTTTTTCCCTTGAAATCGCCTCTCACGATTTTCACTTCGTCGCCTTTGCGTATGGAAATCGACCTTCTCCCGAGCTCTTCCGCGAGCTTTTTGCTGAGGTGCGATGCGACCTCTTTCTGCCTCTGGTGCAGCGGCCTTTCGTAGAAAGCCTTCCTGTTTTTTTTCGGTTTGCTTGATTTCATAAACATCCTTCCTTTACACTACCTGTTCTGCAAGGCCTGCGATTTTCGGCCAGCGCTCTGCAGACTCTTTTGCCACCGCGCCCTTTATTTCGCTTGCCTTCGGAACGCCCTTGTCGTCCACAAGAATTGCCGCGTTGTCCTCGAATTTTATGCGCGTGCCGTCAGGCCTCCTGTATTCCTTTTTCACCCTGACCAATATCGCCCTTTCGACCTTTTTCCTGATTTCAGGCTTCCCCTTTCTCACGACAACATTGAGCATGTCCGCAATGCCCGCCTTCGGGCTCATTTTCTTCCTTGTCTTGTGCCCAAAAACCCCTATTATGTATAACTCTTTTGCTCCCGAGTTGTCTGTGCAGAAGAGCGTGCTCCTGAGCGTAAGGCACTTTGTCGGTGATGCGCTAATCGCTTTCATTTTTCCTCACTCACAATCTTTAAAACCGCGAAATTTTTTGTCTTGCTGAGCCTGCGGGTTTCGCCTATGATGACAGTATCGCCTTCCTTTGCGTTGATGCATGGCGGGTTGTGCGCGTGCACCCTCGAGCGCGCCTTCTTGTACCTCTCGAATTTCGGCACAAACATTGTGATAATCCTTTCCACTGTGACAGTGCGGGTCGGCTTTGCGCTTATAACCTTGCCCTTGAAAGATTGCCCTCTCACGCTTGTGCTGCCGTGAACCGGGCACTTCTCATCCTGGCATTCGCTCATATCGCCTTCCTCCAGTATTCTTTCACCCTGTCTTCCGGCCTGAAGCAAAGCTTCCTGCCGTCCGCGCTCACGCCCGCATTTCCCGGAAGCGCGAATTCAAAAACGCATTCTTTTTTCGGAACCAATTTCTCGCCTTTTGCAGTTTCAATCCTAAAAGTGTTCTTTGTCTCGTCAACTATCTTTCCGGCCATTCCGACCCTTTCGCTTGCCGTGGATTCCTTCACCCTTGCTTTCAGCCCTATCAGCTCGTGGGCCATGAAATTCCTTTCATTTATATTGTATTTTTCCATTTTTTCACCGTTTTAAGCGTCGATCAATTCTTCCTTGAATCCCTGTTTGAGCAGGATTTCTTTCACTTTTTCCTTGTGGGCTCCCTGCAATTCTATGATGCCGTTTTTCACTGTGCCGCCGCACGCAAGCTTTTTCTTGAACTCCTTGTTCAGTTCGTCCAAGTTTATGTCCTTGTCGAGGCCGCTTACCGTGGTCACGTGTTTTCCGAACCTTCTTTGCATTGTCCGCACCCTGATTTTCTGGGCTTCTTTTGCTATTTCCCCGCAGACGCACAGCTCCTTTGGCTGTCCGCAGACAGGGCAAAACCCAGCCATTTCTATTTCTCCACCTCTTTTCCGTGTGCTTTTTCTTTCTCTGTTTCTTTTTCTTTCAGTATTGTAAGCATTCTTGCGATGTCTCTCCTTATCGAGCGGATTTTTCCCGGGTTCTCGGGCCTTGTGCCTGAGGCGATGACCGCCTTCTCTTTCGCCAAATCCCTTCTCAGCGCCGCGGCCTTCTCTTTTATTTCGGCCGTGGCCAGTTCCCTTATCTCCGCTGTTTTTTTCATTTCAGTTCACTCTTCTTTTTCCTTATCTTCGGTTTTTTTTTCGGTTTTTTCCTTTTTCCCTTTGTCGGCTTTTTTTTCTTTGGGCTTTTCCTTTTTTTCACCGGCTTCTTTTTCCTTTTTTTTCGGTTTTTCCTTTTTTTCCTCTTCTTTCTTCACTTCTTTCGCGGCCGGTTTTTCCTCTTCTTTGACAATCGTTTCAACAATTTCTGTTTTTTCTTCGGCCTTGGCGGTTTCTTCTTCCGGCTCTTCAATTTCCGGAACCTCTATGTTCTCTTCTTTTTTTTCCTCGTTTTTGCCGCCTTTCTGTTCCTCTCTAAGGTCCTCGATTCTCCTCTTGTCAGGGAACACCACGTCAGGCCTTATTATGCGCAATTTGACGCCTATGGCGCCGACTTTTGGGTATGCCGCCCCGTGGGCGTAATCGACCAGGGCGGACTGTGCCCCTGCCTTTTTCATGTAGCCTTTCGCAAGCCTTTCCTTTCTCTTCCTTCCGCTTTTGCCTGCGAGCTTTCCCTTAAATATCAATTCAACGCCCTGCGCGCCTGCATGCATTATGTCGTCGACGCTCCTGGAGGCGACGCTCCTCCACGAATATCCGCGCCCGAGCAATGCGATGATCCTGTCGACCATTGCCTGCGCGTCCAGTTCCGGCTTTTCAATCTGCTGTATTTCCAATTGCGGGTTTTCTAT
>JAZDDY010000088.1:0-14282 GCA_043809265.1 Candidatus Iainarchaeum sp.
ACCCGCTTACAAGGGCAAGAGCAGAAACCGATTCCTTCAACGTGAGAGGCATAGCGCAATTGCTGGAACGCAAGGTAATGGTGGAATCCAAAAGAAATTGGCCTGCCCTGCGTAGATGGACGCAGCATGCTGGTCTCCCGCCAAGGAAAGAGCAGTTAAGGAAAAGGGGCTTCACGCACCTAACGCGCTCAGACGAACCGCTTTGGGGCAACGTTGTGCCGATAGGCTACAATGTCTCGCACAAGACCGGAATGACCTACCTCAAGAGAAAAATAGTGGACGACGTCTTCAAAGGCCGCGGCATAAGAAAACCGCGCTGACAACCGCCACATTTTTAATCCTTTTAACGGAAATGTTTTATTGCGCAGGAGTACCCAAGCGGTCAAAGGGGCTAGGTTCAGGGCCTAGTAGCTCAGTGCTTTCGGGGGTTCGAATCCTCCCTCCTGCATTCCCTTTTTTTAAAATTTGGCAGCGGTCAGTTGTCCGATGCTGCGCTTAAAATATTGAAATTCATGCCGTCGCCTGTTTCCCCGTAATACATCCTGTACTTTCCATCAGGCAGGCTTACAACATCCGGATCCACAACAAGGCCGTTTTCTTTGCCAGGGCGAAGGCGCTTCCCTTCATCCAGTGTAAATTCGATGCCGTCAAGCGAGCTTGCGCTCATCATGTATTGCTCGCCTTCCCCGAATATATGGTCAAAGCTTGTAAAGAACAATTTGTAAGTTCCGTCTTCCAGTGCCACGATATCAGGGTCGATGGCAATTCTCCCAAAATCCAGGTTTTTTTCCTTGGTCCACGTGAGGCCTTCATCTTCAGAAACAGCAATCGCCGAGGAAACGCCCCTTGTGTAATACATTCTAAGCCTTCCATCGCCCAGCCTTATGATGTCAGGCACTGAAGTGAACAATTCCCCAGGCTTGCCGTCGCCTTCATCCTGGAATCTGGCCCCTTCCTCGACTTTCCATTTCAGGCCGTCTGGTGAAACCGCGCTGTAAAGCCTTCTGTCGTTTTTGTTGTAAGCCATCGCGCTTCCCTCGAAAACCATCCGATAATTTCCGTCCTTGGCAAGGAATATCGAAGGATTGGATACCATGTCCGCTTTCCCTTCAAGGTCTTTCACGTCAACCATCTTGCCGACATAAGTGAAATTCAGGCCGTCGCCTGATTTGGCAAGCTCGATGCCTTTGCCTGTATAATACATCCAGTATTCTCCATCTCTAAAAAGAGTGCAGGAACTCACGCCCTCAATTATCGCTTTTTCCTTTTCCCATGACAAAAGCCGTGAAGAAGGCTGCTCTTTTTCAGGCACCGCCGGCGTTTCAGCAGGGGTTGCTTGCGGAGCGGCAGGGGGGGGAAGGAGATGGAGACGGCTTTTCCGGCAAGGGAGCGGGTGAAGGCGTTGGGCTGGCCGAAGCCGCCGGGAAAACAGTCGGCTCTGCATTAACCGCCTGCCCATCGCCTGACGGCTCCTGTTCAACGCAGCCGTTCAGCAAAACCACTGCAACAAGCAAGATACCGCCCAGCACATAAGCCGATCTTTGCGTCATCGCTATTATTAAAATTTTATTATTAATAAAATGTTGCATGCCTTCCACTCCCTTCCACTTCGGCCCTGCGCTCTTGCTCGGCCTCCTGTTTTTTGGCATAATCCACTTGCCCACATTCCTTATCGCAAACGCACTCCCTGACTTAGAGCCGCTTTACGTGATTTTATCCTGCGGCTGGGCCTGCGTGCACCACGGCATACTCCATTCCTTTCTTGTGGGCTCACTGGCGGCAATCGTGCTCGCAGTGATTATGCTGGCAATCGACAAATACGTCCGCAAAATCACAGCCTTGTTCAAACTGGAACAAACAGCCACAAAGAAAAGCGTTTTCCTTGCCGCATTTGCAGGCGTTTACCTGCACATTTTTTTGGATTCCATCCTTTATTCGGACGTACTGCCGTTCTATCCTCTCGCCAACAACCCTTTCCACATCGGCACGGCAGAAGCCTATGCCGCGGTTTACGGCGCGTGCGCAGTGCTTTTCGCGGCAGGCATTGTATTTTATTGGCTTAAATTCCTTAAAGATAAGAAAGGGGGTTCAAAAGTATGACCGGAAAAATTTCGGCTAAAAGCCTGGAGCCATTGCTTGATGCGCTCCCGGTGGAAATCAGCTTCATCGACGCAAAGGAATCGGTGCAATACTTCAACAAGGAAGGCGCTAGAATCTTTCCCCGCAACAAATCGGTTATCGGCATGAAAGTGCAAAAATGCCATCCGCAAAAAAGCCTTGACAAGGTGCAGGCAATCCTGGATGGCTTCAGGAAAGGCACTTTGGACAAAGCAGAATTCTGGATCGACTTGCACGGCAAAAAAATCCTGATAAGATACTTTCCGGTAAGGGACAAAAAAGGCAAGTTCTTGGGCACGCTCGAAGCCTCACAGGACATCACGGAAATACAGAAAATCAGCGGAGAAAAAAGGCTGCTGTGAAACCGAGCCAGCGCCGAACCAAAACGCAATCCATAATAACCTCAAGCGAGTAATTATTGGCTGTCTTGAGGCGGCGCATTTGAAAATCCAGACTATCCTTGTGCTATTGCTTGCATTATTTTTCCTAACGGCAGGCTGCACACAGCCGCCTGGCAATGGCACTCCGACGCCGACTCCAAGCCAGACGCCTGCGCCTACTGCCAGCCCGGCTGAAACAACCGGCAATTTCTGCGCAGGATATGAAAAAGGGCTGATGAGCCAAGAGGAAATGCAGAACTGCACCTGCCCTGACGGCCAGAAGAAGTTCCGCTGCCTTGGAGCAGCGTTCTGCGCCACTGAATCCGGAAAAGAATGCAAAGCGAACGAGGACTGTCCCGAAGGAGAGCATTGCATTTCAGACGATGGAAAAAATTGGTATTGCACCGGGGGAAGATGCGGCTGCTACCATTACGACCCAAAAAATCCAACCTCGCAAATTTGCGCTGATTAGCCGGGAAAGGCAGGCAAACCTTTTTTAACCTCGCAAGCGTTATTCCCTGCATGTTTTCCATAAAAGCGGACCCGCTGAAGCTGGAGGCCGGCGCCCTGATTGTCCTCGGAATGGCTTTCGTTTTTTTCGGCATCAATGCGTGCGGCTCTGTTGCAAAGGGAATGGACTTTGCCTGCTTCCGCGACCGCGCTTTTATTGCGTTCGCAATTTGCCTTGGCGGAACAATCCTCGGCTATATTTCCAGGATACAGGAAAACAAGGAAAAGCAGAAAGGCATTCCGCTGCCTTTCAAGGAAAAACAAGAAGAGTTAAAAAGACTTGGGGACAGGAAATATTAGTATGAGCGCAAAAGGCGATTGCCTTCATTTACCCTGTTTCTGAAGATTTGTATAGTGCTCAAAATAGATGGCTGCGGTGGTGTAGTGGTAGCATAGAGGCCTGTGGAGCCTTTAGCCCGGGTCCGACTCCCGGCCGCGGCCCTTTATCAGGAAAGGTGAACTGAATGGCATACCAGACTGTTCGCGGAATGCAGGATTTTTTGCCTGAACGCGCTCGCAAAAAAAAATACATAGAGCGCGTGTGCAGGGACACATTCGAAAAATACGGCTTTTCGCCATTGGAAACACCGATAGTGGAAGACCTTGAACTGCTCACAGCAAAAGGCTCTGGCGGAGCGGCAATAGAGAATGAAATATATTCTTTCGAGGACAAGGGCGGAAGAAAGCTCGGATTGCGCTTCGACCTGACTGTGCCACTGGCAAGGGTGGCTGCGGCAAACCGCGACATAAGGCTGCCTTTCAAGCGCTACCAGATAGGCACTGTTTACAGGTATGACAGGCCGCAGGCAAAACGGTACAGGGAATTCACCCAGGCAGACATCGACATCATCGGCTCAAAGTCAACGGTCTGCGAATTCGAACTGATGGCTGCAACGATAGAAATAATGCAGAAGCTTGGGCTTAAGTTCTACATAATAATTAATTCGAGGCCTCTCCTTGAAAGCCTTGCGCTCGCGTGCGGCGTTCCAAAAGACAAAACAGTCGCCTGCTTCCGCGCGATAGATAAAGCGGAAAAGCTGGGCTGGGAAGAGGCCGAAAAAGAGCTCAAAGCCGGAGGGATTGAAACTGAAATAGTCAAATTCCTCAAAGAGAACGACCTCGAAAAAGCCGAAAAGAAAGCGAAAGACAAAAGACTGGATTTGAAAGGGTTTTCCGAAGTAAAAGAACTTTTAGGTTTGCTGAAAGAACAAAAACTGGATAAGTTTGTGAAGGTTGATTTGAGCCTTGCAAGAGGCCTCGAGTATTACACCGGGCTTGTGTTTGAAGTGAAAATCGAGAAAGGCCCGAGCGTGGGCGGCGGAGGCCGCTATGACAAGCTCATCGCATTATACGGCGGGCAGGATTTGCCTGCAACAGGAATTTCTTTTGGAATTGAAAGGCTGTTGGATTCCCTTGAGGAAAAAATCCCAACAGTTCCCGAAACAAAAATTTTGGTTGTGCCGGTGAATAAAGCCTTCAATTCAGGCGCTCTAGATTTAACCCAAAAAATCAGGGCATTGGACATAAGTGCGGAAATGGACTTGATGGAAAAAGGCATCGGCAAAAACATAGAGTACGCGGACAAAAAAGGCATTCCTTTCGCAATCGTGGTCGGCGAAAAGGAATTAAAGGAAAACAAATTCAAAGTGAAAGAGCTCAAAACAGGCAAGGAAACAGAACTCGCTTTCGCGGATTTGGCAAGGCTGAAGGAACTGATTAAGGATTAAAAAGGCTTGCTGGCAGTAATTCTTTTGCGCCTCTGTGGCTCAGTGGTAGAGCACGTCCTTGGTAAGGACGTGGTCGCGGGTTCAATTCCCGCCAGAGGCTCTAATGTTTGAAATATTGTTTGTTTTGGGCGCACTATTACTTTTCGGCTTTTTTGGGCACTGGCTGTTCCAGCGCACCCGCATACCCGAACCCGTAATCCTTATCGCTTTCGGTTTCCTTTTCGGCGAAATCGGCCTTTTATGGCTTGCACCGGGAGGAATCAGCCCGGAACTTATAATGTCGCTTGCCCCGCCATTCGGCGCAATTGCGATTGTTTTCTTCCTTTTCGAGGCAGGGATTTCATTGAACCTGCAGGACGTAATAAAACAGCTTTCTTTTTCGACTGTTTTCGGCTTAGCCAACATCCTGCTGTCTTTTTGCATTTGCGCGGCAGCGCTTTTTTTCGGCTTTAATTGGAGTTTTGAGGCAGCCATACTTGCGGCCGCACTGCTTGCAGGCCCTTCGGCGCTTTCAATTAACGCGATGCTGGACCGCTTTCCGGCCACTTCAAAGACAAGAGGCGTTCTACACCTGGAAGGCATGCTTTCCACGCTGGTCACACCAGTCCTGGCAATGGCTGTCCTCCATTATGTGAGTTCGGCCGCCGAGCCCTCAAGGCTGATACAGTCCGTGGCTTACTCTTTTGCGTTCTCGCTTTTGCTCGGGGCCGTTGTCGGCGTGGCATGGATAAACATCCTAAAAAGGTTCAAGATCGAAAAATTCGCTTACGGCCTGACAATGGCGCTCATGCTGATTCTTTTTTTCGTGGACTTTGCCATGACAAACATCGGGGTCGTGGCGGTCACTTTTGCAGGCATAGTGGTCGGCAATTACGGCAGGGTAAGCGGCCTGCTGAAAGTGAAATGGGATTATTATTTTGACGAAGAATTCCTTGCCCCGGAAAGGGAAATAATGATGTTCATAAAGACCTTCTTTTTCGCATACATAGGGCTTGCGTTAAGCGCTTCAAAAATCACCTGGCCTGTTGTTTTAGTGGGTTCGGTGCTCGCCCTCGGCTTGCTGGCCGCAAGGCTTGTTTCAGTTTATTTTTCCAGGTTTTTCAAAAGGCACCTTTTTTACAAGGAAGATTTCGTGCTTTCCACAATGATGAGCAGGGGCATCCTGAACGCGGCGCTCGCGGTTTTCGTTCTGCTTCCGACTTATGCTGTGCCTTTGGATTTCAGCCTGCCGGCAGTATTCATAGCAATAGTCGCATCCATGCTGATTACAACAATTGCCATCAATTACTATGAGCGGGCTTACAGGAAAACCCTGCTGTTCAGGAAGGAAATCGAACTTAAAAACGGCTTTAAGGCGACCATAAGGGCCGCAACTTCCGACGACCTCGGGCCGCTGAAAAAATTCATAAACGAGCTTGTCGGCGAGGGCGCGCTTATCGGCTTTGACCGGCGGATAAAAAATGAAAACGACCTTGAAGTAATCCAAAAAGAACTGGAAAAAGCGAACAGGGGCGATTCCATTTTCTGGGTGGCCGAATCCGAAGGAAAAATGATTGCGAGGGTTAAAGCAGAAAAAATGCCTTTCAGCGAGCGCAACAACGTGGAATTAAGCATTTATATCGCGAAAGACTTCAGGGGCGCAGGCCTTGGGAAAAAAATGTTCGAAATGCTGATTGAAAAAGCCAAGCAGGACCTGGAGCCGAAAAACATCTACCTTTCTGTTTTCACCAAAAACAAGCCGGCGATAAGCCTTTACAAGTCGCTCGGATTCAAGGTCATCGGCAAGTTCCCGCAATGGGGGCAATTAGGCAACAAATACCTGGACGAATACTACATGGCTTACGCGCCGAAAAAAGGAAAGAAACAATAAGGTCAGCGCTTTTCCTCGAATCCCCATTTCTTGCCCTTCTTTTTTTCAAGGAACATTTTGTCCGGCGAAGTGCGGTATTTCTGGCCGACAATGAAGGCTGCAACAATGAACAGGATGCCTCCTGCGAGCAGGAAAGGGAATTCCTGCGCTTTGGCTTCGGCCTGGCTTGGCTCAGGCAAAGGCGCCGCTTCTTCAGCAGAAGGCGGCGCCCCGGCCACCGTGGCCTGCGCCCTATCAACAGCCCCTTCTTCAGCCGAAGGGGTTGCGACTGTCACCGCATAGTTTTTAACCAAAATATTGTCGCTTTGCGCTTTCATTTCTGGGCCTGGCGCACCTGCCATCAGTTGCGATGGCAAAAAAAGCGATGCTGAAAAAAACGAAAGCGCAATCATCATTATGCCTATTGCAAGGAACACCGAAGAAATCAGCATTACCACGCGCTTGCCGCTGTCCGCAAACAATTCCTTGCCTCTGCGCGATAACCGATAATAAACCCATTTGTCTGTGTAATTGTCGGCTTTCTCTATGAGGTTCGCATTCATCAGCCTTTCGAGGTGCTCGTGCATTGTGCTTTTTGAATGCCCGATTTTTTGGGCCAATTCGCTGACAGTGTAATTGCGCTCTTTCAGGTTTTTAAGGATTTCAACGCGCGTGCCAGACGCAAGCACTTTGAGTTCAGAGCTGTCGAATTTGACCTCGTTTGATTCGGTTTCGCCAAAGTACAATACAATCCCCTACAATTTAATGCTTTTTTCCTTTTATATTGTTTTTCTTTTTGTTCGGTTCAGGCAGAACCCGAAAGAAAACAGTTAAAAACACTTAAAACATAATATTTCGCTGCTGGGTTGACGGAAATGCCATTGGATGAAAGGGTCATTGAAGCGATTGCCGAACGATATATCCAGGACGGAATGGTTTTGGCTGTCGGCACAGGCCTGCAGAACATGATGTTCCTGAGGCAGATGGCATTGAAAGCGCACGAAAAAGGCTTTAAACTAAGCCTTGTGCCGACCTCGGTGAAACTGGCGGAAATCGCTTCTTCCCTTAAAATGAAAATCGCCTCGATAAACGACACAGACATAGACTTGTCGATAGAATTCGCTGACATCATCGACAAAAATTTTAATTTTATCAGCAGGCTCACCACTTCCCTTGTAAGGGACAAAATGGTCGGCCAAAGCGCCGCGGAAATGCTTGTGGTCGCAAAAGAATCCAATTATGTGAAAAGGCTTTACGGCAGCATCCCCTACGAGGTCGATGTCTTCGGCGCGGAACACTCGCTGGTGAGGCTGGACCAGTTCGGCAAGGCAACCTTCAGGCTGAACAAGAACGGGCAAAAATACGTCACTGAAACAGGCAATTACATCATCGACGTGGACATAGACAAGGTCTATGATTTGGAGGACCTGGAGTACGAAACAAAAGAAGTGCCGGGAGTGATTGAATCAGGATTGTTCATAGATTATGCCGACAGGGTCCTGTTATACAACGGCAAAATCCATTTGATGAGCAGGATAGGCCCGGAATTGAAGGCAAAAGACGAATGAACGCCGCCTGCAAACATTAAAACCCTTTTTATCTGAATTTAATAGTAAACCAGCATAAACCGGCACATGCCAGAGTAGCTCAGCCTGGTTGGAGCGTTCGACTCATAATCGAAAGGTCGCGGGCTCAAATCCCGCCTCTGGCATTCCCGCTTTTTTCAGGCCTGCGCGCCGCCAAGCAAAAAGATTAAATTCTGGCTTTTCGTTGTATGTGTGGTAAAGGTGGGCGAATGGAAAGGATAAACCTCAAGGCAGTGCTGCTTTCGCTTTCGGTCGTTTCTTTTTTTATCCTGATTGCAGCGGCAGAGGATTGCGACGAGTGCTTTTCCCCGACTGCAATGGCCATCAAAATCATGTTGGTCGGGCTCATGTTCGTCGGGGCAGCGTTCCTGTTCACAAGAAAGTGGGCCAAAATAGATTCGCTTATTTATAAAATCGAAAGGCAGCCTATTTTGCCGGCCAGGCACTGCACGCCTGAAACGCCGGCCCAGGTTTACGGCAAAATCAAGGCAAAAGGCCCTCTTCTCTTAAGCCCGTTCACAGCAACCGAATGCGTTTTTTACCATTACATCAAGGAACACTATGAAAGTTCCGGAGACAGCTCCCACTGGGCAGTCGACGTGAATAAAATGAACTATATCGACTTCGATGTCGAAGACAAGTCAGGCGGCATCGGCATCTGCCTGAGAAATGTTGATTCCGTGCTGGGGGAAAAAATAAAGCCGCCTAAAACCGACACAACGCTGGTCAATTACGAAAACAGCGAAGTGGACGCCGTCAAGGCGTGCTACCAAAAAAAATTCGACGAGGAAAGGCAAGGCCTGGTATTCAAGGGCAGGGTGAAATGCAGGGCCTCGGAATACATCCTGACCGAGGGCCAGACAGTGTTTGTCAACGGCTGGGTTTGCGAAGAGGGCGGGAAAAAATTCCTTGCGGAAAGCGATGAAATGCCGCTTGTCCTAAGCAGGAAAACCAAGGAAAGCTATCTCGAGGACTTCGCAAAAGGCGACAATTTCTTCTACGACTCGAACATAATTTTATTGATAGGCTCGACGATTATTTTCTGGCTCGCAAACCTTTACCTCAAAATACCGATCCAATACCTGGCGGTCGTAGCCGCAATAATCCTTGGAAGGATAGCGTACAACATTTTCAACAGGATGGTGGCCCTCCACAACAGGTGCGAGAACGCCAAAAGCCAGATAATGATAGAATTGAAGAAAAGGAACGACCTCCTTCCGGCCCTGGAAGAGATCACAAAAGGATATGCGAAGCACGAAATGAATTTGCAGGAAATGGTGGCGCTCGCCAGAATGGATGTGGGAAAAGAGCTCACAAAAGAAAAGGTCGGGGAATACCTTGAAAAGGAAAAAATCGTGAGGGGAATATTCATGCTGTCCGAAAAATACCCGGCATTGAAAGCGAGCGAAATTTTCGCAGACCTGCAGAACCGCACGGCAATGCTGGAAGAAAACATAGCATACTTCCGCGGCTTCTACAACAAGACAGTCCTGAAATTCAACACCCTAATCGGGCAATTCCCTTTCCTGATAATAGCAATTATTTTCAGGTTCAGGGAAAAAGAATACTACAAATTCGAAGCGCAATAAGGCGCCGGGCCTGAAGCAACGCCCTGTGCAGGTATTTAAATTGTTTGATTATAAAAAGGAAAAGAGAGCATGGAAAAAATGAAGGCTGTCGGGATTGCGCTGATAATCATCGGGCTGATTCTGGGAATCGAGGGAACCGTGATGTTTTACCTCAGTGTAAACCTTATCAGGCCCGGTGTTGATTACATAGCTGGAAATCTAGCCGCAATTAGCGTTTATGAACCAGCAGCAGACTTATCTGAGGCGACTAGCACACTTCAAGTGCTTCAAATTAGTACTATTGCAATTATTGTATCCTCACTTGTGAAAACATTGGCCGGCATAGCGTGCATCCTGCTTGGCTATGTGGTGCTGAAAGGAAAAGAGAAAATTCCCGCCAAGTGAAAAAAAAACATAAAGGCGGCCTCAGAACTCATATTGTCGTTCATCCCTTCCAATGGAAAGTCAGTGCTCAGCCTGTTCTTCATCAGCCAACAATAGAATTTAACTACGTTGTCCTTAAATTATTTTTACTGTCACGCCCCGGTAGTGTAGCGGTCAAGCATAGGGCCCTCTCAAGGCTCTGACCCGGGTTCGAGTCCCGGCCGGGGCACTAAACTCAGGCATAACTTTTTATTTTCCTTGAAGCATTATTTTTTGGTGGAGTGTATGGATTTCGATGTTGTTTTGGAAAAACAGGAAGAGGGCGGATATACTGCTTATGTGCCGGCTCTTCCCGGTTGCATCTCGGAGGGGGAAACAAGGGCCGACGCAATGAAGAATATCAAGGAAGCGATTTCGATTTACATCGAGGAAACAAGGAAAGCAAAACTTGAACGGCTGCTTAAAAACATTTCAATCATCCGGACAAGCGTGAAGGCTTATGCCTAAACTCCCCGTTGTTTCTTCTGCAAAAGTCATAAAGACCGCATCCGGTCTCGGCTACGGGTTTGTAAGGCAGAAAGGAAGCCACATAATACTCAAAAACAAGGATGGAAAGCTTCTTGTCATCCCAAACAAGAAAACCCTCAAGAAAGGGACTTTATTGCAGATAATCAAGGCAATGGGAATAACAAAAGAAGAATTCGAAAGAGAATTATGATTTGCGGGTGAAACGAATGCTTGAGTTTTTCACTTTGGTTTTGGTTTCCACTTTCCTTTCGGTGAACTCGCTTGGCAATATCCCGATTTTCATGGCAATGCTTGAAAAATACAAGAAAAGCGCCAGGCAATCCGTGATAAGGAAAAGCGTCCTGATCGCATTCATTGTCTTCATTTTGTTCAGTTTTTTCGGCAATTACATTTTCCAGTTCATGCACATAGAAATCTATTCGTTCTACATTGCCGGAGGGATAGTGCTTTCCAATATCGCGCTGAAAATGCTTGCCGGAAAAGGCCATGAAACAAAGCTTTCGGAAAAAGAAGTGAAAATGCTGGACAAAGTCCAAAAAGAAGAGCTGGAAAACATCGCAATAACGCCGATAGCGGTGCCGATGCTCACAGGCCCCGGCTCCATAACCTTGGGCTTGATGCTCTTCAGTTCCATCCAATTTGACAGCATCAATGCGGTCGTGCTTTTGGGCGAATTCCTCGCCGGCGCAATTCTCTCCTACATTGTGTCCTACATTGTAATCTCAAAATCCGATTATTTCGAAAGAGTGCTCGGAAAAATGGGCTTAAAGGTCATGTCAAGGGTAATGGGCCTGCTCCTGCTGTCAATCGGCGTGCAGTTTGTGGTGAACGGCCTGCTGAAAATAATGGCGCTCGTTTAAAGAAAATCGCCCCGCAAGCCAGCATAACACGATTTTTCACTCCATAACATTAACTTTAAATACTAGGAATGCTGCAATATTTCCAGAGTGTTTTTATGGAGGGGTTTGTTTGAGAAGGAGACTTCCGGGGCAGATGAAGCGCGGCGGCAGCAAGAAACCGAAAAGCATTGGGGATTATTTCAGGGGCCAAAAGCCAAAACCGCTTAGGGGCGGGGCAAGCCGGAGCGAAAGGGCAGCATACCAAACCCTGCTTGACAAGCACAGGCAAGGCGTGAAGCCAAAGGCAGGGCCGGGAGGGCTGGCTGCAATAAGAAAAAGCCTGAAAAAAGCCCTAAAAAGCGGGAGAATAACAATAGCCAAGCCACAGGCATCAAGGCAGGAATTCAGCAGGAACTTGGAAAAATACTTAAATCTAAAGGGGCCTGGCAGGGAGGGGGCAGCAGATTATATTAAGAGAAACCCGGCACGCCTTATCGAGTTTTTTGAAAAGGAAAGTTCCACAAGCAGGGAAACAGCCGCAAGGATTGCCGGCGAACTCAGGGTCCTTGAGGCTGTGCCGGCAATTGAAAGGCGCTTGGACTATGGCCACTATGGCAAATCCCTTGAAGAATCACCCAAAGTCAGGGCTGCAATGATGCGCTCTCTTGTGGCACTCGGCCAACGGAGTTCCTGGAAAGTCATACTCGATGCTTTCAAAAAAGACTCTTCGGCCGATGTCAGGGAAATCGCCAGTGACGGAATCGGGGGAATCCTTGGGATTGCTTCGCTTGCCGAACTCGAAAGATTGCGCGATATAGAACTATCGAATTTCTTTGACCAATCCAGGGTTCTGCTGAACCTATTAGACCAAGCCGTCTACGCAAAGGGAGGACGCAGGCGCTACTGAAAGGCAGCCTGCACTTTCATTTTTTCTTTATCCTTTCAACGTAAGCCCGGCAGGCGCAATCAATCCTTTTCCGGTCATCTTCGTTCAACTGCCTTTTGACCTCGGCAGGAACCCCTGCAACAAGGGAATTTGCCGGAATCCTCTGGCCTTCCCTGACAACAGCCCCGGCGGCAATAATGCAATAATCCCCGATTTCAGCGCCTGTAAGGATTGAGGCGTTCATGCCCACAATGACATTGTTTCCTATCTTGCAGCCGTGCACTATCGCGCCATGGCCGACAGTGACGTTTTCCCCGATTGTGGTTTCGCCGTGCACTACGCAGCATTCTTGCACGCTGGTATTGCTCCCGATCTCGATTTTGCCTTCGTCCGCGCGGATTACTGCGCACGCCCAGACCGAGCAATTGTCGCCTAATTCTGCATCGCCTTCAATGACAGCGGCCTTGTGAATCATGCAATTTTTCCCTTTTTTCATTTTTTCACCCTAAAAAAGCCAAAAACGTGTTTTTTCAGCCGACCGTAATGTTTTTAAACAACGAAAACATTAATAACATAGTTTTTAACTCGGAAGGAGGGTTATTATGGACGAGAAACTAGGTGGCTATGCGTTTATCCTGGGAGTGGTAATCGCAGTGATTGCAGGCATAGCAGTCGGATTAAGCATGGGCGCGTCATGGATCGGATGGGTTCCATTCGCTCTGTTCCTGCTTGGTATCGTCGTTGGCATCCTCAATGTAGGCGACAAGGAGATAGTTCCGTTCCTGACGGCAGCAATTGCCCTGATGTTGACGGAATCTGCGGGAACCTCATTGCTGACCATCGACAAGGTGCTGCCACCAGTTGGATTGATTCTCCAGCAGTTGGTCCACCACGTTGTGGTCTTCGTTGCCCCGGCAGCGTTGATAATCGCCATACTGGAATTCTGGAAAATTGCCAGCACGCAGAAAGGCTCAACCAAATAAAAATTTTGAACAACAACCCGGCCGCCTGAAAAACGGCCGATGCCTTTTTTTTTATATTGTTAGCAATTCCTACTGATAGGCATGAAACCAAAGACTTTAACCGCAAAAATCAGGGAAAACAAGCTTTTGATTTTCATAGCAATAGCGATTTTTTGCCTTGTGGCTGCCAGCGCCATACTCCTTGTGCAGGCATTCGGCATCCCGCAAAAGCCTTTTTCTGCGGAAAAAAGGCTCCTGGAATCCAAACATGCCGAGCTCGCCGGTGTTTTCGGCCAGATAGAGGCCGATTTCCCTGGGCAGGCGCTTTTGGACGAAAACTCGCTTGAAGGCGACTACACTTATTACCTGTACATTTCCCTGCTTGGCGATGTGCAGTTTTTCAAGGCATTGGAGCTCGAAAACTACAATGCCGGCATGCTTGCGCAGTCCGACGAAGCCGCAAAAGCCGCGTTTGCAAGGGAAGCGGCCATCGACTTTTCTTTCCAAAGCGCATTGCTGTTGAACACCTATCCTTTGGCTGACGAGTACTGGGACTACTTTGAAGACCACTATGACGAAGAGACAGGCAACGCAATCCAAAAACTGCCACAAATAAAGCCCGAAGGCTTCATTTCCTCTGAAATCAGCACAGAACTCCTGGCAGAGGCGGGAATCAAAAAGGAAAGCATCAAGGCGGAAACAGCCAAAATAATCGCCCAATACCTTGAATTGAGGAAAACAGCCTTTGAAAAGGCGCTGGCGGAAAAAGACAGGCTGAAGGCGTTTATGGAAGCGAACAAAATAATCGGATTGTACGAATTGTGCGGCGGAACAGTTTGAAAAAATCAGGCGTACGGGCCCAAAAGGCGCAGGAAATCCTCTTTTGAAACACTGAAAAGCTCCCCGCGCGCCTTTATTACTGCGGTGCCGGGAAGATTGCGCCAA
>JAZDDY010000089.1:0-10514 GCA_043809265.1 Candidatus Iainarchaeum sp.
TCCTTGCGAAGTTGAAATCCGCAAGCCATACGCCGCCGAGACCCAACGCATGGATTGCAAGAAGCATGTTTTCTATTGCCGCAGAAACGCTTTCCACTTCCACGGTCCAAGCCAAAAGCGATTCAGGGCAGCAGTCCTTTATCACGTTGTTTTCGCCGTGCGTGTAAGGCGCTTTATTGAAAACCAGGATGAGGACAGGGGCAACTCTTGTAAGGACACAGGATGAACGTGTGGTTGGTTTCTCCACTTTGCCTTTCCTATAAATAGATTTGCGCTTTGGGAATTCTTTTTCGACAATGCCCACAACCTTGTCTTTTTTCTTTCCCTTTAGCACAATGAAATGCCAGGGTTGTGTGTTTTTTGAGGATGGCGCGCTTTTGCCGGCTTCAATAATTTTTTCAATCAGTTTGGCATCTACTTGTTTGCTTGAATATTGCCTTACACTTCGTCTAGTCTTTATCGCCTTCAATGCGTCCATCAAAAAACCTTTGACTATTTCCTTGCCTTTTCCGCTTTCGCTCTGATGAATTCCATCATTTCTTTGGGCACTGTGTTGCCGAGGAATTTGCGGAATGGGCCTGGCTGGAAGTTGGCTTCGATGATTGCAAAGCCTTCAGGCATGGATTTGGTCTGGATGAAGTCTATGGCGCAGATGTCGAAGCCGAGGATTTTGGAGGCTTTTATTGCGGCATCGCTCATTTTTTTGTTGTCAGGGACGATTTCTGCCTTGCCGCCGCGCGAAATGTTCGCGCGCCAGTCGTCCTTGGCGCCGGTCCTTTTAACCGTGAGGACTTTTTCGCCGAAAACATAGCAGCGGAAATCGATTGCATTGCTTTCAACATATTTTTGCGTTGAAATGTATTCCTCAAATAAGTGCACTGTGTCTAAAATGGATTTCAATTGCCCGTTGTCGTTTATGAGCATTACGCCTTTTCCTGCAAACCCGTTTATGAGCTTCAATACAAGCGGGAAATCGAATTCCGCAGAGATTTTTTTAACGACATCAGGAGAGCTTGAAAGCGAGGTGAGAAGCGTCGGAAGGCCTGCTTCCGCAAGCTTTTTTATCGAATAAAATTTGTGGTTTGAAAGCTGGAAGCCCTTAAGCGAAACAGGCGTGTAAATTTTGGAGTTGTCCAATATGCGCAGAATTGCTTCCCCCATGAAATAATCCTTGGAACCGAACCTCGGATAGCAGGCGTCGAATTCAAGCAGGTTTATTCCCTTGAAAAGCAGCTTTGATTCGCCTTTTTCTTCGGCAATCATGAGCCTGTTTATGGGGGCAAATAATACCTTGTCAAAGGCCTTTTCGGCTTCCGCTATGAGCACTTTGTTGTTTTGCTTGTTGTAGTGGCTTGCTGCAATGATTGCAAGGGATTTTCCGCTCATTTGCCTTCACCTTTCACAAAGCCTGTTTTTTCCGCAAAGAGTTCGGTTACGTCTGCCAAAAGGTCGGCGCCTGTCTTGCGGTTGTAAAGCAAAAAGTCAACAAGCGGCTTCACTTTCAATACATAGCCCTTGCACATTTTGACTGTGGCGATGTCGCAGCCGCAGATTCTTGCGGCATGGATCGCTGTTTCGGTGTCCTTTGATGAAAGGCTTGACATTTTTGCTTTTTTTGCGGGTTGGATGGCGCCTTTTTCGAATTTTCTCTGGATGTTGTAGACTTTGTCGCCTATGACAGCACACTGGTCTATGTCTCCTTCGATGAATTCCCTTACAATCATGCCGTCCAGTTCGTGCTTTACGCCTTCGGACATTGCCAGGAGCGATTTCGGCAAATCCACTATAAAGCGCTGGGATTTCTCGCCTTTAGCGAATGTTTTCACTAGCGCCGGATAGGACAGCTTGTTTGCAAGGATTTTGACCTTTCCCTGGCTCCTGAAAACAAAGGTTCTCGGTATTTTCACCGCATAGGCGTTAAGGGTGGTTGTCTGGAGCGGCTCGTTGGAGAGCGCATAGTGCGAGCCTGCCTTTACCTGGCAGTAAATGCCTCTCCTTTCGATCTCGTCAAGCAAAGGCTCGACAAACTGCGTGAGTTTCAGGCCTGCCTCGATGTATGCCGCCTTTGTTTCGGCAAGGCAGAGCTTCGGCCCCTCTATCCTTGACTTGCCGCGCTCAGAGAAAAGGCTCACTTCCTTGATGTCTATGTTTTTCACTTCAAAGCCTTTTTCTTCAAAGGTCTTTTTGAGCAGGGGATGCCGTCTCTTGGCCTTTTTTGTAATCATAAGAAGCTTCATTTAACACAACCCGCAGTAGAAAAACACTGATTGAACCCATGCCAAAAAGTAATACGTAAGGGAGGCCGAAGGAATAAAACCCTTTCTGTTGGCCTGCGGCGGCAGGGTTTGGCTTTTTATGCCTTGGAAGGCGGTTTTACTGCGTTTTAAGCCAATGCCGTTCCTTTAAATCCCTTTTGTTTTTCAATTTATAGTAAATGCCAGAAGAAAGACGCCAGGGAACTGTTTCTTTGCCTGAAAAAAAGGTATTGGGGCTTGTCGAGAGCGTTGAAATAATCGGTTCAAAGGCCACTGTTGAGGCAAAAGCCCTTATTGACAGCGGCGCAAGCCGTTCAAGCGTCGACATGCGGGTTGCAGCCAAGGCAGGGTTGGGCCCGATTGTGAGCACTTCAAGGGTTAAATGCAGGAGCGATGGCAAAGGCTGGAATAGGAGAGCCATTGTAAAAGGCGACCTGGTATTGCACGGTGTAAGGAAAACAGTGAGGTTTGCGCTCACAGACCGCTCCGAAATGGCTTACCCTGTACTTGTCGGCCGCGATATAATCCACCCTGATTTTGTCATAGATGTCGGCAAAAGCCATGCAAGCAGGAAAATAGGGGATGAAAGGATTCCCCAGCCAAAATAAGTGAATGCGATGCCTGATTTTGAAATCCGCAAAATAAAAGAAAACGACGCCCTGGGCCTCTCCCACATTTTCCCGCACTGGGGCATCACAAGGGCAAAAAGGGAAGTCAAGAGGGCGCTTGCGCTCGGCTCCCAGTGGAGGCTTGTGGCAGAAAAAGACTCGAACATTGCAGGCCATGTGCTTGTGAAGCTTGGCTCGTCTAACCACGCGCACCTTGCAAGCATTTATTCGCTTGCCGTTGACCCGGCGCAGAGAGGCAAAGGCATAGCGCAGGCGCTTGTAATGGAAGCATTGAAAACCATGCCTGAAAGGATTGAAATTGTGCTGGCTGAGGTTCAGCACGACAACGAGCCGGCAAAAAGCCTTTTCGCAAAAGCAGGCTTCAAGCAATACGGTTATCTGCCGAACGCGTTCAAGCACGATGGGAAATACAAGGACAATATTTTGCTGCAGAAGATACTTTCCGAGAAGGCGACAGGAAAGCCCTAAAAGCTCATCATGTCAAGCCCTAATTCGTCCTTTCCCCTGCAGATTTTTTTCCTTGCCAGCGAGCTCTTGAATTTTTTGCGCCTGAATGCCGGCAAGCGCACGATTTTGCATGAAAGGCCCTGTTCAGCAAGATAAGCCTCTATCGCTTTTTTCTTGATTTTGTGGTCATGGCCCAAGGCAATCACCTCAGGCATTTCCTTTGCGATGACCGACAGCCTGTTTTCGCCTTTTTCTCCGAGGATAGCGCGGTCCACCGGCTTCAATGCATTCACTATTTGGAGCCTTTCCTTTTCACTTTGCACCGGGGCGTGGCCTTTCTCTGCCTCGATTGTTTTATCCCTTGCCACCACCACAACAAGCTCAGAACCAAGTTTTTTGGCTTTTTTGAGATAAAACAGGTGACCGGGATGCAGGAGGTCAAACGCCCCGAAAGCCAAAACCTTCCCTTCAGGCATGCTAAAGAAAAGCCAGTAAAGGCTTTTATGGGTTTATCCGGTTTGTTTTATGTGCTTTGGCATGCTTTGTTTGCCGGCATATGCCGTAAAAGCTTTTATGTTTTTACTCTGTTAATAGTGAAGGTGTTTTTGAATGGAAACCGAGAAACGTCTTGCCCTTATTGAAAGCGTTGCAGAAGAAATCGTCACAAGGGAAGAGCTTGTGCAGATGCTTGATTCAGGGAAAAAGCTTACTGCCTACGACGGCTTTGAGCCTTCAGGGCTGGCGCACCTGCCGTTTGCCGTGTACCGCACGATTACAATAAAGAAGCTGATGGATGCGGGAATCGATTTCACGCTTTATCTCGCGGATTATTTCGCTTTTGTCAACAACAAGTTCGACGGCAACATGGAATTGATCCATGATTGCGGCGAATATTTTGTCGAAGTCTGGAAGGCAGCAGGCATTCCTGTGAAAAAACTGAACGTTGTCTGGGCCTCCGAACTGATGGATTCATTGAAATACTGGGATACCGTGCTCAATATTGCAAGGAACCTTTCAAACAAAAGAAACCTCAGGGCGATGCTGGTCGCAGGCAGGGAAGAGGCCGACGACCTTACTGTCGCACAGCAGTTCTATCCGAGCATGCAGGTTGCCGATATTTTCATGCTGGACGTGGACATATGCCAGCTCGGCCTGGACCAGAGAAGAGCCAATATCCTTGCAAGGGAGCTTGCCCCGAAATTCGGGAGAAAAAAGCCTGTTGCAGTGCACCACCACATGCTTTTGGGATTGCAGGGCCTAAAGGAAGAGGACGCAATAAAATCAAAGATGTCCAAGTCAAAGCCTGAATCCAGCATTTTCGTCCACGATTCAAAGGAAGAGATAGAAAAAAAGATAATGAACGCCTACTGCCTTGCCGGCATTGCGGAAAACAACCCTTTGCTTGAATACTCAAAATACCTTATATTTGAAAAAGCCAAGGAACTGAATGTGGAAAGGCTTGCCAAGTTCGGCGGCCCGGTCTCTTTCGGCAGTTATGCCGAGCTTGAGGCCGCCTTCAAGGCAAAAGAACTGCACCCGCTTGACCTCAAAAAGGCGGTGGCGTCCCATATCGACGAAATCGTTTCCCCCATAAGGAGCCATTTCGAAAAGAACGCAAAGGCAAGGGAAATGTTCGAAAGGATAAGGGACGCAGGAAAAACAAGGTAAATCCCGGAAAACACTCAATGGAAAAAAATAATAATGGGAATGCGCTTATTTAAATGACTGGAATGGTTTGGTGAACTGATGGACCTGAATCCGCTGAATTTCTTTGTTTTTCCAGGCCGCACTGTAAAAAGCGCAGGGGAAAAGCCAAGTTTCGGCACAGCCCTCTTTTTTGTGCTGCTGCCCTCGGTTTTTACGCTCCTTGCCTTCCTGGCAATATCGCTTGAAATCGACCTTGCCTGGCTTGCCTCGTATACGATCAAAAATTATCTCGGCTGGATTGCGATTTCAGCGGCTGTTTACTTTTTCGGCTTCCTGGCGGCCGGAAAACACATGAAGGGAAAATTTTCGGCAATATATTCCTCGCTTTCGATGATGTGGCTTCTGATTGCGCTGGTAATCCTGCTGGCATTCATAGCCTCATTTGCCTTTGCCCCGAAACTTTTCGGCATCGCAAGGGTGGCAAAAGATGCAAAGCTTGACTCGTTTGAAACAACCCAATTCCTGGACCTGATAGCGGCCGGAAATGCAGGCGCCCTCGGGGAATTCGCAACAGAGCACGGCATAAAAACAGACCTTTCCAAGCTGGTGCCGGAAGAAAGCGAGGAACTTTTGGGCGGCCCGGGAATGATTGCAGTGTCTGCAATAGCGCTTGTATTGCTGTTTTACATGCTGTTCGTTTACCCTTTCCTCACAATAAAAGCAGCCACAAATTCAGGCATCCTGAAAAGCCTTGTTTTATACATCTGCTCGATGGCTGTGCTGCTTTTCTTCTCGCTTGCTTTCTCGGCATTCTGAGGAACAATCAGTTTTACTTTTTCTTTTCGGCTTTCCTGCCTGAAATAAGCAGTACAGAAATGCAGGCGGCCAGCGCAGCCAACGGATTTGCATCAGGCACGCTTATCCCTGAAAAAGGCCTTGAAACAGCAAACCATGCCTTTTCAGGAAGGCCCGGGGAGGCGCCTGAAAGAGTTGCCTCAGCATAATAAACCGCGGGGCCTGGGAAAGTTATTTGAAAAGTTGGCGTTGGCGAACCGCTTGAACAAGATATGTTGCTCGGGCTTGGTACAACAGAGGTAATCTGTGCGCCCGAGTTTTGATAGAACTTCAGGTTGATTGTGGTGCCGCTGCCCGGAGGTATTTTAGCACCTGTCACTTCGTTATAGCATTCCGCGGAAACCGGCACAGTGGTCGCCCCGGTTGCTGCCAGGCTCACATCATCGACCTTCAGCCAGGTAATCACTGCAGCCGAAGCGCAGGAGCATACAAGCAATGCCATCAAAGCGATTGCAAAATAAAAGCGTTTCATGATTTCACCGGAAACACTATTATTATCCACTCCTCATTTAAAAACATTACTGTGCTTGCTTTTGAATGCATGAAAGAAGGCATTAGAAAGGCTGCGCTTGAAAAAAGGCGCGGGCTTGGCGAGGAAGAAGCGACTGCAAAAAGCCTGCTGATAGCAAGAAGGGCCTTTTCCCTTTCCGAAATACAGTCCGCCGGGACAATTTCATGCTATGTCAACAGCGGCTCTGAAGTCAGGACTGATTCATTGATTGAAGATCTGCTTGACGCAGGCAAAAAGGTCGTGGTGCCGACAGTGTTGGACAGCCAAAAAATGGAGATGCGCTGCATCCTTTCATTGAACGATTTGCAGAAAAAAAACCGTTTTTTCGAGCCCAAAGGCTGCTGCATAAAGGTCGAGGACTGCAGTGAAATTGACGCAATTTTCGTTCCAGGCACCGCCTTTGACAAAACAGGCCACAGGCTCGGCTACGGCAAAGGCTATTACGACCGCTTTCTCGCAAAACTGCCGGCCGGCATTCCAATAATCGGCTTAGCCTTCGAATGCCAGTTGGTGGAAAAAATCCCTGCTGAAAAGCACGATATAAGAGTGCACAAGATTGTGACTGAAAAAAGGGCGATAAGGTGCAGGTGAAACCGCCACAAAGATAAATTTAAGCCTACTATTCTGGTTGTTTCTCATATGGCAAAATGGAAGGGCGAACCAGCAGGGAGCACACCGAATGAAAGAAGCCCCAGAAGGGCGGCTAAGCTTTTAGGAAAGCTCAATGCGGTCGCAGCCAAGAGGTCAGCATTAGCCGATTTCTCTCCGCCTGTGATGCATGCCCAGCGCAGGACTGCGAGGGCAATGGCCGGCGAAATAGCATTCGACATATTTTCCACAAACAAAAGAAATAGCCTTGATGACCGTATCGAGCGCGTTTTATCCCAGGCAAAACCCAATCCCGGAACACGGCAAAGTTTCAATGAACAAACCGCAATGCGCCAACTAAGTTCGCTTGCACTCGAGGAGGCCAAAAGGTTTGGGCTGAACTATTACGGCCTGCGTTTCGTTTCCCCCCAGCAGAAAGCCATGTTTCTTCTGGAACTGAGAAAAAACCTTGAAGAGATGATTGCCAGGAACCGCGCAGATTCCAAAGCCAATGTCGACAGAGGGAGGCCTGACTGGGCACTTCTTTTCAAGGGACACATATTGGTTTGCAGGGAGGTAAGCCGGATCGTTGAAAAAAATCTGGAGTCGGTCCGCGAACAAATAGGCCAAAGGCGCTGGGCATTGCTCGAAAAAGGCATAAAAACCCTTGATGCCGCAGCAAAGGGAGCCGACCTGGTTTTTGACCAAATCCAGCGCGAGCTTTTGCACTCCCAAAAAAGAAACCTTGTTGCGGAAATACAGGGCGGGGCAAAGGTGGAATCGCTTGATGCCAGGCAATTCGCACAGGACAAAACAATGCTTGCCGAGGCAACGAACACTTTATTTGAAAATCTTTTCCCGAAAGAATTCGGAAGAGCCGGGCAGACTTTGCTCGAACTATTTATAGAAGAAGCGAACGCGAGAAAAGACGGCGTCCAAAGGAAACTTGAAAAAGCCAAAAGCAACCTAGAAGAACTTCAAACGCTTGAGCGGCTGAGGGATATTTCAAGGCAGCGCTATGTGACAGAAAGGGCCTCCCTTTCAGCCGACTTGGAGGTTCAGCGGGCAAGCCTCGAAATCGCGGAATACATGCTCGCAAAGGCAAAACAAAGGCTTGCAGAACACAGGAAATGAATACTTACCTGTAGAACTGGAATTTCTTGCACAATTCCTTTGTGCTTGAGCGCGCCTTTTCGATTGTGGCTAAATCCTGCTTTTCAAGGACCGAATTGATTATCGCCCCGATTTCCTTCATTTCGCTTTCCTTCATGCCGCGCGTTGTCACCACAGGCGTGCCAAGGCGGATTCCGCTCGGGTCCCATGGCTTGCGCGGGTCGAATGGAATTGTATTCTTGTTGCAGTAAACCCCTGCCTTTTCAAGCGCAGCCTCTGCTTCCTTTCCTGTGAGTCCTTTCTTTGAAACATCGACAAGCATCAGGTGATTGTCTGTGCCTCCTGAAACCAGCCTGTTGCCTTTTTCCATCAGGGTTTCGGCAAGCACTTTTGCATTCTTAACAATCTGTTTTGCATAATTCTTGAATTCAGGCTGCAATGCTTCCTTGAAAGCCACTGCCTTTGCGGCAATTACATTTTCGTGCGGGCCGCCCTGCAAAAAAGGAAAGACAGCCTTGTCGATTTGCTCTGCAAATTCTTTTTTGCACATTATTGCCGCGCCTCTCGGGCCGCGCAGTGTCTTGTGCGTTGTAGTGGTCACAACATCAAAGTAGGGCACAGGGTTTTCGTGCTCGCCTGCACAGCAAAGCCCTGCAATGTGCGCTATGTCGGCCATTGCGATTGCGCCTGTTTCATCGCATATTTCCCTGAATTGCTTGAAATCAATGGAGCGCGGGTAGGCGCTGTAGCCGCTGAGGATGATTTTAGGCTTGGTTTCCTTTGCTGTTTTCCTGATTTGGCCGAAATCAATCAATTCTGTTTTCGGGTCCACGGTGTACTGCACCGAATTGAATATTGTGCCTGAAAAATTGACTTTGTGGCCGTGCGTCAAATGGCCGCCCATGTCAAGGCGCATTCCCAAAAGTGTCTCGCCTGTCTTCATGAAGGCAAAGAATGCCGCCATGTTTGCAGGAGCGCCGCTCAGGACCTGCACGTTCGCGTGCTCTGCATTGAACAGCTTTTTCAGGCGGTCGATTGCGGCATTCTCTATGCCGTCGATGAATTCGTTTCCGGAATAATACCTTTTTCCCGGATAGCCTTCACTATACTTGTTTGTCGGCACTGTCCCAAGCGCTTCCAGGACTGCCTGGCTGACCAAATTTTCGCTTGGAATCAGTTCGATGCCTTCCATCTGCCTTTCCTTTTCCTTTTCTATCAGGCCATAGATTTCAGGGTCGAATTCTTTCACTTTGCCCAAGTGCATTTCGTTAAGCTGCATTTAATTTCACCACATACCTCTTGTCGACCCTGAGGCCTTTGAAGAATGCCTTTGATTCAAGCCATGAAAGTGCCGTGTTGAATGCAATAAAGGAAAGTGAAATCCCGCAGGCAAACACAAGCCTTTCCACTGCGGTCACAGGCACAAGCATCGCCCACAAAGCAGGGGTGCTTGGCAAAAAGTAAATGAATGCTGTCGCGCCGATTGCGTGCGCCGTGAACGTGGCCCCCAAACTTTTAAGGAAAAGGTTTTCCCTGAACAGTGCTGCCGCCAATGGAATCAGCCAGAAGAGAGAATAAAACCATGCTTCCCTGCCCACCGGGTGCGCAATGAAGAGCGCCATGCAGGCAAGGGGGATAAGTGCAACAAACTTTTTGTTTTTTGTCCCGAAATAATAGGCTGCGAAAAACATCGGGGCAAGCCTTGCGATGTTGAAGAGCGAAAAGTCTCCTCCTGCCAAAAGCGAGGCAGCCTGTGCTGCAAGAACGCTCATTGCCCCTGCAATCGGCCCCAAAAAGAAGCCCGTGGCAGGCGCAAATAACTGGAAATAAGTGAAGGACTGGTTTTGCGTGCCAAGCAGCGAGGAAAAGTTTATTCCTGCAGAAACGAAAGCCAGAACCGCGAAAATCGCTACAAACAAAGCCTTTTTTCCGTCAAAGAAACCAAAAACACCCATGCAAAAAGCCCCCATGATTCGAATTTAATAGATAAAAGCGGGTTTTGTTTTTAAAAGTTTGGGTGCGGTTGTGCGTTCATCTAGTGCTGGCACTGGCACATGTGCACTTGCCGTCCTTGCAGGAAGCGGTCATCTGCCAGCAATCAATCATTAAAAAAGGGTCGCGAATTGCAATCTGGTTCCCATTAACCCCGCCTTGGCCGCAAACGCATTGGCAGTCTGAATCCTTGCTGCATGACCTCCCGAACGCGTCATTGTAAACTTCAGCCAAGAACAGAACTGCAAATGACACCGCTACAAGCAGAACCAAGAAAAGCACAAAACCGGCAATGGTTTTTTTCTTTCTTTCAGAGTAACAACTTGCAAAATATGCAAGGCCGAACATCAACAAAATAAAAATTACGGAAATGCCTGAAAACAACAGGAGAATTGCTGCATAAAACGGCATTGCTACAATAAAAAGGACTAATGCCAAAGGCTGGAAAAACGCTGACAAAAACAAGGCAAGCAAAAG
>JAZDDY010000090.1:0-2746 GCA_043809265.1 Candidatus Iainarchaeum sp.
CTGCCTTTTGTAAAATTCGACCTTTGCCTTTTTTTCGAGTTCTGCGATTTCTTCAAGCCTTCCCTTCAAAGCAAGCGCATCCATTCTCTTGCACTTCTTCCTCCAGACAAAGATAAACACTGCAAACCCCGCAACAAAAACCAAAATAGTCAGGACCCAAACCTTGAACCAATAGGCCGAGTCGACTATTTCGATTGAAATCTCGGCACTGTCGGAAAACGACGACTGCGCCAAGTTGACAGTCAGGGTGTGCTTTCCTGTTGCCAAAGGCAAATCCAGCCCAATATCATCACATGAGCACACTCCGCTTTCATCGCAGGAAAGCGCTATTGGGAAGCCAAAAGAGTTGTCGTCTATATGGAGCATGGCCGAAATATTCTTGTCAAAGGCGTTTTGGTCTGAAACCTGCAATTTCAGCATGTTGAGGCCGGCATTGATGTCAATAATCGCATTATCCATCGGGGAAATAAATTCTATCTTGCCTGTTTCAGGCTTTTCCTGCCCGCCTGACCCGGGCTTGGCTACCGACACAATAAAGCTATTTTTTTCAACCTTTGTGCCAAACTCGTCCTGCCCTGAAACAGTCACTTCCAAAGGCCCGGATTCAGCCTCGGCGATTATGTAATTGAATTCCCCGGACCATTTGCTGTTTTTAAAAGACAGTTTTTGCTTTTCCATCACGGTAGCCCCTGCCAAAAGCCAGGCCGTGAAATCCCCGCTGTCCTGTGCATTTCCATTCGGCCGCTTCAAATCAAATTCAAGCCTTCCGATTTTGGAATTCACTTTAAGCGAACTGCCTTCGCCGAAAGGGCTTGAAACAGAAATTACAGGCGATTCAAAAAAAACAGGGAAACTGAATTTTTTTAATTCCTTGAGGTCGCGCGCCTGCGCCGTTATAACGATTTTTTCAATCGGGCCGAAAGAAGCATCCGGCTTAAATGTTCCGGCAAGTAAATCCTTGTCGGCCCAGTTCAGGTCTATTTTTTGGCCCTTGATTGATGCGTTGAATGAAGTTACTTCTGCAGAGGTCAGCGCCAAGGCAGAATCATCTTCGAACTCAAGCGAAACATTTTGCTCTGTGCCTGCCTCCCAGGTATCAAACTGGCTCGGCTGCCAAATGTGCGGCCTGAAAGGGCTATTTTGGACTGAAAGCTTCAGTGACGCAACAGCCAAAACCGTGCTGTTTTCCTTCCCTTTATCCCTTACATCCGTCACTTGAACTGTTACAGTGAACTCTTCTTTTTCGCCCCTTCCGGCGATGAAAAAGGCATGGCTTATGAAACTGCTTGAAGTAGTTACAGAGCAGCCGTCACCGAAATCCCATTCGAATTCGCAGAGGCTTTCAGGGAAATCAGCCAGCTTCAAATTGAAATCGACTGCCTGCGCTTCCTGGATTTCGAGCGCGCTGGCCGAAAGTTCCGCACTTAAATCGCCGGCTGCAAAAGCCATGCTGCACAAAGCCAGCACGGCAGCCAGGCAAAAAAAACAATGCAATGATTTTGAAGGCGTCATGGCAAATATCATGTTTTTCCAGTTTAAATTTTTAATGCATGCGCCTGCCTAAGGCCCTTTTGGATAAAGCCGCAGGAGCACTTTTTCAAGGACTTTTTCGCTGTAGCCTTCGCCCCTTATGCCTCTTGCGATCTCTTCCCTTGAAAACTCGCCGATCCTTCCGGCAAGCCTTGTCGTGAGGGCTGCCGCCTGCGCAATCTCCGGCATCCTCTTCGGGTTCTTTGCCGTGAAAAATGTTTTCAGGAAACCGCAGTAAACCCAAAAACTGCCGCCCAAAAGCGCGTCAATGCATTTAATGCCCATTCCCAGCCTCTTAACCTTGTCGTTCAGTTCGCTTTCCGCAATATGCCTTTTGAAAAACTCGAACTTGTATTTTTTCTCAAGGCCAACCAGGCGCTCCTTCCCCTGCAGCAAAAACCGTCTTTCCCTGAGGGAATTCCTCAAAAATAATGCCAGGAAAACGAAAACCAGCAGGAAAACAATCGCCATGCCGATTGTTTCAAGGCTGATTTTAGGCAGCCAGGGAATGCCCTGCTCGATTGTTGCAAGCATCGCGGCCTTGCCATCAAAGCCGCCCTTTAAAGCAAGGGAAATGGAATGATTGCCCGCAATGAGCGGGGCAGCCAATAAAACCTTGTGCAGTTTTTCCTTTTCATCGAAAACAAGGAAAACGCTTTGGATGTTGCCGTCGACAGACAATTCCCCTTCCAAGCCCAAAAGCCCGAACAAATGGTTGTTTGGCTGGAAAAACCTTGCCTTGAACTCCCTTATCTCGCCGCCCCAGACTTGATTAAGCCCGGCACTAGGCTGGATGAATTCCACCTGCAGCTTGTTCGAAAGGGCAATGCTGAAAAACTCGAAATCCAGGAGCTCTTTCCCTTCCAGGGTTCCGTAAGCCGTTAATTTGCATTCAACGCTGTTTTTCCCTTCGCTCGCATCCGGAAGAAGAATTTCCGCCGAATATTCCTGTTTTATCCGGTCGAATTCCAGCTCTTCAGCCAAATCAATGCTTGGGCATTCCAATGACATTTTTTTGCCCTGCACCTTATAATTGTCTGACAGGATTTTTGCCTTGAGTGAAACAAACTGGCTGAAAGCATAGGAGCGCTCGCCTTCCAGCGGCTCAAGCACGGCAATCACGAGCGCGGGATTCTTCCTGGCAATCGGCACGGCCTGCAATTCCTCAACCCTGTTGCCGATCGAATCCCTGCCCTTTAATTTGAGGCTCAATCCC
>JAZDDY010000091.1:0-2091 GCA_043809265.1 Candidatus Iainarchaeum sp.
AAGCAACGTCCTCGATGCAGTCAGGAGGATGAAGAAGAGATTCGGCTGCGAGATAATCGCAGGCAATGTTGCCACCGGAAAAGCCACTGCTGATTTGATAAAGGCAGGCGCTGACGCTGTAAAGGTCGGCGTCGGCCCAGGCGCGATTTGCACCACGCGCATTGTCACAGGCGTCGGAGTGCCGCAGATTTCCGCAATAATGGAGTGTGCTAAAGCAGCAAAGGGAAAAGTCCCGATAATCGCGGACGGCGGCATAAGGTACAGCGGTGACATCACAAAGGCTTTGGCTGCAGGCGCGGATTGTGTGATGATAGGCTCGCTTTTGGCAGGCTGCGAGGAAACCCCGGGAAAAACAGTTTTCCTTTACAACAGGAAATTCAAGCAGTACAGGGGCATGGGTTCGGTTGGCGCAATGCAGAAAGGCTCTAAAGACAGGTATTTCCAGGGGCATATAGAGGAAAAAGACAAGCTTGTGCCTGAAGGCATCGAAGGCATTGTCCCGTACAGGGGGCATTTGAGCGAGGTAACCTACCAGTTGATGGGCGGCCTGCGCTCAGGCATGGGCTTGGTTGGGGCAAAGGACATTGCAACGCTGAGGAAAGCGAAAATGGTCCGCATAACCGATGCCTCGCTCAAGGAATCGCACCCGCACGACATAAAAATCACCGAAGAGGCACCCAATTATCCTTAGTGAGAAAAATGCCTTTTTCTACTGTTGACAGCGCACTGCGCGATTTGAAGGACGGCAAAATCGTTATTGTCGTGGACGACGGCTCGCGCGAGAATGAAGGGGATATGCTTTGCGCCGCGCAAAGAATCAGCGAAGACCAGATGAATTTCATCATAAAAAACACTTCGGGAATAATCTGCGCTGCAATCGACGAATCTATTGCAAAGCAATTCTCCCTGCCGCCCATGACCTTCTCAAGGGACAGGTATGGCACAGGCTTTACTGTCAGCGTGGATGCAAAAAAGGACACAACCACGGGCGTTTCTGTTGCCGACCGGGTGAAAACAGTCAGGACACTTTCAAACCCGAGAACAGGGGAAGCGGACTTGTTCAGGCCAGGGCATGTCTTTCCGATAGTCGCAAAGCCTGGCGGCGTCCTTGAAAGAGTAGGGCACACCGAAGCAAGCGTGGACCTAATGAAACTTGCAGGCCTGAAGCCTGTCGGGGTTATCGGGGAAACAATGATGCCTGACGGTTCAATGGCAAGGCTCCCCTACCTTGAAAAAATCGCAAAAGAAAATTCCCTCAAAATCATTTCCATTTCACAGTTGGTGAATTACAGGCTGAAAAAGGAAAGCCTTGTCGAAAAGGTCGCAGAGGCAAACATGAAAACGAATTCCGGCGAATTCAGGGCGATCGCTTTCAGGCACAAAATATCAAAAGCGGAATATGTCGCGCTGGTGAAAGGCAAATGGAAAAGGAACGAGCCTGTGCTTGTAAGGATGCATTCCGGGTGCCTTACCGGCGATGTCTTCCATTCCCTGAGATGCGATTGCGGAAAGCAATTGGAAAAGGCAATGCAATTGATCCAGCGCGAGGGCAGGGGCGCGGTTGTTTATATTCCTGAGCACGAGGGCAGGGGCATCGGGATAGCGAACAAAATCAAAGCCTATGCACTCCAGGAAAAAGGCCTTGACACTGTGGAAGCGAACAAAAAGCTCGGCTTCGGCGTTGACATCAGGGATTACGGCATTGGAGCGCAAATCCTGCGCGCCCTCGGCATCAAAAAAATACGCCTTCTCACAAACAACCCTGCGAAAATCGTGGGCCTTGAAGGCTACGGCTTATGCATCACTGAAAGGGTTCCGTTGAAAGTCAAGCTCACCAAGCACATGGCAAAATATATAGCCACAAAAAAAGAAAAAATGGGTCATTTGCTGGATTGAGGATTTCTTTTGGGCTGCAAAAGAAAAGCAAACCCTTTTATTTTCCTGATGGATAATATTGGTGGTGAATTGATTTGCCTGAACCAACGCTTCCAAAAAGCACTGCTAGAACCCTGAGCATCGAAGTGACAGGGGACCTTGCGAGAAAGCTGGAAATAATCGCAAGGCTTGAGGAAAAAAAACTGAACGATTTGC
>JAZDDY010000092.1:0-7155 GCA_043809265.1 Candidatus Iainarchaeum sp.
GCCAGAACGGCCTGCAGAATCAACAATAACCAAATCCTGCTTTTTCAATTCGTGCAATGCGCTTTGAACGATTTTAACAGCGCTCTTTTCGCCCTTGATGCCGTAAAATTCAACCTCTGCTTGGCCTGCAACCTGCTGCAATTGCTCGAATGAAGCCGGCCTGTGCACGTCCGCGCACACCAGAGAAACATGCCTTCCGCGCTTTTTATGCCATGCCGCCAGTTTTCCCGCGGTTGTGGTTTTGCCCTGCCCGAACAAGCCAAGCAGGAGAATTTTCTTCGGCTCTTTCGGGGCTTCATGCTGGCCGCCGATCAGGTCTGCGAGCAGATCGTAAGTGGTTTTGATTATGAATTCCCTGCGGTCGATTCCTTTGGGCGGGACCTCGGAGGCTTTTTTCTCGATTTCCCTGCTCAGGTTGAACACAAGGTTGACTTCAACATCCGAAGAAATCAGGGCGCGCTGGATTTCTTTTACAGCCTCGGCTATCGCATCCTTGTCCAAGAAAGCGGCATTCTTCAGGCGCTCCATTGCCACCCTTAACTTTTCACCCAAGGCCATACAAAAAATAAGCATTGAAAGGTTTTATTACCTTGCGATTCAATATTTAAACTTTATTTGCCAAGTAATGTTTCTTTTCAGGGGGGAGCCATAATGAATGTGAAAGAACTAACGCCAAAGGCAATGCTTGTCGGGTTTGTGCTCTCTATAGCGGTGGCAATGTACTCCGCATACTTGGGCCTGATGATCGGCGGAGTGTACTGGCCGATTGTAACCACCTCCCTGATGGCGATGGCACTCCTGAAACTGTTTGGAAAAACATCCAAGCAGGAAATAATCGTCGCGCAGACGGCAGCAAGCACTGGCGGCCTGCTCGCGGCAGGAATAATCTTCACTATTCCGGCACTCTATCTTTTGGGAATGCAAATCAGCGCAACTGAAATAGTCCTGATTGCGCTTGCAGGCGGATTGCTCGGCGTGATATTCACTGTCCCATTGAGAAAAGAAATGATTGAAAGGGAAAAGCTGCCTTTTGCTGACGGCGCGGCTGCTGCCGCGCTTGTGGAAGCAGGCGATGAAGGCGGGGAAAAAGCCAAAAAATTATTTTTTGCTTTCGGAATCGGCGCATTCCTGGCAATAATAAGGGATTATTTCAAGGCGATTCCAAGCCTTGTGAGCCTTGATACTTTAAAGCTCGACATTTCGAAATATTTTTCCATTGGTTTCGGAGTATCGCTTGTGACTTTCGCAGGCGGTTTCCTTATCGGGCCTTTGTTCACAGGCGTGTGGTTTTTCGGCGCCCTGATAAGCAACTTTGCGATTGCGCCCTGGCTTGTTTCAAGCGGAGCATTCGCGGACAAGGGAAGCGCGATGGGTGCGGTCACAGGGCCTTTGGGCATAGGGGTTGTAATCGGGGCGGCAGTTGCATATTTTTTGATTAAAGGATTGCCTTCGCTGAAAAAAATGTTCGAGGGGTTCGACGAGGAAAGAAAGCAGTTGAACAGGTTCTGGGTTCTTGGCATAGTGCTGGCAGTGGCGCTTGTGACCATTGCTGCAAACCTCGACCCTGTGCTTTCTGTTGTGGCAATTGTCGGGGCATTCTTTATGGCTTATGTAGGGGCAAGGGCGACAGGCGAAATGAATGTCGACCCCATGGAAGTGTTCGCGATAATCGTGCTCCTGATAGCAAAATTATTTTTGGGATTCCAAGCACTGCCGCTCATAATCCTGTCCGCAATAGTCTGCATTGCGGCCGGAATGGGCGGGGATTTCATGCAGGACTTAAAAGCAGGGCATTTGCTGAAAGCAGACCCTAGAAGCCAGACAGCAAGCCAGGTAATCGGGGTGATTGCAGGCGCACTGGTATTGGGCTTTGTGCTGATCGCACTGCAGCCAAGGATTGGAATAGCAATGTTCCCTGCGCCGCAGGCAGTCGCATTGAAAGGAATAATTTCGGCGCAGTCCATTGAATTGCCGATGCTTGCCGGAATCGCTTTGGGCTTTATTGCAACGCTGGCTCTGACATATTTTTTCAAAATCGGCATTGTCATGGTTGCATTCGGCATAGGGCTTTACGCGCCGATAACACTGGCGTTCCCGCTGTTTGTGGGGGGAATGATAAGGCTGTACGCTGACAAAAGGAAATGGACTGAAAACGGAAGGCTGCTGGCCGCAGGTGTAATCGCAGGCGAAGGCTTAATCGGAGTGGCAATCGCACTGCTGATGTTTGCAGGCATAATCGGCGCCTGAACAGAACTAGCGTTCATACAATCCTGTCGATAATGTATTGCGGCGTGAAAGGAACCAGGTCTTCGTAGCCTTGGCCTGTGCCGATAAAGAGAACCGGCTTTTTGAGTTCGCACAACAGCGAGAGCACTGTGCCGCCTTTTGCGTCTGTGTCGATTTTTGTGAGGATAAAGCCGTCGATGCCGAGCGCTTCATCGAAAGCCTTTGCCTGTTCGAGCAGGCCTTTGCCTGCGAACGCTTCACCTATAAAAATCTTGAAATCCGGCTTCAGGACGCGCTCCATCTTTTTCAGTTCTTCTATAAGGTTCTTGTTTGTTTCCTGCCTGCCTGCAGAATCAACCATTACGACATCTGTGTGGCTTGCTTCCGCAGCTTTCACTGCATCGAATGCGACCGCGGCAGGGTCTGCGCCGTACTTGTGCTTCACCACCCTGATTTTGAGTTTTTTCGCGTGCTCTTCCAACTGTTCGATGGAAGCGGCGCGGAAGGTGTCGCCTGCAGCCCAAATAACTGTTTTCCCGGTTAACTGGAGCGCAAAGGAAAGCTTTGCAATTGTTGTGGTTTTGCCTGCGCCGTTCGGGCCGAGGAACAATATCTTGAACGGCTTCCTCGACCTTTCAATCAATTCGAACAAATTGACCCTTTCCGTGGCCGTGAGCTCTGTGAGAGCCTCCTTGATTTTGCCCTGAAGGAAGCCGCTGACCTCGTTCCCGCGCGGAATCTTCTCGCTGACCAGCAATTCCTTTATTTTTTGGACAAGGGCGCTCGCTGTTTCCTGATTGACATCGGCTTCAAGCAAGGAGAGTTCGAGCTCGAAAAGCATTCCGTTGATTTCTTTTTCGCCCAACTGCACATAGCCCTGCAAAACGCCCTTCAATGTTTTGATTGCGCCGACCCTTGCCTTCAATTCCCTTTTTTCCTCGTCAGGAATTCGTTTGGGCTGGGCTTTTTCAGGCTCCTTGAAGGGCGTCTTGAGCGAAAACTCTTTCTTCGGGGCGGATGACGCGACTTTTGGAATTTCCGGGATTTTTTGCCTGACAGGCTGTTCTGCCGGAATTTCCGCTTTCTCTTCGGGCAGCTCAATTTTCGGCGGCGGCCTGAATGTTTCCTTCCACAAACTGCTGATCTTTGAAAGGCTGAATTCCTCTTCAGGCGGCTTTTCAGTGGGCTTCGGTTTTTCAGCCGGAGCGGCTTTCGGGATTTCGGCGGGCTTTTCCCCTGGCTTTTTTTCAATAGGCTTTTCAGGCGCAACCGTTTCACCGGCTTTTGCCTTGGCAAGCTTTTCCTTCACTTTGGAAATGCTGTCGGAAAGCGCGCTGATTTTGGCAGGCTTTTCATCAACCGCCGGGGCTTTTCCATCGACCGCTGGTTTTGTGGCAGGCGCTTTCTCAATCGGAAGGGCTTTTTTTGGTTCGGCTCCGGGAAGCACCATTTCTTCAAAAGGCTTTGCTTGGGGCTTCTCATAATAATCAGATATCTCGGTCCTGCCGCTCTCGGGCTGTCCGGAAACAGGCTTTGCTGGTTTTTCCTCTGCTTTTTTGCCTATCTTGCTTGCAAAAGCGGCAATCTTTTCCTTCAGCAGGTCAAACATTTTGCTTCACGTTCAGGAAACGCTCGAGGGCGAAGTGTCTTTCTTGGCCAGTGCGCCCTGCACCTGCTTGAGTATTGACTCAAGCCTTGCAAGGCCGACCGCGGTTTCCTGTTTTTTTTTCTGGAGCCTTGCCATGTTTGCTGAAACATTTTTCTTCTTTATTTCAAGGTGGGCGAGCGCATTCTTCACTGTTGTTGTTTCGATAACGCCTGTGCCGATGTCGCTTTTGACCTGCTTGCCTTTCACCTGCGCTTCGACGAAAACTCCGGCACCGAGAAGGGCAAGGATGTTCGCGCCTGCATCGGCCTTGTCTATTTCCTTCAGCGCATCCTCTGCGGCTGCGATTTCCTGCAATGCGGACTGCATCATCGCTTCCTGCTGCAGAAGGCCGTCCATCAAAGCGCGCTGGTTCTGGTACAATGAAACAAGCTGCTGCGGGCTGAGCCTTACCTCTCTTTTCTCTGTTTTTTCCTTGGCCATCGCTTCACCTCTCAAACAATGTACGTATTGTATCAAAGGACAAAAATAATCGCATAAATTTGTCCTTTGATAGCTATCAAAAGACATTTAGAAAATACCATTATTAATGTCTTTTGATATTAGTCATTCCTTTAATTTATTGATTTCGGTTACCTTCACAGCGCGCCTTTTGAGCCTGTGCTCTGAGCCGAAAAGGCTCAGGAGCTTTTCCTTTGCGCGGCTCTCGTTTTCTGCCTCTATGCTCTTGCAGAACTGCTTTTCATTGCCTTTCTGCGAAAAAACACCTTTCAATTCAAACTTCATGCTCTCACCAACTGCAATTTCAAAAAATTAATGGATGAATGGTTTTTTATGCGTTAAGAATGCTGGTCCAAAAACGCCTCTTCAATCCTCATCAGCTCATGCCCGGTAGTGTTAACGCCCAAAAGCATTGCATTGCTGTTCACAAGGACGCTGTTTCCGACAAACCTGTCGCCGTAATTTGCTGTTGTGGGAATGCCTTCCACCTGCAATGCGCCCTTTATGCGTGCGAACTCTTCCTTTGAAACCCCGGGGTGCACTATAAAGCCCTTCGAATTCGCCACAATGCTCGAGCCTGCAAGGTCAAGCCCCGCAACCGTGCTCTCGACAATTTTAACGCCGAAAAAGGACTCGAGCTTTTCGCACTGCTCCCTTGAAAGAATCGGCGATGAAACGCCGCCCTTTTCCGTGATGCGCGCAAGGTTGCCGAGCGCTGTAACGCCTTCAATCCTTGCGACCTTCATGCCTGCTTTTTCAAGGAAATCTATTTCCCTGTCCCTTGCGAGCTCAGAAACAGCTATTTTTTCATTAACGCCGATGCCGAGGACGCCCAGGAGCGGGGAAGCCGCAATGCTTGCCTTCAATACTTCGACTCCTGCAAAATCCCGAAGCCCCTGCAGTTCCTTTTCAAGGATGCCAGAGGGAACAAGGAATATTTTGTCTGTGAGGATTCCGAAAACCCCGATAAACGGGCTTGCTTCCAGGGTCCGCTTGTCGATCCTCATCTGGCGCTTACACCCTGTCAGTTTTCAGCTTGATCGCTGTCTTTTCTGCGGCCATTTCCATTGCGTGCTTTTCCTTTTTCTTCCTCTCGATTTCAGCCTGCTCTTCGGTTTCTTCCTTGGTTTTCTTTCCCTCTTTCTTTTCCTTTTTCTCTTCCTTTTTCACAGGCAGCTTTTCGCCTTCAAGGAAAGCGCGCACCTTGCCTTTTTCCGATTCGACCATTATCGCAATGCGCCTCGGGATTTTTATGAAGCCTTTCTCGAAAACAGCGTGGTTTATTCCAGCGGAAATGAATATTGCCTCTTTGTCGGCATGGAAGCGCTTTTGAAGATCGACCCTTATTTTTTTCATCGCCCTTCTGGCTCTCTTGCCTTTCGGCGCAGTGAAAACCGGAACAAGCGAAATAATCATTTTGTCGGCCATCAAGCATTCCTCCCCTTACGGCTCTGGATTTTCCTTCCATCCTTGGAATTAACGGCTTTGCCTCTCTTTTGCCTTTTGGCATCAAGTTTCTTTTTCCTGTAGCGCGCCCCGAAATCGTTTTCCTTCCAGCTCCTTGCCTGCCTTCTCCCTGAAACGCGCTTTCCTGCCTTCTGCATCACCCAGACCGGGGTGGAAGAAAGGCCTGTGCCGATTTTTTTCTTTTCGCTGATGATAAAATCCTTGAATTCCTTGTCTTTGGTAGAGCTCATTTTCATTTCCTCTTTATTTTTATTTCCCTTTTCCTTGAAAGAACTTCCAAAAGCGTTTTAACCTGCGATTCGGAAACCTGGCCCCTGATTTTGCCTGAACGGAATTGAATCAAAACCTGTTGAACCGCATTCCAATACAATTCCTGGTTGACAAGCCTCACGTTTTTCAGTCTCGACTTTGCCTCAGGGGAAAAAAGCTTCCTCAAAAGCAATTCAATCTTTTGCTCTGCAAGCGCCTTCTTTTCGGATTCGGCCTGCTGCTGGGCGAACTGCTGCTGCAGTTCCTCCATTTTCAGCGACTTTAACTGCTCTGCCTCCGAATCCGCCAAAAAAACACCCGCCCTTATTTCTCCTCCTTTTCAGGCTTGTCTTTTCCCTTTTCTTCCTTTCCCTTTTTCTTGAACTTTTCCTTCGGGCCTGATTCCACATCGCCCCTCTTCAGCTGCTCTGAGCGCATTCTCTCCAGCTTTTCCGCCTTCTCTGCCCTCAATTTTGCCTGTTCTGCCTTTTTCTGCGGCAGAATTTCCTTTACTTCCTTGGATTTCTTAATCAAATACGACTGGCCTTTCGGGCTGACAATTCTGCCCTTCGGGGCTTTTTTCAAAAGCCCTGCTTTCTCCAAATCCTGGATGCCTTTTCTTATAATTTTCCCTGATGCTTTTTCGAATTTGTGCGGCCTGACTCCGCGGGCCTGCCTGCCCCCATAATAAGTGCGCAATGAACCGACCCCGAGCGGGCCTTCCTTGTAAATCCTGTACAAAATCGAGGCAATCCTCACATAATACCAGTCCTGCCTCTGGGGGGCGCGCTCCTTGCAGACCCCTGTCTTCACATAATCAGCGAAAGCAGGCTTTTCGATCTTGAATTTTTCCCTCAAATCCACAGCTATCTCTTCAATCAAATCGCTTGCAGGAACATCAAACACTCCCATTACAACACCTTCAGATTATATCAAATATAATGAAATTTTGCACTTTGAAAGGACGCTTCTTGCGAAGCCTTTGCTCTCAAAAGAAAGCAAAGAAACAGAATTCCCTTCCAATAATAATACTCCCACCCTAAAGGATTAAAAAGGATGCTGGGAAGGCATTCGGCGTCACTTCAGGAATTTTTCCTTGTAGTTTT
>JAZDDY010000093.1:0-44705 GCA_043809265.1 Candidatus Iainarchaeum sp.
CTTGCTTCCGCAGGATTGGATTGCTTTCCCGGCGATTGTGGAAAACACGTCGATTTCGCTTGAGGTTGTCGTGCCTGACAGCGCAGAAATCAGGTCGCAGACAGTCGAAGTGACCGCAACAGATTCGCAGACAGGCCTCGAGGAAAAAATCAATCTTGTTGTTTTTGTGGAGCAAGGCCTTGTTTCCGCGCTTGTGCCTGACTCGCAGCAGGAAGCCAAAGTGAAAGGCTCGCCCTGCTACCATGTGATTTTGCAGAACGGTAGCATTGCATCGCACAAGGTTTTCGTTTCGAGCTCGCTGCCCAAATACTGGTTTGCAGGCATTGAAAAGGAAATCAGGCCAAATGATTTTGTGGAATTCGATGCATGCATAAACGCCCTTGTCATAGGCTCAAGGGACTTTTATTTCTTTGTGGATTCCGCGCGGTCAAATGAAAGGCTGCGCTCTGTCAAGGCTTCGGTCGACGTGCTGCCAACAATGCAGGGAAAGTATTCGGCTGCGCTGAACGGCTTCCCCTTCTATATGCCGACACTAATCCCCTATTATCTCATCGATTCGGCACTCTCGTTTTTTTCATAAGATTGAGTGAACAAAATGGGGTTTTCCGCTTTCTGCCCGGAGATAGTTTCCCTTATCGAAAAAGGGATTATTTCTAATCCTGATGAATTGAACAAGTGGAAGGCAAGGCTTGCAAAAAAGCACGGCCTGGACGAATTCCCGTCAAACACGGAAATAACCGGCAGCGGCATCAGCCTCTCAAAAAAAGCGCTTGCATTGCTCTGCAGGAAGCCTGTCAGGAGCATGAGCGGCATAACTGTTGTTGCGGCAATGGTTCCCCCGCATGACTGCCCGGGAAAGTGCACTTATTGCCCTTCAAGCCTTGTGGATTCGCGCACCCCGAAAAGCTATACCGGAAGGGAGCCTGCGGCAATGCGCGCCCTGCAGGCAAATTTCGACCCGGCGCTGCAGGTGCAAGACCGCCTGCGCCAATTGCAGGAAACAGGGCATTCCACTTCCAAAGTGGAATTCATTGTGATGGGCGGGACTTTTTTCTCGCAATCAAAAAAATTCAGGGAAAAATTCATGCTCGGCGCCCTCAATGCATTCACCGGGAAAAAATCCGAATCGATCCGAACTGCGAGGCTCGCAGCAGAAAAATCTGCAATCCGGCTTACCGGAATGGCCTTTGAAACAAGGCCTGATTTCTGCTTGAAAAAAGACGTCGGGGAGATGCTTTCATACGGGGGCACACGCTGCGAATTGGGGGTGCAAATCCTCAACGACCGTGTTTACAAAAAAGTGCAGCGCGGGCACACGGTCGCGGATGTCGCTTCCGCAACCAAGAACCTGAAGGATGCAGGCTTCAAGGTTTTATACCATACGATGCCGGGCCTGCCGTTCACTTCGCCAAAAGACGACCTTGATTCTTTCAAGGAAATGTTTTCCTCGGAATCCTTCAAGCCGGATATGCTCAAAATCTACCCGTGCCTTGTAATCAAGGGCACCAAACTGCACAAGGATTTTTTGGACGGGAAATTCAGCCCTATAACCGAAAAGGAAGCGGTAAAACTCATAATGAAAGTAAAGAAAACAATCCCGAGATGGGCCCGCATCATGAGGGTGCAAAGGGACATTCCTTCGCCGCTCGTGGAAGGCGGCATAAAGCACAGCAATTTGCGCCAGATTGTCGAAAAGGAAATGAAGCGCAAGGGCATCGAATGCAATTGCATCCGCTGCAGGGAAGCCGTGCTCCAAAAATACAAGCACGGCTTTGCGCCTGCCGCAGAAAACGCGGAACTTTTCACCGAAGAATACAGGGCAAGCGGCGGCACAGAAGTGTTCCTTTCGCTTGAAGACAAAAAAAGGAAGGCGCTTTTCGGCTATTGCCGCCTGCGCATTCCGGATAATTCTTACCGTAAAGAAATCGGCTCAAAGGGCGTGATTGTGCGCGAACTCAGGGTTTTTGGCGAACCGCTTTCGCTCGGCAAAAGGAAGCAGGCTGCCCTGCAGCACAAGGGCTTCGGGGCAAAATTGTTCCATGAAGCAGAAAAAATCGCTTCGGAAGAATTCGGAAGGAAAAAATTGTCAGTCATTGCGGGCTTGGGCGCCCGCGAATACTACCGTGAAAAGCTCGGCTGCAAAACCGACGGCTTTTATGTTTCGAAGCGGATTTGAAGACCCCGCTCGGTGGTTAATGCCGGCTTGCCTATATTAATTTTCTGGCCTTTAGCGCGACAATGCAGCAAACCCGTCCTTGCAGTTCCGAGTCATCAATGAATTCGCAGTCTGAAACCCATTCTTTTTTGATTTCAGGGTATTTAGAGCCTTCGCCCAGCCTGCTTGGAAAATTTTCTTTCGGCATGCACAAAGCCAAAACATCCGCATTCATTCGGCCGTTGCCAATATGCCGCATCTCCTTGTTGTCAATTTCGAAATCCTTGCTGTTGCTGAAGTCACCAAGGCTCAGGCAAAGCCCCTCGGGTGTGCCTCCTTCAACTTGGCCAAGCAATACCCCCCTTGGAATGCTGGCACCTTTGTCGAGAGTAATCGGCCGTGTTTGCAATTGGTTCAAATTGGAAAGTGCATCGCCGTAGGCGTCTACGCTATTGATCCTAGGATTGCCTAAGTAGGGGGAAAGCACAATTCCTGCGCAGAATCCTAAAAACACGCCAAAAACTGCAAAGGCCACCCAAAACACAAACGGTTTTTTCATATCACCAATTATTGTTTTTTGAAGTATTTATTTGTTTCTGTGTTTTGCTTCAATGCCAAGTAATGGTGGCGATTGCTTTTTTTTCCATTTTTGGCCTTTCCAAAACCCTTTAATATAACAAGCGCTTTTCTTTAGGTTATGACGGTGCTTGTGGCAGAGCAGGGTGGAGCCCAGCAGCCGCCTGACGAGTTCGTGAGGTTCCTTGAACAGAATCCAGCCTATTACACCATAATGAAATCCAACCTGTGCATAATGGTGGTGCAGTCGCTTGCCGAAAAGGCAAAGACCCTGACGATGCTAAAGATTGAATTTCCGAGAATGGAACAGGAAGACCTCATGGAATTGGTTGAATCGCTTGTCACTGTCGGTGTTGTATCGGTTTTTGAGGCAGGCTCGAGCAGGTTTTATTATACAAACGACCGCGGGAAAATCTTCCTTTCAATCTACAAAGCCGCAAAGGAAAAATTTGTGGGAGCCGACCCTGTGCCTGTTTAAGGCTTTCAAGAGCCTTTTAAAGCCTTTGTTTATAATTTTATTAATATATTAATTTATTGAAGTGATTTTATGGCTAGAGTTTTTATCGCTACTTTGGGAAAAGGAAGGGGCACCTGGGGGCATGTTGCAAGGCTTATCCAGGAAGAGCAATTGGATAAAATATTGCTTGTAAGCAACGAGTTCTGCCAGGAAAACTTCAAGCCTGCAAAAGAAGTTTCATGGATTCTTGTCAATAGCAGGACCGGCTTTGAGGCAATAAAGGACACAATCAAGGCCGAGCTCCCTGAAGGCGAGCTCCTTGTATCGCTTATTTCAGGCATTGGCAAGGAACACATGGCATTGCTTGCAGCGCTCAAGGAAGCAGGCAGGGAATACAAAATCATAACCCTGACAGGCGCAGGCACAAAAACCTATTGATTTTAGAATTCTTTGGGCTGTTTCCCTTAAATGCTTGAATGGATTTTTGCTGCAATAGCGCTCGCGCTTGCATTTTTCCTTTTCTTATTCTACCGCAAGGCCCAATCGCTCCAATCAGAGCTCGACGAGCTTGCTTCCAAAAAGCAGTCGATGAGCACCCGTTACGGCCAGATAACAGAGCAATGGCTGCCGTTAATGGATTCTTTTCCTTATGACCCGAAGCAGTTCCGCTTCCTCGGCTCGCCGATTAACGGAATTGCCTTCAACGAAGACCGCATAGTGTTTTGCGAATTCAAGTTCGCGGATTCGAAGCTCACGGAAAAAGAGAAAAACATCAAGCGCTTGGTCGAAGAAGGAAAAGTGGAATGGAAGGAATTCAGCGTTAAATAACCGCGGTTTTTATACGGGCCTTGCCTGTCTGTGCCCATGGCCTCGGATTGACTGCCTTTCAAACCTTCCAAGGCTTTTTTCCTGGCCCGGCTTGTACCAGCAGGACCTTCCATGGCTAAAAGCATACTCTTTTACAAGGCCTTCCTTTTTGAGGGCTTCAAGCGCTTCCTTCATTGTCGTGGTTGCAGTGAATCGGTCCCTGCCGATTGCAATCAATTCGTTCACCAGCATTGCCTTGTCCATCCTTGCAAGCGCTGCAACCTTGCATTCCTCAGGCCCGAACCTGAAATCCGTTTCCCCTGTTTCCTCAAATTCCTGCAGGGCCTTTATTGTTGCCTTCTTCCGAATGTTCTTAAGCTGCTTTTCCTGCCCAGGCCTGTGATAATACGGTTTGCCGCCCACAAACGCCCTGATGACAGTGCCCTCTTCAAGCATCGAACTGAGGGCGGCATTGCTCACTTTAAGCGAGCGCAGTTCTGTAAATGGTGCGGGGTTTTTCAGCCCTACAAGCAATGCCCTCTGCTTCTCGATTTCAGGGCTGAACTCCGGGGCTTCACCCTTTCCTTTCCTGCCTCCTGCTTTCACGATTTCAGCGCGCGCTTTTGCCGCGCCTTTTTTTTCTGGAATCGCTTCGGCCGGTTTCCTGCGTGGCCTTGCGTTGGCGGTTCCGACCATTTCAGGTGTCAGGCCCATTGCCACAAGGAAGCGGTCGTATATTGCGCGGCTGTTCCGGTTGGCTTCCTTGGGTTCGGCTGAAAAAAGAGTCATTATTTGCGACAGCATTGGCCTGTTGTTGTTGTACAAATAAGTCCAGCTGAGCCTGCGCGGATCTGCTTTTTTTTCGCCGATCGTCCATTTCAACAACTCCCTTCTTTGAATCCTGTGCCTGTCGGGCTTGGTCTTTTCCTCGATGCCCAACACTTTCTTTAATTCAGTTACCGCCTTGCCGTCAACGCCAAGTTCTTTCGCAATATCCGCACGTTCACGCCAACCATTTTTAACCATGTAATCTGTCAGCTGCCCTGTTCCGGCAAACTTCAATTTTGTGCCGTTTGTGTGGCGCAGGATCGCATGCAACCTTACTGTCCTCCTTTCTTCCGGCGTAAGGATTTGCTGCAGCCTTTTCCCTGCAAAGCCGAAGCCTATCGGGCTTTCGGCCTCTATCTGCCTTAATGTTTTGCCTTCCAGCACATACATTCTCCTGAGCTCGGCATTGATTATATTGTCTATTTCCTCTTTTGTCACTGCAAACGGAAGGCCTATTCTCTTAGGCTCCCTTGACCTGTGCATGTTCACTGCGGTGAGTATTCTGCTTGAGCGGGTTTGCCTTGGCAGTGCAGGCAAATCAAAATTAGGGTTAGGCCATTGCACAGCGGCTGTTTTTCTCCGACCAGGTCTAGAAGGCATAATAGAATATCAGGCAAAGCAGAATTTATTCTTTTCACTCAATCCTGTATCTCAGCATTGCCGCGATTTTCCCTATCCCTTCAAGTTTTTTTCCAGGGTCGTGCTCGGAATTGAAAATATGGATTTCAGCGCGCAGGGATTCCGCTGTTTCAAGCAATGGCGTGATTTTTTCCCTTTCCTCACCCAAATATTTATCCAAAACAAGGAGTGATTCCACTGCCCCCAAATCGATTGCTTTCCTGACTTCTTCAAGGCCGTAAGTTGCCTTTCCTGTGTTTTTCCCTACCGCTTCCATGACCTTTTCAATGAGCGCGGCTTCCTTGGTGATTTCCGCGTCCTCGACGATTTTCGCGAGCGCGGTGCCCTTAAGCAGTTCGTTCACTCCTGTGAGGCCTGTTGCATTCGTGCCCTCCACAAATATTTTTCCTGGGAATTTCTTTTCCTTTAAGAATTCCTGAAGTTCGTTTTTCGCAAATCCCGGCCCGGCAAGGACTGCAATGTCGGTGCCCGAATCCATTATGGTTTTTGAAATATTTCCGTAAAATTCTTTTTTCCATTCGCCTTCGTCGAACTGCTTTCCGGCTTTCCCTGAGTGAATGCTGCCTTTTTCCTCGAACCCGAATTCTTTCATCAATGCAAAGCTCGCACTTTCATCATCCAAAATCACCACGAGCACAGGCTTTTTATGCGAGGCCTTTTGCGCTTTCTGCAGGCGCTCGTACTGGTCTTTCCTGAATTTCCTTTTCTGTAAGTGCAGTTTCTTGTTCTGCTCTATTTCCAGTGAATGCATTGCCCCGATTTCAATCAAGTCTTCGGGCTTCCCGCTCCTTATAATGCCCTGCACGCGCAACAGGCCTGAAAATTTGTCGAAATCAACGCCCTTCACTTCGATTTCAAGGAAAAGATTTTCACGGCGGGTTGTTTCCCCTTCTTCGCCTTTTATTTTGCGCGTGGTCCTTCCTTTAACCAAATCCCCGCGTTCGATGATATGGCTCAAATGCCACAAGTCATCGCGGGTTTCAGGCACGATTTCCGCAGTGGAGCGAAACCTGTCAATCTTGAGCACTTTCATACTAATCGCTTGCTGAAAAAGCAATTAAAACCCTTTTACACAATGTCTTTTCTATGCCTTTGGTTTCTTTGCGGAAAACCCATTATTCGCTTCCTGCAAAACGCAAGAGAGTGAGGCTTGCAAGGCTGGCAGGCAGGAAAGCCTCCGGGCCAGAAAGCAACGCGGGCTTTTTCACTGTCAGGATAGGGCGCAGGAAAACAGCCAGGGTGCCGTTTAAAATACATGTGGAGGATGCTAAAGCCCTCAGGGCGGTGATTGTAACGCCCGGAAAAAAAGTTCTCAGGATATACGAGTCAATAGGCCGGCACAATCTTTCCGTTTACAACGAATCAGGCCATTGTGAGGGAAACCTTACTTATAGTCTCGGCAACAGGAAAATCTGGGAGAGCGCCACGGTTGCAAAAAGAGGGCAGGGGATAGGCACAATACTGCTCAAGGCAATGGAGCATGTTTATTGGGAACAGGGCCGACAAAAAATGACAGCTGCAGTTGAGCAGGCCAGCTCGATGAATTTTTTCCTGAAAGGCGGTTTCAGGCCAGCAGACCAGCAGTCTGCTGATTTTGTAAGGCGATACTTAAGAGCCAAGGACAAAAGTGGTTTCCGCGAAAGCAAAAATCCAGACGACCTGACAGATCCGAATCCGGGAGCCAAAGCATTTTGGCCTTCAATCAGGCTTGAAAAAACAGTCAGGGCAGGCATGGCTGTCAAAGGCAAGCACGCAATTCTGGTTGCCGGGCTTTTCGGCAGGCCCAAGTGGCATTTTATCCCGAAGGAGTTGCTTGAATCGCAGGCGCAGGCGCTTTGATTGTTTTTTTATTAATTGCCTTCCACTATTTTTTGAATATGGCTAAAAAAGAAGAGGGAGAGCAAATCAGGGTTGCGGTCATAGATTTCAGGAAATGCTCTTCCGAGAAATGCAACTGGCTTTGCGTCCGTTTTTGCCCAGTGAACAGGCTCGACAAGGAATGCATACTCAAAGGCGAGGACTTAAAGCCGCGCATTTCCGAAAAACTGTGCACTGCATGCAAAATCTGCGTCCACAAATGCCCCTTCAAGGCGATAAGCATCGTTAACCTTTCCCCAAAGCTCGGGAAAGCGGTGCATTCCTACGGCCAGAACAGTTTTCGCCTGTACGGTTTGCCTATCCCCTCAAAAGGCAGCGTTGTCGGCTTAATCGGAAGGAACGGCATCGGAAAAACAACGGCGCTGAAAATCCTTTCCGGCAAACTAGTTCCGAGCATCGGCGAAGGCAAAGGCTACAGGGCGGCGATAGATTTCTTCAAGGGCTCTGAATTGCAGGCGTATTTTGAATCCATCGAGCAGGGCACGTTGAAAAGCGCTTTCAAGCCCCAGGATATAAACAGCATTCCCCAGGCCTTCAAGGGCAGCGTTAAAGAGCTCCTTAAAAAAATGGACGAAACCGGGGGGTTCAAGGGCATAGCGAAAGAACTGGAACTTGAAAAAATCCTGGATTCTGAAATTCAATCGATTTCAGGCGGTGAACTTCAAAGAGTGGCTATTGCTGCCGCAATGCTCAAGGACGCTGACTTCTATTTTTTCGACGAGCCGTCCAGCTACCTTGATGCAAGGGAGCGCCTGCGCATTTCCAAAACAATCCGCTCGCTTGCAGAAAAAGGCAAATACGTGCTGGTTGTTGAGCACGACCTGGCGGTTCTCGATTACCTGAGCGATTACATCCACGTGATCTTTGGTGAAAAAGGCGTTTTCGGCGTGATAAGCGGGCGCATGAGCGTAAGGAACGGGATCAACCAGTACCTTGATGGTTATTTGAAAAGCGAAAACATCCGCTTCAGGGACAAGGAAATAAAATTCCATGTGAGCGCGCCGCTTGAATCGAAAGAAAAGGCGCTTCTCCTCGAATTCCCTTCTTTTTCCAAAAAATTCAAGCAATTCCATTTGGAAGCCGAAGGCGGATACATGCATAAAGGCGAGGTCCTGGGCGTGCTTGGCCCGAACGCAATCGGCAAAACCACTTTTGTGAAAATCCTTGCCGGTGTTCTCGAACCGGATAAAGGAAAGGTCGATATGGGCCTGACCGTAGCCTACAAACCCCAATACTTGAAGCCTGAAAAGGGAATGAATGTAAGGGAATTTTTCGATTCCCAGAAATTGGACCGCTTGCTGTTTGAATCCGAGGCAATGCAAAGGTTTTCATTGATGGATTTGATGGACCGGCAGCTGGATGAATTGAGCGGCGGCGAACTGCAAAAAGTCGCAATCAGCGCCGCAATGTGCAGGGATGCGGCGCTGGCGCTCCTGGACGAACCGTCCGCCTTCCTTGATGTAGAAGAAAGGCTGAATGCCGCCGACTTCATCCGCTCTGTCGCCAGCAAGAAAGAGAACGCCTGCCTGGTCGTAGACCATGACATACTGTTCCAGGATTACCTGAGCGACCGCCTCCTTGTTTTTGAGGGCATTCCTGCAGTCAGCGGCAAGGCCTCGCAGCCTTTGCCTATGAAGGAAGGCATGAACAAGTTCCTTGCATCGCTCGGCATCACCTACAGGCGCGACCCTGAAACAGGCCGCCCAAGAGCAAACAAGCACGGCTCTGCAAAAGACGAGGAGCAGAAAAAAGAAAACAAATACTATTACGGTTAGGCAAATGGACGCGTTTGAATTTTTTTCCAGCCCTGAAAGGGTAGCCTCTTTGAGGGAAAAAGTTCCAAAAACTCATTCAATCGAAGCCCTCTCGTCCGCGTTCCTTTCAACTTCCAAAAAGGATTCTTTGGGCGTAAAAAAATGCGCTGTGCTTTTTTCCGGCGGAATTGATTCCTCGCTTGTGGCTTTTGCCCTGAAAGGCATTGTGCCTGAAATCCGCTTGTACTGCGCAGGCCTTGAGGGCTCGCCTGCGCTTTCAAGGGCGCAAGTTAATGCCGGATTGCTCGGAATGGAACTTTGCAAAGTGCAGATCTCAAAGGATGAAATTCCCGGATTGTTTCAAAAGACCGGGAAAGCAATAAATTCCGATGGCCTGCTGCAGCTGCAGATCGCAATCCCGGAATTCGCTGCATTGCGGGCAATAAAAGAAGGCGGCATCGGCACAGTGTTTTCAGGCACAGGAGCCGACGAGCTTTTCTGCGGGTACAAGGAATTCTGTTTTGCGCTTGCAAGCGGGGGCTATGCCGGGGTGGAAGGGCTGGTTTGGAAAAAGCTCGCGGAAATGCACGAGCGCAACCTTGAAAGGGAAAGTTCCCTTGCAGGGCATTTTTCAATTGAAATGAAAGCGCCTTTTTTGGACACTGATTTTGTCCTGCAGGCGATGGCTTTCCCTGCAAAGGAAAAAATTTCATTCCAAAACGATGATTTGAGGAAGAATGCGCTCCGTGAAATGGCGCGCTTCATGGGCCTGCCTGAAAAAATCTGCTCCGAGAAAAAAAAGGCGATCCAGTTCGATTCGGGGATTGCCAAGGAAGTTGAAAAAATCTTAAAGAAACAGCGTGCCTGGAACTAGCCTGTTCAGCAGGGCTTTTGGAAAGTAACGCTTTTTTCAAACTTAGCCTTGAACTTGGTTTCGGTGCCTTTTTGCAGGGTTCTTTCGCACTTTATGTTGACTGTAACTGTGACTGTTCCAGCCCCGGTCGGAGTCCCGCTTGTATAACTGCAAGGCGATGTTGCCAATGTTGACCCGAAAGAGGAATTGATTTTTGTTATTGCCTGAGTCAGGTAGCCGTCCAGTGCTGCCTTGCTTATCCCGCTGGCTGCGCAGGTAGCGGTGTCTTTTGCTGCATCGCCTACTGCCGCATCAAACACAATCACCGTGTTCGCCCACACCATTTTCACGTCGCCCATTACCGCAAGGTAATCTTCGCTTTCTTCTTCCCAAAGCACCGCCTGCGCCGAGAAAACAGCCACTGCAAGCAACGCTATCGCCATCGCCCCTATTGCGAGCGTGAAAAGGCCGCCACTGCGGTTCATTGCTTTACGCCTCCGCAAACGCTGTATTCCTTGGCATTATTCAAGGCGTCGTCATAAATGAAGTATTTTTTGCAAAAGACAGTGCTGAAGTCAGCGTGGCTGGCAAAGGCCGAATCAGTTTTAGTCAAATCGTTTTTGTAAAGCGAAACCATCGCATCGTCCCTGACTTTTTTTTCTATTTGCGTCCCGAGCATTCCGCTTGAGTGGTGCACGGACAGGATCCATATTGCGCCGAGCACTATGACAACCGCGATTGCGCCCAGCGCATCAACCGAAAAAATAAAGCCTTTGCCGGCTGGATTTTTCCGGCCTTTTGCTTTATGCAAATTTCTTTTGTTCATGTCTTCCACACATTCAAAGTAATCTCTTTTTTGGTTAGGGGGCGGATGCCCTGAATTGATGCCGGGGTGCCTGATAAAACAGGTCTTGTTTCGGAATAAATATTTTGTGGCGGGGCAGTGGGCACTTTGCTTACCAGCGGCGTTGCCGGCGAGCCGGTTATTTTAATGGTGATGTTGAAATCATAACCGGTTGGAATGCCAAGGTTTGCCCGGCAGGAAGGGCAGCCTCCGGAGAATTTTGATTCGGTTATGCAGTTCGGGAAATACTGTGTGGTTGCAGGGTTTCCTGTGACAGTCGGGAAGCTGCAGACAAAGGCAGGGCTTGATACAAGCAGGTCGCTTGAGGCCGTGCCGATCCTCTGCAGGTCCATGTACCGTTCTTCTTCCTTGAGCGTGTAATCGTTCGCTTCGGCTATCCTGAAAGTGTAGCCGAGCGCGAGCGCCACAAGCATCAAGGCAAAAAGGAAATCAATTGCAATTATCTGCCCTTTTTTGTCCATAAAACCAACTCACGAAATTGTTATTTTGCCCCCGCATTTCGGCGACCCTGGCAGGGGCGGGCCGTTGTACGGAATGGTTTTATATATCGCCTGCCCGTTGTACTCGGCACTGACTTTCAAAAACTGGTTTCCTGCTATTGTGACAATTGAAATATCGCACGGCATCGGTGCAACTTTTCCAAGGATATAAATTTCAGGAATAGTGTATTCTATGCTGCGGCTGTCCGCCCCCTCAAATGACTTTGATGCCACAAGGATTTTGGAAAGCGAGTTTGCGATTTTTGTCTCCTGGTTCTGCAGGTGGATTGCTGCCTGATTTTCCGTGAAGCTTCCCGAGACCGCGAAAAGAATGTTCACTGTGGTGAAAAGGAATAAAACAGTGAAAAGCATTTCAATTGAAAGCTGCGCCCTTGAATTCATGCTATTGAATAATGAAAAAAGTCATATAAAAACATACCGCAGGCCCGCTCAAGACCTGCCTGCCTCTTTCATCGCCAATTTCATCAGGTCCTTGCCCTCAAACACGCCGAGTGCGCCTTTCCTGCAATCTTTTTCCCCGAATCCCTTTGCCCTGCCGCCTTTCATTCCTGCCCCGTAAAACAGCACCGGCACCGGATCGGCAGAATGGTTTTTCTGCGAGCATGGCGTTGAATGGTCCGCGGTCACAATAACCAGCGTGTCCTTGAGCCCAAGCAATGGGGCGAGCGCGGAATCGATTTTTTCAACGAATTTCTTTTTTTCAAGGCATTTCCCGTCATGCCCGAAAATATCGCAGCCCTTTATGTGGACAAAAACGTAATCGAAATGCTCCAGCTCTTTTATCGCGCGCGCAATCTTTGCCTTGATGTCGGTCTGCGGGGTTCCTGTGGCGCCCTTCACTTCAAACAAGTCCATCCCGACAAAGGCCGCAACTCCCTTGTAAAGCCCTGCGCCTGCAATGCAGCAAGCCCTCAAGCCGAACCTTTCCCTGAGGGAAGGGACTTTTTTCATTTCCCCTGCCCCGCGAACAAGCAGGTAATTCGCAGAAGGCAGGCCTTTCTGTGCCCTTTCGAGATTCAAAGGATGGTTGTCCAGGATTGTGTGCGCATTCCTCAAGAATTCGTTCAGCACTTCCGCCGTGAATTTTGCCTCCTTGGACTTGTCCAGGGGAATTATTTCCAGTGCCTTTTTGCCTGCGCTGTGCGGGTCGCCGTCGCTGATTTTGTCACTCAGGCCGTGGCCGCTCATTACGACTGCAGCGCGGTGCTCGGTGCCCGGTTTCACCAGAAAATGAACCCCGCGGATGCGCGTATTATCGAGTTTTTTGGCCAATTCGGTGCAGTTTTCGATTCTTCCAGCCCTGCGGTCGATGATGGCCAAATCATCCCCTACGGTGGCAAAATTGCTTCTAAACGCTATGTCACCATGCTTTAAATTGATTCCAAGGCCCAAAGCTTCAAATGGGCCGCGGCCGACATAGTGTTTTTTTAAATCATAGCCGAATAAAGTGAGGTGGGCGCTGTCTGATTCAGGGATAATGCCTTTGCCAAGCACGTGCATGAGGCCTTTTTTGCCGGCTGCAGCCATCTTGTCCAGGTTCGGTTTTTTTGCGGCTTCGAGCGGGGTTTTTCCGCCCAATTCCTTTGAAGGCAAATCCCCCATCCCGTCGCAGACAATAAGCAGTATTTTCGCATTTTTCATTCGATTATCCCCCACTTTATTTTTTTCCCGCGCACATCGTACGCTTCGGCGTTCCCAATATTGAATGGAAAAGAGATTATAAAATGCACTTTGCCGAAATGTGGGAAGGCATTGGTGTCGGCAGAGCTCGGCCTGTTGCTGTTCCCGGGGTGGGAATGCACGCTCCCGATTATGCCGAAATCCACAGGCGCCTGCCCGTGCATGATGGCATGCTCTTTCCCAAAAATTGCAGGCACAATTACGACCTCATCCACAATTTCATTGCGGTGCTTGCTGCCAAGCAATGCAAAGAATTCGTTCGGGTAAGTGTGCTTTGCGGCATCCAGCAAACCTTCAATGACAGCGCGCTTTATCTGGAGCATGCAACTATTACATCGCCAAATATATTAAAATCGTGGGCACCATCAAAAACGCCATGCAGTGCGAACGCTTTACCTTCTCAGTGACCGCAATCAGGCCGATGCAAGCGCTCACGCCCATAACGGCAATGCCGTAGAAACCGTTGAATATCCCGACAATCAATACAAGGAAAGCCAGGATTCCTGCATTGATTTTGCCGTAAGGCAGGAGCCTTATTTTTTCAAGAAAAAACTTTGCAAGCGCAAAGGTTGCAGGGACAGCGAAAGCCATTGAAACCAAAGACACGCCGATGAACATCCAGAGCATTTCGGCCTGCGGCACTGCAAGCACTTTCACTATTGCCGCAATCCCTGTCCTTGTCTTTCCTGCTGCCAGCAAAACAAACAAGGAGAAGATTATATTGGCGGTGCTTACCGCCCCAATTAGCGCCAAATATGTCCCGGTGCCGATTTTTCCCACGGCTTTCCTGATAATGAATGCCGCTTCGCTTGCGCCCACTCCCGGAAATATCGAAACAGCGCTAGCCCCGACAATCCCGAGCAGGGAACCTTTAAGGATTTTTTTCCCCGGCAGCGATATTTTTTTCACTTCCTGCCTTTTCAGGCCTGTGCCTGAACAAATCGAATAAACAAGCGTGCTTACCGCAAAAAAACCGGTGATTGGCGCCATCAGGCTGTTTCCCGTATTGCCTCCGCCCTGGCCCAAAGTCAGGACAGACACGCCAACCAGGGCGCTCAATGAAATCACTAGCGCCGAAAAAGCCTTTTTCCTGGTTCCTTTTTCCGAAAGTACCATTGAAAAAAGCACAAGCGCAAGCGCCCCAGGGATTATTTTTGGCAGGAAGAACAGGATGCCGGAAACGAAATCCATGAAAACGCTGGAAAGCAGTATTGCGCCGATGCCGCCGAAAAGGCATCCTGCTGTCGCAAGGCCCACTGCCTTCATTCCTTCGCCTTTCACTAGCAGCCTGTGCCCTGGCAGCATCCCGATAAAGCTGTCCGAATCAGGCGCACCGAAAATTATGTTCGGGATGAAATCCACAAAGGACTGCGTCACGCCCATTGCCACAAACATTGCGGCGAGTTCAATGCTGCCTGAAAAGCCGAATGCGAGCACAAGAAAAGAAACAGTGTTGGAGTGAATGCCTGGAATAAGGCCTGTGAAAACCCCGATAATACAGCCCAAAAAAACAAACAGCAGCAATTCAATCATTCAATCCCTTCCCTCACCCCGCGGGCTCGATTTTTTCAGCCACCAATTCCAAGGCGCCCTCATATTCCTGCACTGTCCCGGTCACAACCACAAAAGCGTTTTTTTGCACGAAAAATTTGTCCATTGCGCTCGGGCTCATTTTCACTGCCTTTATTTTGTTCCCGTCATCCAAAGTGAAAAGCAGGGTTTGCCCTTTCAAAAAAGCGGAATCCACTCTTGCCTGCACAATGACTTTTTTGCCAAGCGCGCCCTTATCCAACTGCCCTATTGTTGCAGCTGAAGGCGCCGCCAGCCATGCGTAATAGAAAAGCAATACCGCGCCCAGCACGCCACAGGCTAGCGCTATGCGATTCAGCCAATACTCTCTCAGCATTAAAAAGAAATATGAACGGAAAATTGTTTAAGGCTATTCAACCTATGACAAGGAGCATCGCGACAGCCAACAGCAAGCCGAAAATTATCAATATAAATGGCACCAAAACCGCTTCTTTTTTGGATTTGCCTGCTTTTTTTTGTTTCAAAAACAAAGACACTCCAAGTCCCACAAAAAACAAAAGAATTGCACCGCTGACCGCAAGCCGGATTGTGGCCTGTTGGGAGGCATTCTCATGCGCAGCCTGCTTCAGCGATTGTTCTTTTGCTTCTGAAAGGTTGCAGGCGGCATCCCATTTGCAATCAGGCAACCCGTCGCCATCGCAGTCGTGCGAATTGCACTCGACACTTAGCTGGTCTTCTTCGCTGCTGCTAGACAAGGTAAATTGTGCGCATTCCCCGCGGCACTGCGATATTTGGCGTTCTTGTTCTGACAGGACAATAGCCAGGACCGGCGTGAATGTCAATAAAAAAAAGCAAACCAGCGCGGTTGCTTTCCAGTTCATTTCAATTCGCCTTTCCGATAATCCTGTCCGGCGTTTTCCTGAACCACCTGCTTTTGAGCGCCACTTTGACCTTTTCGCCTTTTGCGTATTTTTTGCCTGCTTTCACAAAGTATTTTCCTGTGTTGAGGCCTGCGAAAAGGTCAAAGCCGATTTCCACTGTCGCGCTTTCGGAATCGCTTAACAGCACTGTCCCCCCGGCTTCTTTTTTGCCCAAAAAAATCCTGCCGCATACAGAGACAGCCAGCAATGTCAAAACCACGCCGATGAACAATTCTATGCCTGTCTCCAAAGGGTTCAGGAAAACGATTATGAACGTGGCGGCTTCGACTATCAGCAGCAATAGCGAAAAGAAAAGAAAGTATTTTTTCCAGTCCTTTCCGAAAAAATCCTTTGCCTTCAATAAAAAAAACCAGAAGAAAACAGCAATCAGGAGCGCATCCGCCGCCAAGAGCACTTCAATCGGCAGCACTGCCTTCCACAAAGGAAGAGATGCGACCAGTACCATTATCAGGCCGATAATGAGCACTGCCTGTTCTGCCTTTATCAAAGCCATGCGAATCAGCAAAATTAACGCAAAACTATTTATTAATGGTTTCCAATATGCTTTTTTCGAGCGCCAGGATTGCCTTTTCCGATTCCCTTATTTTTGCCATGAGTTTTTTGTCCTTCAGGCCGTATTTTTGCTTTATGAAATCCAGCCTTTCATTCAAAGGCACAACCGTTTCATCGATCACTCTTTTGTCCGCATAATAAACCAGTTTTTCTTCCCAGGAAGAAAGCCCCCCGACATTTTCAATCAGGTGTTTTCTCGCGATTTCAGCAACCGCATAACAGCCCTCTCCGTTCAGTTTTTCCCATGCCAGCGTTCCGTGCATTTTTTTTGAACCGAGCGTTTCAATCTTGTCCAAATCGTGCAATAACGCCCCAGCCCTCACAAGCCCCAAATTAACCTTAATTCCTTTTGCAACCATTTTTTGCGCTAGCTCCACAGCGAACTCCTTTACCTTAACAGAATGCCTTACAATGTTTTCAGGCACCTTGTTCCGCGCGAGCATTTCCAGGCATTCCTTTTCGCTTGGAATTTTTCCAACCTGCTTTTTAGAATTCATTAGGCTCACTTGCAGGTTCCGGGGTTGGATTTTGCATACAGGCCAAGCGCGATTTTTCCTGCTTCTTCAATGTCCCTGCCCATTGCGATGAAGCCATGGTTTTTCATCTGCACCAGCCTGTTTTTGCCCAAAATTTTTAACACCTCATCGCGCAATTCAAGCGTCCCGTAGGGTTGTTCCCTTTCGGTTTCAGGCACGCCGAATTTTTTCGGGTCTGCAGTGGCCCTTTCGTTGTGCCCGTGCAGTATCGCATTCACGTCCTTTCTTGCCTTGTAAATTGCCGCGTGAAGGAACGATTCGCTTGAAGGGTTTTGAATGCCGATCGCTTTCAATTTGTGCGCCTTTTCATCTATTTCAACGATTTCCACAAGTTGCCCTGAAACTATTTCCCCTAATTTCTGCCCGCCTGGAGTAATCAAAAATCCTTTTTCGGTCCTTGTGGAAAGGTTGCCTGCCACGTTTCCGCCGCAGGAAACCAGCCCGCGCGCATAGAATGCCTTGCACCATTTTATCAGTTCATCAGCGTGCTTTGTTTCCCTTTTGCCTTTCTGCAGGTCGATGTCGTATTTTATTCCAACGTAAACCTCAGGCATCAAACACACCCCGTATTTTTAGGTTTCATGATTCCTTCAAAGCGCCGACTCAGTTAATATGTTCTAATATCAAAGGACAAAAATAAAGGAACATTACTGTCCTTTGATAACTATCAAAAGACCATAACAAAAGTTCCTGAATTAATGTCTTTTGATATAACACACGTGTTCCAATAATTTTATTAAATCTTTAGCGGAACTGAACTCTCTCTAATTGCTTATAAGGGGGAACTCAGAGATTCTAATTATATGTATGGCAAATCCGCAACTGAAAGTCACAGCCGCAAGAAGGAGTTGATTGTTAATTTTGTTATAACTCAAATCGCAAAAGGTTATTTCCCATCAAGGGCTGACATTGAAAGAAGTCTTTCCATTGACTTGAGAACTTACTTCGGAAATCTGTGGTCTGTCTATGAGTGCGCGGGACTTTCATATGAGAAAGTCAAAAAAATGAAATCTGAACAGAAAGGCAGGTTTATCACTAATTCAAAGCGCAGGTTTTCGGTAGACGAAGGAAGAAAGCAAATAGCCACTTTTCTAGTAAAGGCGGTCGAAAAAGGTCGCTTCCCAGGCTATAATGAAATCCAAGAACAGTTTGGGATTAGTCTTCAGACATATTTCAATAGCACAAGTGATGCGTATAGATTTGCACAAATAGACTGCCAAAAGAGGCCCATTAACCCATTTATTTCTCTTGAAAAAGAAAAAAAGTTAGTTGAAATTTCAAAGAAGTTGTTGTGTAGTCTGGATTTTGAAATATTGCGGTGCAACCACAATAAGGGAGCGGATTTGGTTGTGATGGATAAAGAAGGCAATATTATTCCGGTTGAACTCAAAGCTTACCATCGAAATGTCAACATTCCAATAGGCTTTTTTGGGCATTATGAAACTGAACTGAAGCAACTCCAGCAGTATATAGAACAACACCAAGCGCCCTACGGGATTCTTATAACAACCACTGATAGAATCAATGCCAAGATTCCGGAAAACATTGTTTTATTGAATGGACGTGTCTTGAGGAAAAAATTAATAGAAGAAGAATTGACTGGGCTTTTGCCGTCTTTGGATTGGATAAGGAACACTTATTGTACTTCCAGTAAACAAGTTGAAATTTTGAAAAAGAGAAATAAGATCGCCAATTACATAATAAGCCAAGTTGCACTCGACCATTATCCGTCCATGAGGGAAACAGAGAGCATACTGAAACTTAACGTCAGAACTTACTTCCCCGAGAATATGCTTGGGGCATATCGATTTTCAGAAGTAAAGTTGCCCTGCCGTTATCTTTCAAAACAAAAAGCAACGGAGGAAATTGCTGGTCATGTCCGGCGTGAAGTTAAAAATGGCAAATATCCTTCACTCGAACGTATAGAGCAACAATTCCATATAAGCTTGAGAACATATTTTGACAGTCCTCGACAAATGTTTGAGCTGGCTGGCGTTGAAGCCCCTCGCAGATTTTTGGACAAAACTGGGACCTAACTTTGTTAGACCTTCAATTTTTTGATTCCTTGGGGCCTTATGATACCTTTTTCTGTTATAAAACCGGAAATGTATCTGCCTTTTGTCACATCAAAGCCGGGATTCAATGCATGGCTTTTTTCGTTCGCAACCCTTTTGCCTTCAATGAACAATACTTCCCTTTCGTCCCTTTCCTCTATTTTGATATCGGCGCCCTTTTTGCATTTCAAATCTATTGTGCTCAGCGGCGCCGCAACATAAAATGGAATTCCGTTTTCTTTTGCCAGCACTGCTTTCTCGTAAGTGCCGATTTTGTTTGCAATATCTCCGTTCCTTGCAACCCTGTCGGCGCCCACAATGCAAATATCCACGTCCCCTTTTTGCATATAATATCCTGCGGCGTTGTCAGCAATTATTTTGTGCTCGATTCCTTCATTCGCGAGTTCCCATGCTGTGAGCCTTGCGCCCTGCAATCTCGGCCTTGTCTCATCCGCAAAAACGAAAATCCTGTTGCCTTCCCTTTTAGCCCAATAAATCGGCGCAAGCGCCGAACCCCAGTCCTGCATTGCAAGCCATCCTGCATTGCAGTGCGTGAGCACCCTCGCCCCGTCGTGCAACAGAATCGAGCCATTTTCCCCGATAAGCCGCCCGTTTTCAACATAGTCTGCGCTGATTTCCGCTGCTTCCTTCACCGCGGCCCTGTTCGCTTCCATCCCAATTTTTCCCTTAACCGCTTTTTCCATTCTTTCGATTGCCCAAAAAAGATCGCGCGCAGTTGGCCTTGTTTTTCTCAATTCTTCAAATCCTTCCTTTTCTTTCCCTTCCATCACGGCCTGCGCAGCCCCGAATGCAGCCGCCGCTCCAATAGAGCCTGCCCCGCGGACAACCATGTCCTTGATTGCTTTTGCTGTTTCATGGTGGTTTTTGAAGGAAGCAATCCTGAATTTGTGCGGGAGCAGGGTTTGGTCTATCATTTTCACTGTGCGGCCTTCAGGCCAGACTGCGGTGAACCACCTGTTTTTTCCGCCAAGCCTTACGTTCATTTTTTTCCACCAGCCGCCAGAAATTCAGCAAAAAATTCAAGGTCTTCCTCGGATTCTTTTCCGGAACCAAGGATTTTGATTTGCAATTTTGCCTTTTTTGCAATTTTAAACAGGGAGAAAAAGTTTTTGAACAGTTCTTTTCTTTCGCGCTGGTCGGATTCAAGGAATTCTTCGAAAGAAACATAGAATTCTTTTCCGCTTTCCGCTGCTTTCTTCAATGCCTGCAGGTCAAAACATTTAGAGCGCTCAGGCCTCAAAAGCACGGCTTTCGCCTTGCGGTCCTGCAGTGCAGAATTCAATTCCTTGAGGTCCCGCGCTTCCCTGACGCCTGGCAATTTGTCTGCCATGCAAAAATTAGGCTAAAAAAAGATTTAAAGTGAGTTACTTGAGCCTGTTTTTGTGGGCTGCAGCGCCAGGCCTTGCTTTTTCGTATCCGCGGCCCTTGCCTCTCAGTCCGCGGGCTCTTTTGCCTGCGCTTGTTAAGCCTCTTTCAGCGCGGCCGTGGTGTTTGCCTGAGCAAATCCAGTTAATTGATTTGTCTGCCTTGATTTCCGGCGCCGATGGGTCGACCAAAATCACTTCAAAGTACTTGTTTTTGCCGTCTTCCCCGATCAAATAAGAATTCAATACCTCGCAGTTCTTGAACTTGTTTCCGGCCCTGCCTTCCGCGATTGTCTGGATGTTTTTTTTCATGGTCAGCTTTTTGGTTCCCTGCTTTTTCGGTTTTCTTCTAGACCTTGCCCTGTCGTGCTTTCCGCCGCCTTTCCTTATGCGCGCCCTTACCACCAAAAAGCCTTTTTTTGCCTTATAGCCCAAAGCATGGGCTCTCGGCGGGTTTGTGGGGCTTTCAATCCTCACAACAGCGCTCTTGTCTTTCCTGTATTCTAAGAGCCTTTCGCGCTGGACCGCCTTGTAATTGTAATTGGCGTCCTTTTTTCCGGCCATTTCTTTCTCGAAAGTTTCCTGAATATACTTTCCTGCACCCATAAAAATCACAAAAAAGAGCATTAAAGCACTTACGATTAACTAATTCCTATAAGCAAGAAATTTAAAGGTATTGGAATGACCGCAGGCTGTGCTTACTCAAAGCTTTTCGGGCTAGAAAAAGGCGTGAAAAAGGGCGACAAATGCCTCAAATGCGGTTCCCAGGCAGCAATCCTGCTGCATTACGGCCCGCAAAAATTCTGCGAACCTCATTTCCTTGAGCTCATAGAACGGAGATTCAAGAAAACCATCCGCGCCTACTCGCTCCTAAAAAAAGGCGACAAAATCACGGTGGGGTGCAGCGGAGGAAAAGATTCAACGCTTGTTCTTTTCCTGCTCCAAAAATTCTTCTCAAAAACCAATCCGATCACCGCACTCCTTATCGACGAAGGCATTCCGGGCTACCGCAATGAGGCCCTGAAAGTCGCCAAGAAAAACTGCTGTGCCTGGAAAATCCCCTTCAAGGAATTTTCCCTGAAAAAAGAATTCGGCTTCACAATGAAGCAGATAGCGGCAAAGCTTGAAAAAAACAAAAAAGAAAATCTCGGTTCTCCGTGCACTTTCTGCGGCACGCTCCGCCGCTCTCTCCTGAACCGCGCCGCCCGCCAGCTTAAGGCTGACTGCCTTGCCACTGGCCACAACCTTGATGATGAAACGCAAAGCATTTTGATGAACGTGTGCGATAACGATTGGCGCAGGTTTCCGAGAAGCGGCGCAAAGAGCGGCCTGATTGAAAGGAAAGGCTTTGTGCAAAGAATCAAGCCCTTGTGTGAAATCCCTGAGCGCGAGGTATTCTACTATATCCAATTCGCTGGCCTTGAGTCTTATACGGGCGAATGCTGCCCTTTCAGCGAGGCAGCAAAGCGCAACGATTACCGCGCCCTCTTAAACCAGCTCGAAGAAAAATACCCCGGCACAAAGTATTCCTTATGGCAGTTCTACAATCGCTTAAAGCCGAAGCTGGCCGAATCCGAGCGTGCGGCTAAGTTGAAGGTTAAAATAAACAAGTGCAAAAAATGCGGCGAGCCCTCGGCAGGGGAAAAGTGCGAGGCGTGCGCAAAGATTGAGGCGCTGAAGAAGATGGCAAAGGCAGGGCACTAGCTTGAAGCAGTTAAGCAAGCCCACCTGTTCCCTTTAAATATTTGTTTGCCTAATTATACTTTTAGGGCTGGATTCCTTGTGGAATCGTCTCCATGAGACGTAACCTATGGGATGTTGAAGGCTCACCGAAGCCAAAAGCTTCGGCTTTTCATATTTTTTTGAAAAACGCTTTTTTCAGGTTCTGTTTTTGCCTTAATGGTCGGGCAATTCCTTTTAATGCTTTTCCGGCGCGAAGGCAAAAACCTTAAATTCTTCCAAGGATAATAGTATTTCATGCGTTCCAAAAAATGGTCAGCTGATTTGAGGGAACGAACTACAGTAAGAATCCCCTGGGGGCACCTGAACCCGCAACTTCAGCGCATAATCGGGGAGCCAGGCATGAAACTTCCAAAAAAGGGAAGACATGATATGAGGGAATCGAGGCGCTTGCGTGTTGGGCTTTGGGCTGAGACAGCGGTCGTTGGTTATATAGGGGCTTCGGGAGCGCCAGCAGTTGGGGCAGTTTTTGGCATTCCAACCGCCTTTGGCGCAAAGTTGGCTGGTAACCTCGTTAGGTACCGCAATGAGCTCTTGCTTTCTTCAATGCAAGAATACGGCATTCTCCAGCCAAAATCTGAGATTGAGGGGTTGTATCCGGAGCGCTGGATTGATACTGCCGAAGTGGCGAAAACCCACCCGCTCTGTTATGTGGCACAAAACGGCGACTTGGTTTTAAGAAAACCAACCCGGTTGGAGTACTATCGTTATTTATACCAGCAAAGAGTGCCAGGCCTTGTTGGAACCCCCTGGCGCTGGAGGATTTACTTGGTGCCGCCAAAAGCCCCAGAAAAAGTGCGCGAGTGGGCGAAAGCAAAACTGCAAAAAGAATTGCCAAGGCTCAAGAGCCTGGCACCAAGACCTTTGCCAAAACCTGTCCCTGTTCCAGTGAAAGCCTATCGCACCGCGGCCAACCGCCGGCCCAAGCACGCAGTTTTGAGGCAGCCGCCAAGGCTTGCTTTTGCGCGCCCTCGCGCCTGAAAAAACGAATCCAATCCTTTAAAACTTTTCCGCTGGAATTCTTATTCTATTCTGGCATGGGCCTGTAGTCTAATGGTTAGGACGCGACCCTGACACGGTCGCAGCGGCGGTCCGATTCCGCCCGGGCCCACCATTCCTGATTCCTATGCCCGAAAAGGAAAAGTTTGAGAAAGTGTGCCCGAAATGCGGGAGCCGGAATGTTACCGCCTGGCAGGGCATCGAATATGAGATGCCGGTGCACGCAAAGTGCCTTGACTGCGATTTCGAGGGCTTGGCTTTCCCGGAATTCCCTTCTGAAAAAATAAAAAAAATTCAGGAAGAAATCCGCAATAAAAAGCGCAAGTGATTATTTTTTTTCTTCTTTCGGAGCCTGCTGCATTTTTTCGAGGCTGGCGCCGATGGCTTTCGAGAAGTTTTTCTCGAAGTTGTCGAGCTCGTCCATTTTCTGGTCCATCAATTTCATGCGCAAATTGAACTGTGCTTCCATCTGCTTGGACGCGCTGTTGAATGCGGCAATGCGCTGGTTGAATTTTTCGATATTCGTGTCGATTGCTTTCAGGAACTGTTCCTTGAACAGGTTCAGTTCTTTCACCCTTGCCTGGAGTTCTTCAGCGCCGACGGCTTTCAGGGCTTCCGCGCGCGCCTGCAACTTTGCTTTTTCCATTGCGTCAAGGTTTTCCCTCATTTTTGCGGCCATCGAGGCTTCCATTTCCTTCAATACGGCCTGTGCAAGCTTTCTCCTGATTGTAAGCAGATCCATTGAAGCATAGGGCTCCAAGCCTTTCAGGAGCGCGGCCTTTTTGTTTATCAAATCGGAGGCCTGCGCCGAAAGCGCTTTCATTTCTTCCTGCGTTGTTTTCTGGAATTCCCTGAGTTCGCTTTTCGATTTTATTATTTCGGAGTTGAGCTGCACAACCAATTTGCCTTTTTCTTTTTCCATTTCCTGTATTTGTTTGTTTATTTCGAGTATTTTTTCGTCGTAGCCTTTTTTCAGGCCTTCTATTTCGCTTATCCTCGGCTTGACCTTTTCCGAGTATTCCTTTTCTATTTCGTTCATTCTCTTTGTGATTTTTTCGTCAATGTCCTCGTCGATGCCCTCGATTTCTTTTGCTTTTTTCTGGGCGTCGGCAATCGTTTCCTCCAATTTTTTGGTTGTCTGCGCGCTTTTTTCCTCTATTTCGGCAAGCCTTTTCTTTATTTTTTCGCTGTATTCCTTTTCGATGCCTGAAACCTGCTCGTTTATGGTCCTGCTGATTTCGGCCCTTATCCTGTCCTTTGTTTTTTCGAGGTCCGCGATTTTCGCTTTCACTTTTTCCGGGTCGATTTTTGCAATCAGTTCGCCAAATTTCCTGATTTCCTCGTTTATTTTTGCCTCTAAGTCTTTCTGGTTTTCGAATTTCACCCTTTCTATTTTTTCCCTTGCCTCGTTCATCACGTCCTCTATGACTTCCGATTCGAGTTCGAGGGTTTTTGTCACGCGTGAATCCAGCCTTTTTATTTCGGCCTGGGCTTTTGAAACGAAGTCCTCGGTTTCATTCTTTGAATCCTTGAGGCTTTCCTCTACTTCCGAAAAGAGCGTGCTCTTCAGGCCGGAGAAGTCTTTCTGGGCCTTGTCGAACCTTGCAGCAAGCGTCGAATCGAGGTCTTTTATGTAAGCGGCCCTTTTTTCTTCCAGTTCGGCCTGCAGCGCCCTTATCCTGCCTTTCTGTTCGTCCCTTATGTCTTTTTTGGCGGCTTCCTTTTCTTTCAGCATTTCGTTTAGCGCCGTGTCCTTTGAGGCTTCGAATTCCTTGGCGGCGGCGTCCTTGTCTGTTTCAAAGTCCTTGCTGAACGCTTCGATTTCCCCGTCGATTTCTTTCCTTGCCTTTTCGACAAACGCCCTTAATTCGTCGCTGTTTTCTTTTGCTTTGGCAAGCAGCTGTGTCAGGCCCTCGGCCTTTGTGTTCTCGATTTTTTTGCCTATTTCGCCTATTTCTTCCTTGAGTTTTTCGTGCTTTTTCTCCCATTCGCCGAGCTCTTCGAGGCCGCGCTTCATCTCCTCGTTTATTTTCCTTATCTCTTTTACCCGTTGCTCAAGAATCTGGTCGACTTCGCCTTTCTTTTCCTCCATTTCCGAGCTTATTTTTTCGCTCAGGAGCGCGCTTTTTGAATTTATAAGCGTTGAGATTTTCTTGTACTCCTTGTCAAGGCCGTCCTTTATCTTCCTGTCAATTGTCAAATCCAGGTCTTCTTTTGTTTTCTTTATCTCGTCGGCCTTTTTGTTGACTGTCGCCATTACCGCCTTTTCCCAGGAATCCCTGTCTTTTTTTTTGTCCGAATCCTCTTCAAGGCCTTCGGAAAGCCGTCTCATCAGGTCTTCATCCGCGTCAGGCAGTGTTTCAGGCAGGTCTTCATCCTGTTCGGGTTCGGGGGCAGGCATCGGCTTCGAAGGTTGGGGTTTCGGAGCCTCTTTTTTCAGGCCTCTCACTTCGGCGAGAATCTGTTTTGCGTCTTTTTCGCCTATGCCGACATCCCTCAGGTTTCTTATTATTTCGTCTTCACCCAGATCCAATGCAATCAGTTTCCTGACCGATTCGAGGATAATGCTTTTTTTGTCCGGCATGCCAACCTACGTCCAAATCTATAACAGCCTATGTGGTATAAAAACCTTATTCCAGCCTGTTTCCCGCTTTTCAATGCTAATAATAGCACGGAAAAATTGTTAAATGTTAAAAGGCATATATTTCCATATGGCAAGACCGGGCAGGAAGCCGACAGGGAACAGGAAGATTGCAAGGCCACCCTCCTTTTTGTGGCTGAAAGAGCCTTTGAGGCCGGCAGTCTTGATCGGCAGGCAAAAGCCTTCTCCAAAACACAGGAAAAAAACAGGCGCACAGCTTGCAGTCGAAGAACGCGAAGTCGACCGAATGATCGGAAGCAGTTATTCTGCCGGAGAAATATTAAACCGGCTCCCCTTATATGACAACCAATTATTGCGGCATGTGAAAAACCTGCGCGCCAAAGCCCCTGAAAATGAAAAATGGCGCTATGAACGGCTTTTGAGCGAAGGCAGGAAGGTCGAAGCCTATAAGGCAAACTTGGTTTATGATTTGCGGAAAGCCGGGCTGGCATGGGTTGAAATAGAAGGTCTTATGGGCTTGGATTGGGCCAATTCAGCCCCCTATGTCAGGCTTTTGAAAGAAGCCAAAGGAGTGAAGCCTTCGACTTTGAAAATGCTGAAAGCCAAAAGGGTTGACCCGCCAGACATGAAAGACTTAAGGTTCAGGCTTGACCGCGAGCAGGAAGTAGTGAAAGCCGTTTTCCAGAACGCTCCACGGGAAAAAATCAGTGAAGCGCTCGCCCACGCCGAAAGCGTTCTTCCCAAATTGCAGGGCTATGAAAAGAACAGGCTTATAGTGGCAATTAATGAAATGCGCCGCCTTCTCGCAGCCAAAAAATAGTTTCCCTGCAAAAAACAGTGGGAGTGGACTGGCTGGGGCTCGAACCCAGAGCCTCCACAACTTTGGCCTCTTCGAAGTTGCCAATGTGGCGATCTACCATTGATCTACCAGCCCACTACTATGAATTGTGCCAGCAAATTATTTTAAACAATCAGATGCCCGGGGATGGCGGCTTTTCGGTTCACATCGCTATCAGTATGATGCTGTCGCCCCTGACCATGATTTTCGGGTATTTTTCCTTTTCTTCGGCGCCGTCTTCTTTGTGGCTTGTTTCTTCCGCGTTCTCCAATACAAGGTTTAAGTGGACGTCGAATGCCTTGAGGATGCCGCTTATCGTGCGGTTTCCTTTTAATTTCACCAGCACCTGCTGGTTTGTTGCCTTTGTCAAGTCGTCGAATGGTCTAGCGCTCATCTGATTGCCTCCTATTTTTTTCCGAATAAGTTTCCAAGAATCCTTGAAAGGAACGATGCCTTTTCCTGTTTTATTTCGATCTTTGCCCCGCCGATTTTGGCGGCAATGTCTATCACCGCTTTCGCTGCCGGCGAATCTGGCTTGCGCATTACGAAAGGCTTTGCGTCCTTTGAGAGGATGCTTTTCCGTACCTCGTTGTCGTAGGGCACGATGCCATAGCACGGCAGTTCAAGCATTTTCATTACCTCGTCTTTCCTGAGTTCGCCAGCCTCATTCCTCACCATGTTCAATATGAATCCGAACGGCTTTGCGTTCAGCCTTTGCGCGACCATTTTTGTTTTCAGTGCATCGGCAAGGCTTGGCTGGTCGGGAACAGTGACAATCAAAACCTGCTTCACCGCCCCAAGAGAGGAAAGCGCGGTCCTTTCAATGCCTGCAGGCGCGTCCAGCAATATGAAATCATAATGGTCTTCAACCGACCCGATGACGGATTTCAGGCGCTCGGAATCGACTTTCCTGTAGGATTCAAGGCTTAACCCGCTCGGGACAAGGTCGACGCCTTTCGGGCCGGAATAAATCGCGTCATCTATTGCGGCTTCCCCTATTAGGACCTCGTGCAATGTGATTGGCGAGTTCTGCATTTTAAACAAAAGCGAGAGGTTTGCCATTGCCACGTCCGCATCCACCAATAGCACGCGGTGGCCGCTGTTCGCCAGCGCAATGCCGATATTTGCCGTCAGAGTGGTCTTTCCGACTCCGCCTTTCCCAGACGCAATAGTAATAGACCTTCCCATAACCCTTCACTTTAGCTAAAGTTAATGTTTCGTAATCTATTTTAAATTGTTGTTAGGCGTTTCGGCCTGAAGCCTATTTTTCCTCCACTCCGAGCAATCCCGCTTCCTTGAACACCTCGAACCTTGAAGTTTCCTCAGATTCCCCTTTTATGTATTCGAGGGTGAATTCCTCGCTGTATTTTTTCGGGTAAAGCCTGTTGAGCTTTTTTGTGTCGATTTCCTCTGTAATTAAAATTTTTTCCTGGAATGCCGTGATAAGGTCGATTTGCTGTATTGTGAGCGCGTTGATGTCGATTATCCCGTTTTTTGCAAGGAACGAATTCAATACAAGCCTGAGCGACGGGTCGCCGTTCACCTCGATTGCATGGGAAACGAATTCAAAGTATGAACCTAAGACCGCGCCTTTTTTGAACAATAGCACGCCCTGCTCTATGCCTTTCGGGCCTTCCGCGGTGCACACCACATACCCGGTAAAGCCTTTGCTGAGCATCTGCACCAGTATCTGGAACATGTTCGATTCCACGGTCTTCAGGCCGGCCCTGAGGCTTGTTCCCAACGGCAAATCCATTTTTTTCACCTTTAATGCAATAGAGATTACGGCAACGATATTTATAAGTTTTATCAAGGCATTAGATTTATCACTAAAGGCCAAAGGGCATGAAATGAGCGGAAAATTAAAGGATTTTACAGGCAAAACCTGCAAGGGCCACGCTGCCTTTGAATTCCAGCCGAAGGCAAAGAAAAACATAGACCTTGGAAGATTCAAGGAATGCCTCGGCAGAAAAGGCATTGCGCCCGAAGCCTGCACGCCGCTCGTGGTGATATTCAGGTGCGACGATTGCACTGTGAGCCTTTTCAAAAGCGGCAAAATTTTGGTCAAGGAGAGAACCGAGGAAAAGGCAAAACAGGTCGCGGAAAAAATAATGGAAATGGTCTGAAGGTCCTTTTATGAAATCCCTTTCGCTTGGAAAAATTTTCGGCATCGGCCTTGAACTCCACTGGTCCTTTTTGCTCATAGGCCTTTTCGTCGTGGTGGCGCTTGCCCTGGCCGAGCCTTCGATGCTTGCCCCGATGCTCATGGTTTTCTTTTTCCTTTTTTTGAGCGTTTTCCTGCACGAGCTGGTGCACTGCGTTGTGTCCCTCCAGCGCGGCATCGGCGTCAAAAAAATAATATTGCTGCCGATAGGCGGCGTTTCACTTACCGAATCGCTGCCTGAAAAGCCCAAAGACGAATTCCTGATAGCGGTCAGCGGCCCGGCATTCAATTTCCTTGTTGTTTTTGCAGTCCTTTTCCTGGTGTCGGTTCTTCCGCTGCCTTTCCCGAGGGAATTATTATCGAACCCAAGCGCGCTCGATTCTTCAGAGGCGGCGGCAGCCGCATTCCTTTCAATGCCTTTGTTCACTGTTTTCTGGGTGAATCTTATACTCGGCACGTTCAATCTTTTCCTTCCGGCGCTGCCGCTTGACGGCGGCAGGGTTTTCCGCTCACTTCTTTCCTTTGCTTTCGGTTACAGGAAAGCCACGGCCATTGCGACAAGGATAAGCTCTTTGATCGCAATTCTGCTTTTCATTTCCGGCTTCCTTTCGGGAAACCTTTTGCTTTTGGTCATTGCGGCATTTGTTTTCTTCGGCTCCAAGGAAGAGGAAAAAATAGTGCTGATGAAAGAACAATTGAAAGGGTTGAGCATTCCGCAATTGGTTTCAGAAAAACCGCTCCTGCTTGACAGCCTGATGGGTGTCAGTGAAGCCTTTGAAAAAATGCTTGCGGAAAAGAAAACCGAAGCGGTAACGGAAATCGAAGCAGGCAGGTATGCGGTCCTTTTGCTTGAGGAAATGCCCTCGCTTATGGGCAAAAAAACAATGCCGCTTTACAAGGCGCTGAAGGAAACGCCGGCGCTTCAAATCAGCGAAAGCCCATCCAAGGTCTTTGAAAGAATGGCTTCAGCTGGAAAACGCGTGCTTCCGGTCCTTGACGGCTCGGCCCTTGCGGGAATAATCGACCTTGAAAAAATCGAAAAATCCGTTCTGTTCTCAAGGGCAGGCGCAATGCTCGGCGCAAAGCCGCCTGAACCAAAGGCAGCCCTAACTGAAACCGCCTTGCAGCCCCGGCCTGAACCGGCGCCTCTGGCCCCAACCCCAAAAAAGCCGGCTGCCGGAAAGAAAAAAGCGCGCAAACCAAGGGCAAAAAGCAAGGACAAGCCTTTAAAAAAACAAAACCGCAAATAATCATCCTGCTGTCAGGCAGCATACCTCAAAAACTATTTTCAGGGGAAATCCACTCTCTGCTTTTCAATAAAAGCTGTTTTTTTATTCCTTTTAACATGGCGGATGTTGAAACAAGCAGGGCCAACGCGAGAAAAAGATGGTTAAAAGTTCAAGCGGAACAAAGACTTAAGTTAACGAAGACGGATGCCAAAACACTTGCATTCAAGGCCAGGCTATTGGGTTTTTTAGCCGGAGACGGGAGCGTTTTTATCCACGTTGACAAGTCGAAAAAATATCCTATGCCTTGTTTTAATATCAATTTTTATCCAGACAATCTTGAGATGGCTAAAGCTTACCTTGCCGCTTTTGAGGCGGTTTATGCTAAAAGGCTTCGACTTGAAAAACCAGAAAAAGAAAAGTTTTATACTATCAGAACCAAGCACAAAGTCGCTTATGAAGACTTGGTTTCAATAACTTCTTTCGGGGTTTATAAGTGGGATGTTCCTTTTGGCTTCTTGACCACGGATGAAATGAAGGCGGAGTGGGTTAGGGGCTTTTTTGATTGTGAAGCACATGTTGGCAAAAGAAAAATCCAGGTGCAATCAGTCAACCAGCCGGGGTTGGCCGGCGTTAAAGAGTTATTGCGTGATTTGGGAGTGAAAGCCTCAAAGATTTATTCTTACAAGAGAAAAGAACCTAATTGGGGCACAAATTACCATTTGGAAATACCGCCGTCAGAAATAGCAAAATATTATTATAAAGTTGGCTTCAACCATTCTAGTAAGCGCAACAGTCTTAGTGGACTAATTGCCGAGATGGGAGAGTCCGGTTAAATCCGCCAGCCTCGAGAAGCCTTTTTTATCGGGCAAGCTGGTGTGCCTTTGGCACGCGGGGGTTCAAATCCCCCTCTCGGCGTCAATCTTCTATTTCGGATAAGGATTTAACCAAAAAAGACATTGAAGATTTAGTGCAGCATTCCGAAGGGAAAATTTCGAGTTCTGGGGGCAGCCAGTTATTATTGCTTGTATGATTCAACTAGAAAAACTGCCGCGGCATAATCGGCAAAATTGGATTTAATGATTTTGACTTTGCCGTTGTCCTGCCAAATAAAAATCTTCAGGGGAACGCGTTTAATTGTGCCATCCCAATTATCAGTAAGAATTAGGGCTCCTCTATCGCTTTTTTTGGTGTAGCCCATCGCAAATTTGCTGGCCATTGATTGTTCAATCGCTTCATTCAAAAAAATCATATCCAAATTTTGAATCTCTATTTCGTAATAGGCTATTTGGGGGCTATAACAGTCACAGCATCTGTCGCCCTCGCATTTGCAGCAGTCCTCTAAATAATCAAAATTAAGTGTCAGTTTACTTGCGGAAGCAATGGCAATTTTATCGAACGCTTTATTAAAATCCGAATTTAGGGTTTCTTTGTCTATCAATTCTTCATTTTTGTTTAATAAGATTGGGCTATTGGCTGAATTCTCCCCTAAAGCGTTCAAGGCCAATAGTCCTGCAATTAGCAAGATGATGGCAATGATGCCGAGAGACAACAATGCGATTTTTCTTCTCATAATCAATCACATTGCCCTTAATCTCTTCACCCTTTCTTCGAGCGGCGGGTGTGTGGAGAAGAGGTTGTTCAAAAAGCTCTTGTGGTTCTTGAGGGGATTCACAATGTATAAGTGCGCTGTGGCCTTGTTTGCGGCTTCAAGCGGTTCCTTGTCTTTTGAAAGTTTTTCGAGCGCCGAAGCAAGGCCTTCCGGGTATCTTGTGAGAATTGCTGCGCTCGCGTCCGCAAGGTATTCGCGTTTCCTTGAAAGTGCCAGTTGCATGAGCATTGCGATTATCGGGGCGAGGATTGCCATCGCAATTGCTATGACAAGCAAAACCAGGCCGAACTTGCCGTTGTTGTCCCTTTTGCCGCCGCCCCACCAGAAGGAGCGCAGCATCCAGTCGCTCAACAATGCAATCAATCCGACCATTACTGTTACAAGCATCATGAACCTGATGTCATAGTTGCCGATGTGGGACATTTCGTGCGCTATCACTCCCTCCAATTCGGCGCGGTTCATTTTCTGCATGAGGCCGGTGGTGACACAGATTACTCCGTGCTGCGGGTCCCTCCCTGTCGCGAAAGCGTTCGGTGCAGTGTCTTCTATCACGTAAATTTTGGGTTTTGGGATTCCTGCCGCAATGGAAAGCCCTTCGACTATGTTGTCAAGGAATGTATCCTCTTGGTGGGTTGCTGGCCTTGCCCTGCTGATTTTCAGGACTATCGTGTCGGAATAATAGTAGGTGAAGAAAGCCATGAGGATTGCTATTATCAGGGCAAATATAGCGCCGAAATAGCCCCAGCCGGTAATGAACCCGAAAAGCAGGCCCATGCCTATGCAGAACAAAAAGAAAAAGAAAAACAAGAGGTATGACGACCTCTTGTTTGATGCAACGTGCTCCCAAATCACTTCAGGGCCCCCTGAAATTTCATTCGAATTTCACTTTTGGGGCTGCCTTTTCCGCCTCTTCTACTTCAAAGTATTCCTGTTCTGCCTTGAAGCGGAAGATGCCTGCTATAATGTTCGAGGGGAAGCTTTCCAGTGCAACCGAATAGTTCATCACTGAATCGTTGTAGAACTGCCTTGCGTATGCTATTTTTGCTTCGATTCCTGAAAGCTCTTCCTGCAGCATTTCAAAGTTCTTGTTCGCCTTTAGTTCGGGGTATGCTTCCGCCACCGCAAACAATGATTTCAGCGCGCCTGTGAGCATGTTGGTTGCCTTGGCTTTTTCCGCGACAGTGCCGGCGTCAAGGTATGCTGTCCTTGCCTTTGTGACCATCTCGAAAGTCGTTTTTTCGTGCTTTGCGTATCCCTTGACAGTTTCCACAAGATTCGGCACGAGGTCTGACCTTTTCTTCAACTGCACGTCTATCTGGTGCCATGCATTGTGCACCCTGTTCTTTTGCACCACTAAAGTGTTGAAAACCGAGGCTACAAAAATGACTATTACTATAAGTATTACACCGGCTATAATCCATTCCCACATTCCAAACCACCTCACCATTGAATAAGATATAAAATAGGGGTATACAACTTTTTAAGGTTTTGCGGTGTTCTTCACTCCAGTTTCTGGAATAGAATGCCCTGTTTTGAGATTTTGGCGCCGGCCATTGTAAGGTCGAAAGCGCATTCTTCGATGCCTTTCCTTTCCGCATTCAATTGTGCGAGGATTTTTTCGCTTGAAGCCGGAATGAAAGGCCACAAAAGCAGCGCAACCACCCTGAGCGAATCAGCCATCGAATAAAGGATATCGTCCAGTTCCTTTCCCTGTTTTTTCCAGGGCTCCTTTTCGCTCACAAAAACATTGCATGATTTCACAAAGCCCATTATTTCCGAAAGCGCCATGTGCAGTTCGAACGCCTTCATGTATGCCCTTATTTTGTTCAAATCCAGCTTTTCCTTCAGTTCTTTGGCTGTCTGCCCTTCGGGAATGCAGCCGTTGCAGGATTTTTCCAGCAGCGACAGCGTTCTATTGACCAAATTGCCCAATTCGTTTGCCAATTCATCGTTGTTCCTTTTCTTGAGGCCTTCTTCGGAGAAAAAGCCGTCTTCGCCGAATGGAATTTCCCTTATCAGATAATACCTGGCGGCGTCGACATTGAATTTTTTTGCGAGCTCGACAGGGTTTATTACAGTGCCCTTGCTTTTGCTCATTTTTTCGCCATGTTCTGTGTTGATGAACCCGTGCACCAGGACTGTTTTCGGCAGCGGGATGCCTGCGCTTGCGAGAATGCTCCACCATATCACCGTGTGGTGCCATAAAATGTCCTTTCCTATAATGTGAATGTCGGCAGGCCAGAATTTCTCGAACTGCGCGTTCGGGTAATCGATGCCGCTTATGTAATTGATGAGCGCGTCCATCCAGACATACTGGACGTGCTTTTTGTTTATCGGCACAGGCACGCCCCAGTCGAAGCTCGACCTTGAAACGCTCAAATCCTTTAGTTCTTCCTTCAGCCTGTTCCGTATTTCCTCTTTTTTGCCTTTCGACCAGATTGCATCCGGGTTTTCATCCAGGTATTCCAGGATTTTTTCCCGGTATTTGCCCATCTGGAAAAAATAAGATTCCTCGCTTACGATTTCGCACTCTTTTTCGTGCACCGGGCACTTGTCATTGACCAGGTCCTTCTCTAGGAAAAAAGTCTCGCATTCGGTGCAATAATAGCCGGAGTATTTTCCCAAATATATTTCGCCTTTTTCGAATATTTCCTGGAAAATGTCCTGTGCCACCTTTATATGCTCCGGTTCGGTGGTGCGGATGAACCGGTCATTGGAAATGTTCCAAGCCGCGCACAATTCCCTGAACTTTTCGGCCTTTTCGTCCACAAATTCCTGGGGGGTTTTTCCGGCGACTTTTGCGGCCTTCATTATTTTCTGGCCGTGCTCGTCAGTGCCTGTGAGAAAAAACACTTCGTCGCCCAAAAGCCTGTGCCATCGCGCAAGCACGTCAGCGCAGAGCTTTTCATAGGCGTGGCCGAAGATGGGGCTCACTAGACGGATAATCTATTGCCGTAGTGATATAGAAAGTTTTTTTCAAGCCCATTCACCCCCGCTTCAGTTTATGCTGCTTGGAAGGTTTTCTTCAAATAGTGCACGCTCCAAAGAAAGCGATATTATCCTTTTCCACTTAAAGTATTTTAAAATGGTTTCCCGCATTCCCTTTGCGGATTTGAAGCGAAAACTCTTATGTAGCACCCGGTTAGCTTTCCGAACTCCATAGTAATAAAACCAATTTACCGCTATTCTCTACTGTAATTTTTTTTCAGTCAGGGCTGTGCCCGATCTCTCAACACTGATTTGTCAGGATTCAGGGGAAGCGAGCTCCAGGCCTTCTTTTAAGGCAGGAAATCCCCAATATATGGCGAGAGCGTGTTGCAGGCGGGTTTGGCATGGTTGAAAGGGTAAGGGTCGAATCTTCCGAAAAGGAAAGCCCTTTTGTGGAAAAATTCCAGCAGTTTTTCGAATCCGTTTACCGGAAGGAAATCCAAAGACTTGTCGCAAAATACCCTGACGAGCGCTCCTTAAACATTGATTTCAACGATTTGGAAGAATTCGATTTCAAGCTTGCCGAGGACCTCATAGCACAGCCTGATTTTTTGATTGAGGCGGCATCCCTTGCCGCGAGGAAGCTTGACGTGCCATCCCTTGATATCGAGGATTTTGCCCCGCACGTGCGCTTCCACAGCCTTCCTGTCGACAAAAGCGTGATGTTAAGGGACATCGGCTCAAGGCACATAGGGAAAATGCTTTGTGTCGAGGGCGTCATAAAACAGGTCACGGATGTTTTGCCGAAGCTGAAAATGGCGTCCTGGAAATGCAACCGCTGCGGCAATGTGTACAGGGTCCTGCAAAAGGATTCAGGAGTGGTGCAGCCAGCGTTTTGCGAGTGCAGGCACCGCGATTTTTCGCTTGTAGCAGAAGATTCTGATTTTGTGGATTACCAGAAAATCCAGATACAGGAGTCCTTGGAGTTCCTTAAAGGGAACGCGCAGCCGACAAGCGTTGACGTTTATGTCGCCGATGACCTGGTGAACAGGGTTGTCCCTGGCGACAAAATAAAAATCGTGGGCATTCTCAGACTGTATCCTGCAAAGGAAAACAAGGTCGTGTTCGGCAGGTTCATTGAAACATTGCATTTGACGCAGACAATGCAGGAATTCGAGGACATAGAAATCAGCAAGGAAGAAGAGCAGGAAATAAAGGAATTGTCCAAAAAATTTGACATTTATGAAAAGCTCGTGGCAAGCATTGCACCGAGCATTTACGGGCACGAAACAGTCAAGGAAGCGATTGCCCTCCAGCTGTTCGGCGGCGCAAAAAAAATCCTGCCCAACGACCAGCAGATAAGGGGCAACATACACCTGCTCCTTGTCGGCGACCCGGGTGTTGCAAAATCGCAGATGCTGATGGCAACCCACAACATCGCCCCGAAAAGCATTTACGTGGGAGGAAAAACCACAAGCGCTGTAGGCCTTACCGCAACCGCAGTAAAGGACGAGTTCGGCGAAGGCGGCTGGACACTGAAGGCAGGCGCCCTGGTTTTGGCGAACGGCGGGATTGCAATGTGCGACGAGCTCGACAAAATGGATGCCGATGAAAGGGTGGCATTGCACGAGGCAATGGAGCAGGGCACAATCAGCGTCGCAAAGGCAGGCATTGTCACAAGGTTCAAGACAGACACAAGCATCCTTGCCGCCGCAAACCCGAAATTCTCGCGCTTCGACCCGTACCAGCCGTTCATAGAGCAATTGAATTTGCCGCCAACGCTCATTTCGCGCTTTGATTTGTTTTTCATGATCCGCGACATCCTGGACAGGACAAGCGACACAAAAATCGCAGCGCACATCCTGAAAACACACCAGGCAGGCGCAAAACTGTTCCAGGCGAGAAGGAAAGGCAAGACACTGAAAAAAGAGGAAATGAAGGAAATCGAAGACATTGTGATGCCCACAATCCACAAAGACCTGCTCAAAAAATACATTTCCTTTGCAAGGCAGAACGTTTTTCCCACGCTTTCAAAGGAGGCAATCCAGACAATAAGCGATTTCTATGTGGATTTGAGGGAGCGCGGAAAGCAGGAAGGCAGCTTTTCGGCAACCCACAGGCAGCTCGAAGGTTTGGTCAGGTTGTCGGAGGCATCCGCAAGGGTGAGGTTAAGCGACACTGTCGAAAAGCAGGATGCCGAAAGGGCAATAAGGCTTTTGAAAAGCTCATTGCGCGATGTTGTCACCGACCCGGAAACAGGCAAAATCGACATTGACATCATCGCCACAGGCCAGACGCATTCGCAGGTAGACCTGATGAGAAAAGTGCTCGGCATAATAAAGGAAAAGAACGAGCAAATGGATTCCGTGCCATTGAAAGAAGTGATGGACGCGGCTGCAGCCATGAACATCGACAGCGAGAAAGCCGACGACATCATAAGAAAACTTGAGCGGAAAGGCGAAATCTACAGGCCAAAGCACGGCTTTGTGAAGCCCACAGAAAGCAAGTGACCCAGCGGCCTCGAATAAATCCGGCCAGCGTTTGTGAAGCCCACTAAAAGCAAGTGACTGTTTTTTTCTGGCAGTTTCAGGGCGCTGTCTCTACAATAATATCCACGTCGGTAATAGCAGTATATAATTTGGCGTCCACAAGTTTTTGGCGTATTATGGCATCGAACTCTGTCTTTAGCGAGTTAATTTCAGCCAGCGTCACATTATTGCCGCCGACCAATACGGTTATTGTATTAGGTGAAGTGGAAGTCACGGCGTCCTTCACTTCGGCAAGGTAATAGAATTTTTCCTGTGCGTTCAGGATTTTGAGGGCCTCGCTTTTCACGACCGCTGTTTTTCCCATTGCCGTCATTGTGGAAGGCACAAGCCTGAGCATTCCAAGGACAAGCAGGAGGGCGAGCGTAGTTATAAGGATCATTTCGAAAGAGGCTTGGGCTTTTTTTCCCTTCATTTTTTTTCTCCTTTTAATCGCGTGGGCCGATTAGGTGCTCCTTACAAGGACAGTGTTCCCGTTTTTTTCAATAATAACCTTGTCCTTTGGGGTCTGGTAGCCTATAAGCGTGTTCGGTTTGGGGCAGACACCAGAGCAGCCGTGGAAGTTCGAGCAGTTAAGGGTAATTCCCTGCAGGACCCTTATCGAGCCGGGATAGCCTATGTCTTGCATGTTCGATATTCCCGCGGTGCAGTCCATTGAATTCGACTGCATGCCGAACCTCGCATTATAGTCTATGGTGTTTGTCGCGCTGTTGCACTTTATTTCAGTGCAGTCCTCGGCAAAAAGCCAGATTGTTTTCCTGCTGTCCCCGCTTAACGACCCAATCTCGTTTATGGCGTTGGCGAGTTTCATTGCCGCGAGTTTTGCCTGCCCTGTGCGGTTGACCGCGACTATCTTGAAGCTGGCTGCGTCGACGGCCGGCTGTATGACTGTTGTAAGGTAGTAAAGCATTATCAGGAACAGGAAAAGGAATTCTATGGATGTCTGGCCTTTCCTGTTCATGCCAAAACCGCGTTCCAAAGCAAATCACCAACCAAATTCAGGGCAACATATGCGACCAGTATTGCAGGCACCATCGGCGCCGATTCCTTGACCTGGATGAAATCTTCAAGCTTTCCCTCTTTCACCAGTTTTTTCAGCTTGCCGATTTCTTGCGGTTCAAGGCCTCTTGCCATGCGGCTGTCCGCAAGCACTTCCCTTTCTTTTGCGGCTCCTTCAGGAACCGTTACTTTATATTGTTTGATGTAGTTAATAAAGCTTTTCATGTCAAGCAGGCCTTCCCCGCGCTCCCTTTCAATGCCGCCGCCTTTTGCCACAATGGTTTCAGCAGGAATCATCCCTTCCTCAAGCGAGGTTATCTTCACGGTTTTCCGCAAAAAAACCCTGCTTGCAAGCATAAGCTTGAAAGCAAAGTAAAGCAAAAATGCGGAAAAAACAAAAAACAGGAACATGCCGAACGAAGCCTGGTAAAAGGCAAGCCATGCGATTGCCAGCGCAACGGTTATTGCGAGTTCGGTTGCAAGTTCCCTGAACGCTTTTTCCCCGCGCGAGCGCTTCAATACAATGAACACTGTCACAGGCAGCATCGAGAAAAGCGTGAAAACAAACAAAGTTATTGGAAAAAGCGGGATTGCAAGAGGCTCAAAAATCTTCAAGGAATAAAATCCGAGTTTTCCGGCAATAAACAGGTTCAGGGGGTTGAGCGCTGCAATTCCTGTGAAAAGCTTTACATCGCCGCCTGCCCAGACGCCTGCCTTATAGAGCAAAAGCGAGAACAGGAAAGCATAGGTTGTGGACATAATGCAGTAGGCGGCAATCCAATAATCCGCTGCAATGAAAGCGTAAGCAATGTGGAGTGCCAAACCGAGCGCGATAAGCGAATAGGATAGCCTGTTCGGCACAATTCGTTCCTTCAGATCCGTGTATGCCGCTATCGCGAGCCCTGCGAATGAAATCAGGAAGAGCAGGAGGGAAAAAAGCATAGTTAATAGGGGTTATTGAATGTTTTTATTCCTTCTGCAATCGGAAGAAGAAGTTATTTTAGGATGGAAGAAAGGGTTGAATCGCCGTAGTTCCTGACCTTTGCAATCGATTTGTCCGCTATGCCCTGGATTGCAGTCACAAGCACCGAAACCACAATCACCAGGCCCAACACGAATGTCAACAGTATCAGGTAATCGAACGAAACCTGCGCCCTTTCTTCCATTTTGATTGCCTCTCGGAGTACCTAAGTCTTGCAGGCCGGGGCATTGGACCAATCCAGGCCTATCTTCAGAACGCATTGCGACCCAAGCCACTCGCATTCATCGCCAGGCACCTCGGCATCATCAACCATGTTGGCTGTCGCCGCGCAAAATTCCGATGACCCCTTAGCACTGCACAGGCTGTTTATCTGCGACTTGTAGCCTTCACATTGTGTCGGCCCCACCGAGCCAAGCACGAATACAAGCACTATTGCTGCAACCGCTATTCCTGCGCCTATCATCAAAAGATACTCCAATGCTCCTTGCCCTTTAAAGTTTATCATTTTCCATTCCTCCGCTTTTTTTTGAGCATTCTTTGAGCGGGCTTTGTGTTCCTTTACCTGTTGTATTCTTTTCCTATTTCTGAGCCCACTGCCTTTGGAACGCTCTTCAAGTATACTCCTATTGCTGTGGCTGCCGCCACTGCGCCGCCCAAAATCAAAAGGTATTCAACCGATGTCTGGGCTTTTTCTTCCTTCAGCATTTTTTTATCCTCCGAAAAATCCCTGTGTCACGATGTTCGACACAAAGTATATCATATACGCTATTAACAATAAGATTGGGATGTATATAAAGCTTTTGGTTATTTTGCCTTCCCTGACCAATGCAATCATGAGGCCGATTGCCGCAGCCTCTATCACTATGTATAATGCGACAAACAGCATTATCGAATCTGTCACACAAGTCCAGTAATCCGCAGGGCACTTTTCTTTCGGGCACAAGAAACTGGCCTCCTGGCTTTTGCAGTCCAGGCAGGAGGCAAGGTCGCCCTGGCAGCATGCGAAGCATTTGCCGCCTGTCATCGAGCCCATCATTTGCGGGGTCTGCATCATCAGGAAGCCGACTATCGACATGACCAGGCCGAAAATGAACGGTGCGACAACCGCTCCTGCGGCAATCATGAAAAGGACCTGCATTAGCGTGCTGCTTTTCCTTTCATTGATTATCCTCTGGTTTGCCTTGACATCGTCCGAAATCTCATCCAAAATGTCGGCAAGGCTTGCGCCTGCGGAAATCGAGTCGAGGATAATGTTGACTGCCCTTGTCACGATCCTGCTTGTGATGTTCCGCGAAAACCCTTTCAGGGAATTCTCCAAATTTTCGCCCTCTTCAAGCCTTCTCAGGACAGTGTTCATTTCTTCAGTGAGCGGGCCGTATTCGCTTGAGCTTATTCCCCTCAACGCATATTCGAAAGTGCCTCCGGCCTTAAGCGTGTCGGCCATTTGCTTCAATGCGTCAGGCAGGTTGTTTTCAATGCTGTCGTTTCTCCTGACCGCCTTGAGATAGGGATAGCCCACCATGAGGTCAAAAATGACTATGAAGGTGATTATTGACATTAGAAGGCTGTGGACCCAGTGAACTGAAATAAGCTTGAGCCCGATTAACGGGATTAACCCGAAGAGAAGCATCAGCACCAATGATACTCCGGTCGCAACCACAAATGATATTCCAATCCATGCCGCGGGCTTGAATGGCCACCTTATCTGCCTGAGGTATTCCGTGTATGTCGCCCATATTTCTTTCGGTTTCATTTTTTCCACCCTAGACGTGCGGTTGAATCATTGTGATGAACATGAAAAGCCACACAAGCAGCAACGGCATGACCAGCAAGTAAAACAACATGATGATATTTAATGACAGCGGGATGTTCTTGAAGCTGCTTGTCGCCATCGGCCCCCCCTCTTCAGGGGACATGATCGGCGAGTTCCTTACCCCGCCGAGTATTGCCACAAACACAGGCAAAACTATCGCCATGAAAATCAATATCACGCCCAAAAAGTTCATTTTTTCCCCGAACTCCCTCATTTTCATCCTTAATTCGAAGGAAACGTCCTCGGCGATTTCATTCATTATATTCGAAAGGTTGCCGCCTGTTTTCAGGGCGCGGATTGTGTGCATCAATGCGTTCCTGAGCGCGCTTGATTCAGTGCGCAGCGCAAGGTGCCTTAATGCGACCTGCGTGTCAGTGCCTTCCTCGATTTCAGTGATTGTGCGGCTGAATTCCTCGCTAAGCGCGCCATAGTCCGCGCTTGCCACGGTTTGCAATGTCCTGTACAATCCTATGCCTGCACTGAGCTGTGTTGCAATGTGCCTGAGCGCGAAAGGCAGTTCCCTGCTTATCATTTTGCCTCGGGTCTGCGCCCTTTGTTTCGGGATAAGTCCCATTATAAGCGCGGCAAAGCAGAAAGCCAAAAACGACAGGAACAAGCCGAGCTGCCATGAGCCTATGTTGATGGATTGCAGAATCAGGAAAGCGATAAGCGTGATTATGAAAACTATGAATGAAACGATTGTCGTGAGCGCAAGCCATTGCTTTCCGGAATAGCGCATGTTCGCCGAGTAAAGATAGTACTCGAGCTGTTTCGACCAGGGCAGTTTTTCAAACAGCTTGTAGAATGCGCCGGTGATGAAGCCGAGCTTCAGGAACAGGCTGCCCAGGCCGCTGACCACCTTATTGTCAGAATCCTTCAAATCCTCGATTTTTTGCACATCAAGGCCTTTTTCGGAGCCGCCTGAGATTATGCCCCGCAATTCGCTCATTTTGCCTGTGTCTTCGCCGTAGGTCACGCCCTGCGCAGAATATTTTTTCCTCATTTTTTCTACGATTTTTTCCACTTTTTCCATGTCCGCCTTTTCGGCGTCTTTTGAGGTCTCCATTATGCCCTCTTTTTTTTCGTCTTTCCCGAACCCGAGCGGCATTACTTCTCACTCTCCGCAAGCAGGAACGATTTCATCCTCTTTGAGGTTTCGGTTATCGAACGGACCTTGTTTTTCACAAGGCCTTCCAAAAACAACTGCCTTTTCTTCAATTCTTTTTCGAGTTGCGGGACATTCAGGCCTGAAAGCCTTCCGAGTTCCCGCAAATAATTGCACGGAACGCCTGTTTTTTTCAGGTCGTCCTTTACCGGGTCCCATTCATAGATTGCCTGCACATTGGCCTTGCCTTCAAGGACACCGCCGACCTCGCTTATTTCAGTAACTCTTCTGATAGTGCCCTTTTTCCTGTCGTGCAGCCTGTTTTCCACGAGTATAAAGTTAAGGCCTGAAAGCATTGTTTCAGGCACGCTCATCGGCGGGTTTGTCACTCTCACCAAAGTTTCCTGTGCGGTGTTTGCGTGCACTGTTCCAAGAGAGCCGTCGTGGCCTGTGTTCATTGCAGTGAAAAGCGTGAATGCCTCGTCGTGCCTGATTTCACCGACAACAATCCTGTCAGGCCTCATCCTGAGCGAATTTTTTGTAAGAATGTCAAGGGTAATTTCCCCCTTGTTTTCAAGGCCAGGCGGCCTTGCCTCAAACCTTATCCAGTGGTCCAATGGAAGGTTTAATTCCGCGGTGTCTTCGATGCTGATAACCCTTTCGGTCACAGGGATAAAAGAGGAAAGCACGTTCAACAATGTTGTTTTTCCGCTTCCGGTGCCTCCCGCAATTAGTATGTTGGCTGGCCGCGTTTCACTGCCTTCGACTGCGAGCCAGAGGAATGCCGCAACCTCGGTATTGATGGTGCCGAAATTTATGAGGTCGACGATCGAAAAAGGGTCTGCGCGGAATTTCCTGATTGTAAGGGTTGGCCCGGAAACGCTTATCGGCTTTATGGTGGCATTCACCCTGCTGCCGTCAGGCAGCCTTGCGTCCAAAAGCGGGCTTGAAAAGTCCACTCTCCTGCCGATTTCCCTCCCGACCCTGTTGATGAGGTCTATAACTTCTTCTTCGGTGTAAAACTCGATGTTTGTTTTCATCATTTCGTAATCCCTGTGGAAAACAAACACCGGCTTCTTATCGCCGGTGATCATTATTTCCTCAAGCCGGTCGTCCCTTACAAGCTGGTCGATAAGGCCGTATCCCACCATCTCCCTTATCACGGCTTCAGTGTAAAAATTCATTTTGCCTTTCGGTATCTGGATTTCTGGCGCGGACTGCAGTATGTCGAGGATTCTCTGCCTGTAAACAGACCTTCTCTGTTCCGGGTCGCGGATTTTATAGGGCGAAATCGTGATGAGCCTTGTGGCCGCCTCCTTGATTGTGCGGATAATCCTTTTCTCGCTCCCTGTCGGCCTTGGCACAGGCACATAATAATACAATAGTTTTTCTCCCGGAATCTTGTAGATTTTGATTCCGTTGCCGTAGGATTCCACTTCAATCTTGTTTGCAGATTCAAACATTTTCTGGGTTTCGCTTTCCAGTTCGGTGCCCTCGATTGCGTTTTCCGCGCTTGACATCGGCTGGTCAGGCGGATTTTCATCTGCCGGCGGAATTTCAAAAGCGTCGGCTGTTTTTTTCGGCTGCTCTCGCTGAACAGGCTGCCTTACCGGCCCGGGCTTTTCAAAATCGTCAAAAATAGAATCGGCATCGGTTATTTCCGGCTCTTTTTCCACAACAGGCCTTTCAAAAGCCACCTGCCCTGCCTTGGGCGCAGCCTGCTGCCTTCTGGGCACAGGCTCGAATTCATCCCCCAATTCTTTTTTCAGGCCTTCCCTTACCGCGCTGATTTTCCTTTCAAGGTCTTCTTCGCCAGACTGCTCTTCCGGGCCGGCCGGCGGTATGCCCATGCCGTCATCTTCTGGAAAAGCGAAATCAGCCCCTGGCTTTTTAGGGCTCTTTTTGGCCTTTTCGATAAGGTCCTTCAAGTAGTCGTCCTGCACCATCATGGCACCAATAACAGAACGCCTTTCGAATATAAAAATTTAATGTTCGGCAGTGCAATCATTTCTTTTCTTTGATTTCCGCAAGCATTCTTTCGATGAATTCCTGCACCGGCACTTCTTTTTCAAGTTCTCCCGAGCGCTTCCTGATTGTGGCCGCATTCTTGCCTGCCTCCAAATCCCCGGCCACCAGGATGTAAGGGATTTTCCGCAATTGCGCTTCCCTGACTTTTTTGGAAACGCTTTCGTTCCTCACATCGGTTTCAACCCTTATGCCTTTTGCCCTCATTTCCACTGCAATCTTTTCAACGTACTCGGAATGCCTGTCCGCCAATGCAATAACTTTTGCCTGCACAGGGCTCAGCCATAACGGCAATGCGCCGGCATAATTTTCAAGGAGGACGCCGAAAAACCTTTCAAGCGAGCCGAGCAGGGCGCGGTGAATCATCACAGGCCTGTGCTTTTTGTCGTCCTCGCCTATGTAATATAAATCGAATTTTTCAGGCATGGAAAAGTCCACCTGTATCGTGCCGCACTGCCAGTTTCTCTCCAAAGCGTCCTTGATATGGAAATCGATTTTCGGGCCGTAAAAAGCGCCCTCTCCTGGATTCACCTTAAACTCGATGCCCATTTCCTGCAGGGCCGCCTCAAGCGATTTTGTCGCATGCTCCCAGACTTCGTCGGAGCCCATCGCCTTTTCCGGCTTTGTGCTCAACTCAACCTGATATTCCTTGAAGCCGAAAGCGGAATACAAAACCTTTGTGAGCTCGATGACTTTTTTGATTTCGTCTTTCAATTGCGCCTCGGTGCAATAAATGTGCGCATCGTCCTGCGTGAATTTCCTTACCCTGAACAAGCCGTTTAAAACACCGCTTCTCTCGTTGCGGTGCACTATCCCTAACTCGGCCATTTTTATCGGGAGTTCCCTGTAAGAATGCCTGGTTTCGCTGAAAATCAAAATGCCGCCGGGGCAGTTCATCGGCTTCACGGCAAATTCCTGCTCTTCGATTTCAGTGAAAAACATGTTGTCCTTGTAGTGGTCCCAGTGCCCTGACTGCAGCCAAAGCGATTTGTTCAGAATCATGGGGGTGGTTACTATCTCGTAGCCTCTCTTGCGGTGCTCTTCCTTCCAGAATTCCACGATTTCATCCAATACGATAAGGCCCTTGTCATGGAAGAAAGGCATTCCCGGCGCTTCCGCGTGAATCGAAAACAGGT
>JAZDDY010000094.1:0-2937 GCA_043809265.1 Candidatus Iainarchaeum sp.
AGCGACCTTGAAAAAACCACAGCAAAAGGAAGCAAAGAAAATATAAGGGAGGAAAAAAGGGCAATCGTTTCATCCTTAAAAATCGCGTATGCCACAAGAAAAACTAGGAAAACAAGGAGCGCGCCGATAATCAGATTCGCATAAAAAACCGCATTGGCGCCTGCGCCGAAAAACAAAAAACTCAAGGCATAAATGAACTGCACTGCAGCCGGCTTGCGGTATTGGAGGCATTGCTGTTCAAAGCCCTCGTACTGGCACATTTCCGCGCTACCCTTTGTGAGCATGTTGTTGGCGGTTTCAATATTCCAAAACCCCTCGGAATAATCCCCGTGCACCGGCGGAAAAGACAGCCTTAGGAAAAAGGCGAAAACAAAAATGAGAAGCAGGAAAAACCAGGTTTTCCTCGACACGTTGGCAAAGAAAGCTTTTATTTCGCGGGAACATAGGAAAAGAAAAACAATCAACAGGGCAAAATTGGCAAAAAGAGCCAAAAAAACAATCTGGGGAAAATCAAATGGAACGTACATAGGGGGAGTATGGCAAAAAGAGTTTAAATAATATAAAGGAGGCGGACGGCACTGTCAGCTCAGGAACATCTGCTTCAAAATGTAAATCGCGGACTTGGCATTCAAAAACAGCTGGGTCGGGGTTTTTATGCGCGCGATGTGCTGGGCCATCTTTTTCGGCCTGAAATAGAAGTCCCTGAAAGCCTTTTTGTGGAATTGTTTGATTTCTTCCGCAGAGAGGCTCGGAAGGCTGTGAACAGGCGGGCTGTAAACATTGTAATTGCTGTAATTGAAATCAAAAATAAGGCCCTGGGACTTCAGCTGCCTGAAAAGTTCGCTTCCCGGGAAAGGCCTGAGGATATGAAATTTGGCAAAATCAGGGTCCAGTTCTTTGACAAAATCAAGGGTTTCCTGCAGTTTTTTTCGGTCTTCCCCGGGAGCCCCGATAACAAGGAAGGCCCAAGTTTCAAAGCCGAACTTTTTTGCCAACTTATATGCCTCCCTGGTAGTTTCAAGCTTTATTCCCTTTTCAGGTTGTTTAGCACTTCCTGGTTGCCTGATTCGACGCCGAAGGCGACGCTGAGCACCCCCATATCTTTTAATGCCTGGCATATTTCCTCGTGACCTGGTCGGCGCGCAAGCCGTTGTTGAAAACAAAGGCCAAGCCTAAGTTTCTTTTCTTGATTTCCCTGGCGAACTCCAAAGTCCTCTTCTTGTCGGCTGTGAAAACATCGTCCTGGACGTGTATTTCTTTAACTCCAAAGTCCTTAATGCATTGCTCTATCTCTGCGATGACATTCTCCACGCTTCTGAACCTTATGCTTCTCCCAAAAAGAAGTTTGGAGCAGCAATAGGTGCAGCCTCCATGGCAGCCGCGCGAAGTCATGATTGAGGCAACAGGAAGCCGCAAACCATTTGACGGCACATATGCGTTCGGATTCTTCAGAAGATGCCTTGCGGGGAAAGGGACAGAATCAAGGTCGCGGATCAATTCCCTTTCCTTGTTTTTGATTATTTTGCCTTTTTTCTTGAACACAAGGCCAGCGACCCCGGAAAAATCCGGCCTTTTCCTGCAGAGTTGCGCGGCAAGCTATTTGACCGTTATCTCGCCTTCCCCTTTCACCACAATGTCAATGAACGGATTCTCGATGCATTCTAGCGGAACGCTTGTAGCATGGATGCCGCCCAAAACAGTCAGTTTTCCGGATTCTTTCTTCACTGATTCCGCTATCCTGAAGGCGTTGTTTATCGTGGATGTTACCGAGGTTATGCCGACAAAATCAAAATTCCCTTCTTTTGCCTTTTTCCCGATGCCTTCCTCGGTGAATCCGTCAATGTCCAAGTCTATGACTTCGACCGCATGGCCTTCCTTTTCAAGGACCGCGGCAAGATACAAAAGCCCGAGCGGCGGGTAATTCACAAGCTGCCTGAATGTATAGGTGTCCTTGCAGGAAGGGCTGACCAAAAGCACTTTGAGATTTTTAATCGCGGTTTTCTTCACTTCTAATCCCAAAGAAAGGTTGCGCCATAAACATTTTAATCAGATAAGGATTTGGCCATAAATAGCCGGATTATTCCAGCGCAAAGCCAAATTATTTGCAGTCAAAGAGAACCGATTCCACAAAGTATAGCTTATACTGTTCAATGCGCCGGCACTCTTCAAAAAAATAGCTGACTGAAAGCGTTTCCATTGGCTGCCCAATTGAAAGCAGGAGAGCCGATTTTCCGCCGCATGCTTCGGCCGAATCCACGAACTTTTCCCTGGCAAAAAAATAGGAGAAAGCCCTGGCATAATACTCGCGGTCAGCTTGGCTTGGAGCATAGATGTAAATGCACTCAGTTTCGCTTCCATTAAAAAGGCCCTGAAGAGACCAAGCCTTGCTTTTCCAGTGCGGTTCCACCCTGCTAAAGTGGCCTGCCGGCAAAGAAGTCGAAAAAAGGGTGAGAAGGGCAAAAAGCAAAAAGAAAGAGGCGCCGATAATCCAAGCGCCGTGTTTTTTGGAAAATTTTTTGCAGCCAGAAAAGCCCTCGGCTTTTTCAAGCAAAAAGTTTGCGCCAACGCCACCCAAAATACAAAAGGGGGCTGCAAGGATTAACTGGTAAAAACCGGGATTTGAAAAACCTGTAATCCACCACATTCCAAAAAAAGCAAAAAAAGCCAGAATCCACAAAATTGGCAGTGCCAGGAGCGGCGTTTTCCTGAGGCAAAAGAGCGAGAGCGCCGTGAAAAAGAAAACCGCCAATGGGTAAATTCCGGGATCAGCCAGGGTTTCAATGTTTTTTGAGGTATTAAACAGCAGGAAAACCGGGGAAAAAGAGGAAAGATTCTGCCCCAGGAAAAGCGCATCAATCGATTCAAGGGTTGGCTTGTCACCGCTGCGCCCCAAAACGCCAAGTTCTTGGCGTGAAGCGATAGGCACATAGCCAAATG
>JAZDDY010000095.1:0-3334 GCA_043809265.1 Candidatus Iainarchaeum sp.
AAAAAGAAAGGAAAGGGCGACAAAGTCGTTGATGCGGACTTTAAAATGGAAGACGAAGACAAGAAATGACAGCCTTACTCTCTGAAGGAATTGCATGGCAAAGCGCGATTACTACGACACCCTCGGCTTAAGCAAGGGGGCCTCTGAGGACGAGATAAAGCAGGCTTACAAGAACCTGGCGAAAAAATTCCATCCTGACATCAGCACTGAAAAGGACGCCGAGGAAAAATTCAAGGAAGTCCAGGAAGCCTACTCTGTCCTCTCGGACAAGCAGAAAAGGCAGGCCTACGACCAGTTCGGGCACGGCTACGAGGGCTTCAAGGGATTCCAGGGCTTCAGGGGAACAGAAGGCTTTGAAGGCTTCTCGCAGGACTTCGATTTCTCAGATATATTTAATGCTTTCACGCGTGGCGGCTTCGGCGATATTTTCGGCGAACAATTTGCAGGCCAATCTGAAAGAAGGCAGGGACCGCGCAAAGGCTCGGACATAAAATTTACCATGCCTGTTTCCTTCGAGGAGGCGGCTTTCGGCACAGAAAAGGAAATTTCTGTCGAAAGGACAGCGGCATGCGGGGAATGCGCTGGCAAAGGCTACAAAAGCGAAAAAGACATTTCTGCCTGCCCTTCCTGCGGCGGTGCAGGCCAGATTTCCAGGTCGGTCAGGACTCCCTTCGGTTTGATTCAGACAGTTTCAACGTGCGGGAAATGCGGCGGCACAGGCAAGTTTTTGAAAAACCCCTGCCCTGAATGCAGGGGCGAAGGGATAAAGAGGGAAAAGAAAAAAGTGAAAGTGAAGGTGCCTGCCGGAATTAATTCAGGGAATTATTTGCGCTTGGCAGGGCAGGGGAATGCAGGCAGGAGAGGCGGCCCATCAGGCGATGTTTATGTCGTTGTGTTCGTGGAACCGCATGAGATTTTCAAGCGCGACAATTCCGATGTTTATTGCGAAATCCCGCTGAGTTTTGCCGAAGTCGCCCTCGGGGCAGAGGTTGAAGTGCCGACATTGTACGGGATGGCTAAACTGAAAGTGCCTGCGGGAACCCAGAGCGGGACAATTTTCAAACTGAAAGAAAAAGGAATCCAGAAATTGAACGCAAGCGGGAAAGGCGACGAGTTCGTGAAGGTTGTCCTTGAAACCCCAAAATCGCTTTCGAAGAAGGAAAGGGAATTGTTCGAGCAAATGCTTGGCGAAGAAGAAACAGGCAAAAAAAGAAAAGGCTTTTTCGAAAGATTCCAGGAAAAACTGAAAAAAGGGTTCGGTGGATGAATGGCTAAAGCGCGCGCCCTCCTGCTTTTGAGCGGCGGCATTGATTCCCCTGTTGCAGGATTCCTTGCAGGTCAGAAAGCGGAAATAATCTCATTGCATTTTTCGAATAAGGATTTTGCAGGCGAAGAGTCGATTGAAAAGTCAAGGGCGATTGCGAAAAAATTGAAATTCAAAAAATTCATTGTTTTGGACCTTGCGGTGCAGCTGAAAGAGATTGCGGAGAAATGCGACCAGGCTTATTATTTTGTTTTGCAGAGAAGGCTTTTTTTCAGGGTTGCCGAACTCGTGGCTGAGAAAGAAAAATGCGATTTCATCTGCACAGGGGATTCTCTTGGGCAGGTTTCAAGCCAGACCTTATCCAACATGGCGGTCATCAGCAGGTCTTCAAAGAAACCGATTGCAAGGCCTTTATTGGGTTTTGACAAGCTTGAAACCACAAGGATTGCGGAAAAAATCGGAACTCTTGAAACATCGAAGGGGCCTGAAATGTGCGATGTTTTGGGCCCAAAGCACCCTAGCACTCACGCGCGCCTTGAAAGGGTGCTTGAAGAAGAAAAGAAAATCGATTTGGATGCAATGGCCGAAAAGGCTTTTGCTGAAGGCTGATTTTCCTTCGGGAAACCGAAAGGTTTATTAATTTCTGGCGTTAATATTATTGTATTCGGTGCTTGAAATGAAAACCGTGACATCAAAACTGATTTCCGTTCCGGTTTTGTCGAGCTTCGGCTTTTTTGGTTATTATCGCTTTCGCTGACACAAGGCGCTCTTTTTAGTTTTTAGTCAAGTGCTTTCTGATTGCGCTTTGTGTGTGGCTTCAACTTCTAAACATCAGTCTAAACTAAAACACGAAAACTGGAAAATAAAAAAATAAATGGGGTGAAAAAAATGGATCGGAAAAAGAATTCGGAATCCGGAAAATGCATTGGAAGGGATTGCCTTTACCTGTCCAGGTGCCTTTTCCTGCAAAAGCAGTAGAATAGAGGAATGCATCAGGCTGCCCTCAGAACTTGAAGAGGGGTGGGCTTGGTGAACACAATAGAGATGCCGCTCAAAAAGGCGCCTTTCCCGCTGGTTTCAAGGCAATCCGGCAAGGAAAGGACCGTAATCAAGGTTGACGGCATAAGGCTTGGCGGAAGCGATTTCCAAGTTATTGCCGGGCCTTGTACGATTGAAAGCGAAACCCAGTTTCTTGAGACAGCGCGCGCTGTCAGCGACTGCGGCGTGAAGATTCTTAGGGGTTCTGCTTTCAAGCCGAGGACTTCGCCTTACTCTTTCCAGGGCTTGGGCCTTGAGGGGCTTAAGCTTTTGGCAAAGGCAAAAGAGCAAACAGGCCTTGTCACTGAAACAGAGGTAATGGACACAAGGCAGGTCAGGACTGTTGCAGCGCACGTGGATATCCTTCGGGTCGGCTCAAGGAACATGCAGAACTTCGACCTCCTCAAGGAAGTCGGCAGGGCCGGAAAGCCTGTCATCCTCAAGCGCGGGCTTTCTTCGACAATAGAGGAATTCCTCTTCGCTGCGGAATACATCATGAGCGAAGGCAACGAGCAGGTGATTTTGTGCGAGAGAGGCATCCGCACATTCGAGAACGCCACAAGATTCACATTGGACCTGAGCGCGGTGCCTGTAATCAAGGAGCTTTCGCACCTGCCGATAATCGTCGACCCAAGCCATGCAAGCGGGAAAAGTTCCCTTGTGCCTGCAATGAGCCTTTCGGCTGTAGCCGCAGGCGCAGACGGCCTGCTGATAGAGGTCCACTCTGAACCCGAAAAGGCCTTGTGTGACGGCTCACAGCAACTGACCTTGCCGCAGTTCAGGGAATTGCTTGCAAAAATCATGGAAGTGCGGGCGGTAATGGAAGGCATGGAGGCGAGAAAATGAAGGCCGAAAAAATGGCCGCAGTATTTTCAAGGCCCCCAATAAAACAAGAAATCGAAATCGGCTGTGGTATTCTTGACAGCGGAAGCAAGGCGCTTGACTGCCTGAAGGGATTCAGAAAAATCTCAGTGGTGACTGACAGGAACGTTATGGGCCTGCACGGAAAAAGGCTTGAAGGCATTCTTGAAA
>JAZDDY010000096.1:0-9739 GCA_043809265.1 Candidatus Iainarchaeum sp.
GGTATCTTGAAGCCGGCAGCCCTGCATGCACAGAACTGTCAATGCTTATAAGAACGCGAGAATTCAAAGCCGGCTTGTTCAGCAAATCATTGACAGTAAGCTTTGGCCCTTTCCTCCTGAATTTCGACCTAGTCTTGGCCCTCTTTCCTCTAGCTTGCTTATTGCTCATTGTTTCACCTCTGCATCAAAAAAACCAAAATCACCACTACATAAATCTGTGAATTTAAAGAATTCATCCAAGAAAAAGTATTTAAAGCAAAGCATTCCCCTCCTTGCCTGGCTGACCGGAATGGCAGGCATGAAAGCGAAACAATTTTATTCTACTTGGCGCCCTATATTTACATGCCTAGATCTCCACGAGGGAAAAGCGGAAGCGGCTTCAAAACCCGTAAGCCCAAAAAGAAGGGGACTGGAGGAAGCAGAACCCAGGAGCCAGGCTATAGCAGCAAGATTGACCCCACCACAGTAAGGCTTGGTGTCGGAAGGCATTTTTACTCCGGCGGCGGGCGCGCTTTCAGGCCGGCTGGCGGGAGCGGCAAACGATTCACGCGGACTTCCAGAAGCGGGATAGACCATATTCTGCCGACAGACCCGGTCCTTGAACTGGACAGGCTCCATGTTGAGGCGTTGAGGCAGGGGGCAAGAGTGACGGATTTGGCTGACTTGTATCGCACCACCGGCCCGCTAAGGGCTTTAGAGGCTGAAAAAGCAAGGCTTATCGTTCGCGAGCATGTTAACCCTGAGGTGGCGGGCTCGATAGCAAGGAAAAACCTGGCTGGTTTTGGAATAAAGGTTCCTGGTGCATCCACTGAGCCGCCGAGACATCAGCCAGCGCCGCAAAAAAAATCAAAGTCCAAACCCGGCGCAAGGCGCAAATAGCCGTAAGGCAGCGCCTTTAAAAACCCGAAAGGTTTTTAAATAGCTTTTTAAAAACATCTTTTAGGTATTTAAATAAGGCTTTTTAAAGGGGGGTTTGGATTTTGAAGTACACTATTGTCAACCTGGTGGCGTCCGCTTCCCTCAAGGGAACGCTCGACTTGTATAATCTTGCAATGTCTATTCCTGACATTGAGTATGAGCCTGAACAGTTTCCTGGCGCGATTTTGAAGCTCAGGGAGCCTAAGGTTTCAATGCTTTTGTTCAAAAACGGCAAAGTCATCTGCTCCGGCGCAAACAACGAAAAAGAAATCGCCCTTGGCATAAAAAAGGCTTCGAAATTGGTGCACGAAATCCAGAAAGAAATCCCTGTCTTGAGGAAAGTCACTTACACGGTTGTGAATCTTGTCGCAACCGCGGCATTGAACCAGACCGTTGACTTGTTCCAGGCTGCATTGAACCTTGACAATGTCGAGTACGAGCCTGAACAGTTTCCTGGCGCGATTGTCAGGGTTTCGGACCCGAAGATAACATTGCTTTTGTTCAAGAACGGCAAAATCATCTGCGCCGGCGCAAAAACAGAGGCTTTGCTGCAGAAGGGCCTGAACAAGGCTGCAAAAATGATCCGCGGCATAGGCAAGGGAAAGAAAGGCAAGAAATCAGAAATGCTTTAAGCCCCAGCCAAGCTTTTTAAAGGTTTTCATTCACTTTGTTATTGATTAGCGGCCATATCGCGGGGGAAACACCTGTTCCCGTTCCGAACACAGAAGTTAAGCCTCGTGGAGATTGGAAGTGCACTGCCTTTTCAGGCGGAGCGCCCCAGAAGCTGCTAATCACTTTTCTTTTTCTTTCCGGTTTCTTTTCTTTGGGTTCCATTTGTTAGAAGTATGTTTAAATAAAACTTCGATTCCAATTCTATTGGTTGCAATGGCGCGCGGGCATCACGGAAGGATGAGGACTAGGGCTTGGGGCGGAGAACTGCTCAAAGTCAGGTATCAGGGAATGCCTGTGGGGGATTTGAACTTCAGCCTTCGCGCTGCATGCCATCCTGATTCTGGAGCCAGCCTTGGCACTTTGCACAAAGTCATTCCGAAGATTGAGAGGGCTTCAGTTTATTCCTTGCTTGCGATGGAAAAAAGAGGGGCGAACGTGTATGAAATTGAAAGGGCAGCCAGGCAGTTGCAAGGGACAATCGAAGAACTTGAGGCAAATTCCCAGTCTTCCAGAACTGTGCTTTACCCCCTGTTTATTTTTTACCAAAGGATTGGCAGGACAATGGCTGACATTAGAAGGCGGTCCGGAAAGCCGGCTTCGCGTTCTGAGCAGCTTCAAGCAGACATTATTAGGATTGCAGGCGAGCGCAGCACACCCGGAGCAGAACAGGCCTTGCTTGCGCTTATAAAACTGGCCAAAAGGGAAGCAATCAAAAAATATTTGGAAGGCGACCCATCCAAGAGTTTTACCGCACCGCTTGAAGAAACGACTGCTTTCCTTGAAAGACTGAAAAGAGCATCTCCGCCCGGGTTATCCAAGTCAAACCGCAATCTGATTGAAAAAGGCATACTTTCGATTGATGAACTGGTTTCCCCTATTGCAATGGCTTCAAGGATCGAAAGCGTTCGCACAAGGAGACAGGCAATCGACAACGCAATAAGGCGGGCTCAGACCTTGGACGAGGTAAATTCGGCCGAGAGCAAAATCTGGGAAGCAGGTTTCGAAAAAGGAGTTGATGATCAAGCCATCGAGGCATTGTGGCGCAGAGCCAATCGCAAAAGAAAAATAGTTTCAGCTAAAATCGTTGAAGGGCTTCCGCAACCCAGGGAAACCCGGTATGAAAAAATGCCAGGCCATGTTTTTTTCGGAATTGGCACAGGGAATAGGCCTGTCTGGCTCCAGCTCAGGAAATTGGAGGCTTATCTTTCCAAAGTCCCTGAAAAAAAGCAATTGGATGCCTTGGCTGAATTTGTTATCCCGCTTGGCGGAAAAAAAGTTTCACTTGGGCACCTTGCCAAAAACGCGATTTACGCAGCCCAAAAGGAATACGGCGAGCGGAACGGTGGAAGAAAAGCAAACATTATGGCCCTCCTTAGAATTCTTGAGGAAAAGGGAAAGCCGATTTCAGGCTAGCGCGAAACCTTTTTATTACCTGACCCACATCACACCGTAAATATGACTACTAAAAATTTGTTTTTTGGATTAATAGCAGTATCTTTTGTCTGCCTGGTTTTGTTGAGCGGTTGCTCCCAGCAGGCCCCGCCGGCTGCAACGCCGACGCCGAATCCTTCAACTCCGACGCCTGCACCGCAGGAAACTCCGGTTGTAACTCCGACGCCTGAACAGCCAGGCGAAACCCCGGCTGCAACACCGGGCCCGGAAGAAACGCCGCAGGAAACACCGGCCGAGACGCCAGTTGAGACACCGACACCGGCAGTTGAGCTGACCTACGCGGTTGCAGACTGCTCGATAATTTCGCTTGCCGACATAAAAACTGTCTGCAAGAGGGACAATGCAACTTCTGAGCCGACCACAAGCACAGGCAAGCTCTGCGCTGTTCTCTTCAAGGACGGCGGCATGACAGTAAAGCTTGAAGTCACAGAGACAACAGAGGCACAGGCCCTTTCTGGAGTGAAGGCATGCCAGTCTTTCGGAACTGCTGTCGGTGAAACAGGCTGCTATGTTGCGCGCGGTGCGGCAATTGCAAAGGGCAAATACATTGTCGGAATAGAATCAGGCACGACAGTGACCCCTGAAGAATGGCTTTGCACAGAAGAGCAGATAAACGACTTAATCCAGCTCATCCAAAGCAGGTAAATGGATTAACAAACCTGCAGAAGCAGGCTGCCGGAAGGCGCCTGCATTTTCTTTTTTTCCAAACCAAAACAATTAAATAATTCCGCAGCGTAAATTATGGTATGCGTGGCAGGGGCGGTTCGACCGGCGGAAGGCCTCCAGGAGACAAAGGTCGCAGAGGAGGCAAGCTTGGCGGCAATCGGATTCCGGGCAACAGGATAAGCCGGGGCAAATTTGACGGTCTGCCTGGCAGAATTGGAACCCGAAGAGGAAGAGCGCCTCAAAGGAAAGCAGGGGAAAGGGCCCGGCTTCCGGTCGAAGCCGAAGGCCGCCAGGTCAGGGAATACGGGCCTCTGGAGCCTTTTGTAAGGCCGATTGAATCTTGGCCTGAAAGGACTGTCAGCGAACTTATCCGGATTACTCGCGTTCCAAATGTTGAAAACAGCAAGGATAGCCCGAGCTGCGAATGGCTTGGCAGGAACTTATGCCAGCGCGGCATTGTCCGGATTTTTGGGGAAAGTGTGAAAGGAAAAGCAGGGCTTGTCGGAAGGGTGATGCAGGATAGGGTTAGCTGGTTTTCCAGGGGATTGAGCATGGGAAAAAACAGCCTTGCTGAAAGAAAGCAGGCCGGAGAAGACCTTGCTGATTTTTTCGAAGGCCTAGGGCCGAACGGAGTCCGCGATTTCATAAAAGGCCTTAGGGACACCTCGCCGATCCGCGCCGAAGACCTTTCAGCTTCGGATTTGACTCGCGGCAGGCCTGAAAGGGCAGATACTTTCAGGCTTGAAAGGGCGGCCGAGAGCGCGATTTTTGCATTGGGTTACGGCTTTCCGGGCAAATCCATGGGCTTGCTTTTCCAGAGAAACCCTGCGCTTATTGAACCGTTCGCCGAAGCCATCGGGCCTGAAGCGCTCCTTTTCTATGAAGGCCTTCACACGAGATGCGGCGGCGGGGCAAGAAACGCACCCCCCGAAGTTTATAAGCTGATTGAAGGATATGTGCGCGAGTTCGGGAAAACAATGGGGCCGGAGCGTGCAAGGCAATTGGCTGACGCGCTTGCGAAACACGGCGCCAACCAGGTTCTTGCAAATTCAATAGCCGGCCTGGATTGAAGCTTTAAAAGAGCAAATCGGCAGAGCCGCCTTCAGGGTGAGAAAACCGGAAAGAAGAGTCAGGCGGCCGGGGGCAAAGGTGAAGTGAACAAGTTCGATTTGATGTTGCCCGAGTTCTTTCGGAACCCGGCAAAAGCACTGTACATAAAGAATTAAAATCGTGCCAAGCATATTTATTTTGTGTCGCGAAACACCCTCCGCAAGAAAAACCCAAGCAGGGTTTCAGCCATTCAGCCTAATCGGGGGTTAAGGCGCGTTTTCATAGAAAGGATTGAAGGTGCAAGCAAGCTTTCCGATCTCTGGGAGCTTGAACGGGGCATCCGCGGCCTGAAGGCGGGTATTGACCTAAGCGGCCCTGAGCCTGAGTTGGTGCAGGAAAACCTTTTTTCTATTTTGAATGAGAAGAGGAAAGCGATTTCCTCAGCAATAGTCGGGGAGCCAAAAAAGCCCGCGGCTCACGCAGAGGTAAGGCCTGGCTATATTTGGCTCGGAGAATGGGTTCCAAGGCACAGGGTCGCGGAAATCCTGCGGAAGGGTGGCGGCCAGTACGAAGCAGTAGCCGGCTTTAGAAGAATTCCCCAAGCAAACCCGCTCGGAAAAAGAGCAGTAAGTATGCTGAAAGGCGCGCACGGCGCTTATAGGGAAAAACATAATAATGGGCCGTCAACAGACCAATTGCTCGCTTTTATGGAGCAGAGAGGCAAATTTTCATCCAAGCCAAAAAGATAATCACCTGAACACAAACCCTGTTTCTTTCGCCCAGAGGGCGAGGTCCAGTTCTTCAGGCCTGACCTTGTTTTTTTTGCAGAAGGCGAGAAGTTTTTTTTCAATTTCCAGATATTCTTTTTTTCCCAAATGCTTGGGCACTTCCTTGATGGCGCCGAGCGCTTTCAAATTTTTTAAAATGTGCCTGTCCAAGATGGCGAGATTTTCGTAAAAGCCGATATTGCGCAGGAAATGAGATGCCTCCTTCAGGCCGAGGCCCTTCACATTTTGAACAAGCCATTCGCGGGTTTTCAAGTGGTTTTTTTCGATTCCCTGCCCTTTGAGAATTTTTTTGATTTCAAGTTTTCCTTTCCTCTCGAAGAATTCCCTTGCTTCCGCAATGTATGCGCTCTTGTTGTTGTGGAACCGCACCCTGCGGTGCAGGCATTTTTTTGTTTCCGCGGAATTTGAAAAGCATTTTTTTTCCACAAGCATCCGCACGGCCTCGCCGCACTTCAGCGCATTGCTCTGCGGCGTGCACAGGCAGAAAGCAAGCTCGGCAAAAACGGCTTCGCCGCCTTCCTTCCATTTTGCCTTGAACTCTGAAAGCCTTTTTTTTATCTCGGCCTTCATTTCTGGCTCAATCCCGAAAGAGCGCATGAAAGAAAAGGCTGCAGAAGCCTTTTTAATAATATGTGAAAAATAATTCACATATGGGCGGTTCTATCCAAAAATGCTTTTCGGTTTTGGGCAACGACCTGAGGATGGAAATACTGAGGGCGCTTGAGAAAAAGCCTATGGCGGTGACAGAACTCACGGATAAGCTGGGGGCAGGGCGCACGAATGTGTCGCATTCCCTGTCCATGCTAAAGAACTGCAAGTTTGTGAAGGATGAGAAAAAGGGCCGGGAGAGAGTTTATTCGCTTGAGAAAAGCGTGCTTGGCGATTTGAAGCGCAAAGGCAATCTCCTGGAACTGATGGAATTCCACATGAAGCACCAGTGCGGGAAAAAATGCACGGAGGCCTTGAAATGAAAGTGTATTTCGACAATGCCGCGACAACGCAGATGCGGAAAGAAGTCATTGAAGAAATGAGGCAGTTCCTTGACAAAAAATACGGCAATGCCTCCTCGCTGCATGCCTTTGGAGTTGATGCAAGGGAAGCTGTTGAAAAGGCGCGCGACAAAGCCGCAAAAGAGCTGGGCGTGAAAAGCGCCGAGGTCTTTTTCACTTCCGGCGCCACAGAGGCCGACAACCTTGCCATAAAGGGCGCGGCATTTGCTGCAAAAAAGGAAGGAAAAGGCCAGTTGGTTATTTCAGCAATAGAGCACGATGCAATCCTGCGCTCGGCTGAATGGCTTGGCTCGCTGGGCTTCAAAACAATAAGGCTGCCTGTGGACAAATACGGCTTTGTGGGTCCGGAGAAATTGGGGCAGGCCATAAACGAAAAGACCGCGCTTGTTTCCGTGATGTATGCGAACAATGAAATCGGCACAATCGAGCCTGTGAAAGAGCTTTCGAAAATCTGCGCTGAAAAGAGCGTGCCTTTCCACACTGACGCGGTGCAGGCTTTCGGCAAAATTCCGCTTGAACTTGAAAACGTTTCGATGCTTTCGCTTTCGGCGCACAAGATTTACGGGCCTAAGGGTGCGGGCCTGCTTGTGAAAAGGGAAGGCGTTGAAATCGAGCCTTTATTGCACGGCGGCGGCCACGAAAAAGGCCTGAGGAGCGGCACAGAAAATGTCGCAGGCATTGTGGGCATTGGGAAAGCGATGGAACTTGCCTCTAAAGAGATGAAAGCCGAAAGCAAAAGGCAGGAAAAAATGCGCGATAAAATGATCAAAGGGATTCTTGAAATCCCTGAAACAAGGCTTAACGGCCACCCGAAAAAAAGATTGCCGAACAATGTGAACGCCTCTTTCGGCTTTATCGAGGGCGAGGCATTGCTCCTGCGCCTGGACGAAAAGGGAATCGCGGCAAGCACAGGCTCTGCCTGCAGTTCGCCTAACCTTAAGGCAAGCCATGTCCTTTTGGCCTTGGGCCTTAAGCCAGCGGAAGCGCACGGCTCGCTCAGGATTTCGCTCGGCCGATATAATAATATTAAAGAAATAGATTATGCCCTGGGGGTTTTGCCTGGCATTGTCGGCGAGCTCAGGAAAATAAGCCCTTTCGGAAGGTAAGGAGAGTGGGAAAATGTATTCGGACAAAGTGAGAAATGCTTTCTTGAAGCCGCACCACATGGGAAAAATGGAAAAGCCTGACGGAACCGGCACTGTCGGCAACATAGTGTGCGGGGACGTGATGTATTTGTACATCAAAGTCGGGAAGGGCAAGGAAGGCACCGAGGTTTTGAAGGACGTTAAATGGGAGACCTTCGGCTGCGCTGCAGCGATTGCCACGTCCTCGACTGTTGCAGACATTGCAATCGGGAAGACGCTGGATGAGGCGGTTGGATTGTCGAACCAGGGCGTCGTGGACGGTCTTGGCGGATTGCCTGCAGTGAAAATCCACTGCTCGGTTTTGGCGGTGGATGCCTTGCACGAGGCAATATATGATTACTTGAAGAAAAACAACAGGGCGATTCCTGAAAAGCTTGAAAAAAGGCATTTTGCAATCCAAAAGGAAATGTCCGAATTGAAGGAACGGTACAAGGACATCATTTCGGCGCAGGAAAAAATGCTGAAGCCTGCCGGAAAAAAATGAACCCAGGGTTCTTTTTCATAAAGTATTTATATCTTCCTTTTCTCCATTAATATCAAAAGACATTAATAATGATATTTTCTAAATGTCTTTTGATAGCTGTCAAAGGACAAATGTGATCATTTTTTGTCCTTTGATATAATATACATTTTTTCTGGGGGCAGCATGTTCGGGTTGAAGAAAGCGGAAACAGCCGAAGCGGAAGAAAAGCCCGGGGCTGAACGCGGCAAACGCTCGGAATTCCTTAAATTCGACATCTGGACAGGCCTTATCGCCCTGATTTTGGCGCTGTTTATAATTTGCGGCTTTGTTGCAGGCTGGACCGGTGTTTACTGGGCTGTCGTATTCCAGCCAGTGCTTTTCGGATTGCTTTTCCTGCTTGTCCTTAAAAAAGGAGGGCTTGGAAAAGAAGAATTAGCGTTCCTGGCAATCATCCTGCTTTTGGGTTATGCGCTGAGGACCCAGAATTTCCAGCCGAGGTTCCAGTATTTTTTCGGCTTCGACCCTTTCTTTGCCACAAGGGTGATGGAATTTTATCTTGTGGACGGACAGCTGCCTGCCGTGGACCCGCTCGGCTATTTCGAGCTGCCTGACGCTTCAAGGGCGATTCCGACAAACGAAGCACTGTTTTACTATATCTGCGTCGGATTTTTCAAGATTTTCACGATGTTCGGGCCTTACTCGCGCGACCTTCTGGTTGAAGTTGTGAAAATCCTGCCTGCATTCTACGGCGCCATCATCTGCGTCCTTTGTTATTTTGTCGGAAAAGAAATCTGGGGCAAAAAAGCAGGCTATGTCACGGCATTCCTTGCAGCAATAACGCCGGCATATGTTTACAGGACCGCGGAATTTGAAAGCGATGCGCTGGGATTTTTCTGGCTTGTCGGGGGCCTGTTGTTCTTTGTGCGCGCGTTGAAAGAACCTAAGCTTGACAAAAGCCACATATTCAATGCGCTCCTTGCAGGAATCCTGTTTGCAGGAATGGCAGCCACCTGGGGTTTCTTCCTGATAATACCGATACTCCTGATACTTTTCTTCCCTTTCGCCATCCTGCTTTTCGCTTCACAATCAAATTCCAGGGGAAAAATTGCAGCCTTCGCAGGGCTTTATCTCCTTGCATCGCTTGTTTTCGCTTCGCTTGTGGTTTGGTCAGACGGCACAGGCTGGTTCGGCACAATGCTCAGCTATTCGGAAAAAGCGCTTCCATTCATCAGCTTTGCAGAGGAAAACTTTGTCCCGACCGCAATCGTCGTTGTTTTCCTTGCCCTGATTTTGGGGTTCTTTTTGTTCCTTTTGCTCTTCGGGGTAAAGGACCTTGAGGGAAAGCAAAAACTGCTGAGAGGCATTGTGGTTTTCGCGCTTTATGCGGTGGTAGTGTTTGTGATTGTCGCTTTGCTCGACCCCAATGGCATGTTCAGTTCGCGCATTGTTTCATCGGATGTTTTCATGTCGACTGTCGGCGAGGAAAGCGCAGGCAACCCGCACTTCGGCTACAAGTACGGCATTCTCGTGTGGTTTGCATACGCAGCAATCGCCCTTATCCCTTTGTATGTCTGG
>JAZDDY010000097.1:0-5216 GCA_043809265.1 Candidatus Iainarchaeum sp.
GTCCTGAATGTTTCCACCCAGGACGAATTGTTTTCAATGCCTGAAATAAGCAGAATGGTAAGATTGAGCGCAAATTTGAACACTACGTTCGTGCAGGCAATAGTTGATTCTGAAAACGACATCAACTATTACCCGATAACAAGGCTGCTGCCGTAAATCCGGTTCTTGATAAAAACAGGCGAAGTGAAGCCAAAAGTTTCCGCCGGCTTTTTGGCCGGCGGTTTTGGCAAAAATCTGCTTAAAGGTCGCAGGCTTTGATGGTCTGCCTTTTGTTTTCTTTCGACCTCATTACTGCCTTGTCGAGCTTTCCGGCGATGACCTTGTTCATTTCGTCGAACACTTCACCGCTAAGCCTGACGCCTTTCTTTTTTGCGTATTCCCTTATTTTTGACTTTACAACCAAGTCCTCCATTCTAAAAACCTCCTTAAAGCCATTTAAACATGCTTTAAATGTTAGAATTTGAGCGATAAAGTATTTAAACCGTTGCCCAAAACCGCCCTAAAACGCGGTTTTAAGGCATAAAAAAGGCATATTGCCTCGGCGGAACTCCCGCAAAAGAAAGCTTTTTTTAAACTGCGAACCGATATTTTAACATGCGTTCCCCTGTTAACGTGGTCAAGGCGGTTTCTTCCAGGATCCAAAAGGCGGCAAAACGCGGAGGGAAAGGCAGGTCGCCTTTGAGGCGGTGGAGGGGGGCAGGGCTTGGAGGCCTAAGTTCTCCCAATCCGGGGCAATTCCGCAATTACCCTGAAATAGTCCGCAGTAGAGACAGAATAATAGACTGGCTTGAGGCCGAAAAGGAGAGAAGGGGGCTCGGAGGAAATCGGCCCTTGCAATTGGCGCGGAGGGCAAATAACGAACCGGCTGTTGAAGCCTGCTTAAAGAGCGCGACAGAAGGATTGTTCTTGCAGTTGCAGACATTGCCGGAATAAAAAGCAGGCTAGCGAGGGAGCGCATAGCGGCAGCCGCGCAAAAAGTCATTGGGAAGAACCACTTCACAGACCCGGAACAATTTCTTTTTTTAGAGGCATTCAGGATGGAAATCAATGCGGAAAAACTGCCCGCGGAAGCCAAAAAAAGGATAGTTGGCGCTTTTGCCGATTGGATAGACGCCCGCATCAAATTAGGTGACGTGCGCGAATTGTGACCAAGCGCTTTTTAACTGGCCTTTTATCTCCCGCAAGCCGTGTTGTGGTGCCCGGCCACCGAATAACGCCCGCCTGGCCGCCTGAAGAAAACCAATTAAAAAACCTATTCCGGCACAATTTTTATGCGGTCGTTGATGAACTGACGATGAATCTGACCTGTGATGATTGATGGGCGGACTGAGGCCGCATTTTATATTGAGGGCGGATATGAAAGCAAAAGATGCTTTTGAATGCAGCAGGTGCGGCAAATGCTGCGCTTTAAAAGTCCCTATTGCCGAACAGGATTTCAAAAGGCTGTTAGGCTGGAAAAAGAAGAATGGCGTTGGCAACGAAGCTTTTGCCTCCTTCTTTGCGATGGATATGCATAAAGACTACGCTGGGCCAATAGTCCACCTGAGGGCACCCTGCCCTTTCCTTGGCGAAGCCGGCTGCCTTGCTTATTCTTTTCGGCCGCGTGCTTGCAGACTCTATCCTTTTGCGGTGGCCCAGGCGGATTCTAAAAGATACAAAAATTTAGTTTATTCTGAAAAAATAAATGGAAAGGAAACCGGGGTATTTTTTCACTGCAGTGAATGCCCTTCTTTTGGCCCAAACATCAATTATTCTGCAAGATTTTTCAAAAGAATCATAAAAATTGCGGATTGGCATGCACAAGAGATGGCTGCCGGAGCAGAGGCAGGCCAGAAGTGGTATGCCGATTGGCGCCGGGAAAATATCGATTTGCAGGCGCCTGAAAAGAAGGTTAACGAAGCAATGGCCAATGCCTTTGGCACAAAAAATGTTTAAAATTTGCGCCTTTTTTGGAATGGGGCCTGGTATAAGGAAGTTACCTTCTTAGCCCTGGCTTTCTGCCTGCCGCTTTATCCAAAGGGCGGAGCCCGCCGTGCACTGCCTGCTCTAAAAACCTCTGAAATGCGGTTGGCGGTTTAGTCCTGCCATGCGGGCGCGCTTGTGCCATTCCACTGGCGCGTGGTATTCTTCCTGCCATAATACAATATATGCCGCTTGATGATTTTAAACCTTTCCCCTGCAGGTTTTAAATAGCCTAACTGTTTTATTATAGTAAACAAAGCACGGCACTGGATTTGGTTGAATGGCTGCAGACTATATTGCCCTTGGCATCCTGGTCTTTTTCCTTAACATTATTCCTGCCCTGATGCCCCCCACCTGGGTCGTGCTCTCGCTGGCGCAAATAAACGATCCTTCCTTCAACCCTTTCATGCTTGCATTCGTCGGCGCCGTGTGCTCGACCTGCGGGCGCGCTGTCCTGACCTTTTACAGCGGCTTTTTCAGGCGCTTTTTCAACAAAGAGCTTGCAGCCCACGCCAATGAAATCAAGGGCTTTTTCGACCAGCGCAGCAAGGCGGTCTTTATGGGTTCGTTCCTTTTCGCCTTAAGCCCGATACCGAGCAATTTGCTGTTTGTGGCAAGCGGGCTCACAAAAATCAAAACCAGGCTGCTTCTTGCGGGCTTCTTTTGCGGCAGGTTTTTGTCATACCTTGCCCTTGTCATCCTCTCCCACGGCCTTTTCTCGGCTGTAGAGCAATACACCGGGCCAGGCAGCACGGATTACCTGAAAATTTTGTTTGATGTTTTGGCATTGCAGCCGCATTCCTGCTTATCTTTGTGGACTGGAAACAGGTCGGAAAGCACGCGAAAGCCTTCGCACAAACCGCAGCCGGGCCAGAGCCAGCCAAAAAAACAGGGAAAAGGAAAAAGGCCCAAGCATCGTCTTAATCGCCTGAAGCCGGCTGTCCCCGCTCGAAGCAATTAAATATTTGTTTGACGTGATTATATTTATGGGAGCTTCTTCCGCAAGGCATTCAAGGCCGATAGTGGAAATGTCAAGGGCTCTTGTGCCTTTGCGCCCGCGCAGGGCAAGGGGATTTGCGCATAAAGGCAGGATCGCCCTCTTGTCCAAGGAAAAAATGGTTTCGCCAGAATACTATTTTTTGGCGACAGGCACAGAGCTTCCGGGCATGGACCTCGAAAGGGCAAGGCGCCTTTCAGCAAGGTTTTTGAGCAGCGCCTGGCAAAAGGAGGCAAAAAAAAGGAAGGGAAAAGCCTTGAAATTCCTGCCTTCTTTCAGGGAAAGGGTGCACGGCGGGAAGCCGCCTGAATCCAACCGCGCAGAACTTGAAAAACAGGCAAATTTTGCAGTTGAAGTTTTTGCAGGGCGTTTTCCGCCGGAACAAAGGGAAAGGATTGCAAGGCGCCTTTCGAAAATAATGGGCGGCGAAATCCTGTCGCTTGAGCGCGCTTTGGAGCCATCAAGCAGAAATGCCAGCGCACAGGAATTGAGAAAAGAAGCGCTTGAAATTTACGGTTCAATAAAAAGCCGCGGTAGGATCGACAGCGGCCTTGCATTGAGAGGCAGGGACAAGGCCTACCTTGCAAAAGACTGGCCCGGCATGAAGGGAGCGCAAACCGCGGCAATCCATGAAGCAATCCACTTGCTTAGGGGTTGGGGTTTGATTGAAATTGATGTTCCTTTCGCGCAGGCAGCTGACAGGCTTTACGGATTAGAGCAAAATTTTTTCAAGGAAACAGGCAAAATAAAGGCGCCCACAAAAGCGGATTTCGACTATGTGCCTGAATTCGACCAGGCCCTGGGCTTCCACGAAGAGCCGCTCCAGGCAGTCACAGCCGGGAACAGGCTGGGCCAATGGCTTTACCAGAACATCCCCGAGAGCAGGCGGCGCTGGGATTATTTGTATCGGCGGTGCATGGGCGCAACTCATGCCGATGCGATGCGCGCGATTGGCATCAGGGCTTAATGTAAAACTATAAAAACATTGCCTTGTCTTATTATTGGGTTAAAAAATTGTTTTGAAAGGGTTTAGAGAAATACTGGTTTTGTTTTATGGCAAGGCTTCATGCAAATCAAGCGCGCAGGGCAACGCCTTCAGGGGAGCCTTCTTTGGATCTTGCGTTCGGCTCCTCAGACATCCCCCCTGATTCAAGGTCTGAAATTGTCAAGGAGCTTTTGGCCGGCTTTTTGAGCAGGGCATGGCACGAGGAAGCCAAGGCAAGGAACGGCAGGACAAAACTCCCAATCCCGAGCCTGAGGGAAAGGCTTTACGGCGGCAAGCTCCCGAAAGCCGACCTCAAGGAAATAGAAAAGCAGATGAACTTTGCAATCAATGTTTTCACCAACGGCCTGCCCCAGAAAAAAAAGGATTCAGTCAACTGGCGCGTGAAAAGCCTTATCACCGGAAAAACGCTTTCCATCAGCGCGGTCCTCGAGGAAAACGGCAAGGACATAAAGGAATTGTGGGACGAGGCGATGGAATTATACCATTATATCAAAAGAAAAGGCGAAATATACCCTGCACTTATGCAGGACGCGACAGGAAAAATCTATTTCACAAAGGGCTGGAGGAAAGACAAGCATTCCAAAAGCAGCCCTATACACGAAACAGTGCACGTGCTCCAGAAGCTCGGTGTGATAAAGGTCGATGTGCCTTTCGCGCAGGCAGCGGACAGGCTTTACTGCCTTGAGCGCAAATTCCTTAAGCCGAGCAAAAAACTCAAAACATCCACTGCAAGGGACCTGAACAGGAAAGCAGTTTGGAATAAAAAAGACAAAACCCACGTGGAAGCATACTGGTCGAAGACCGTGGGCGATAAAATCGGCCAGTGGGTGTTTGTGAATATTCCAAAAAAACAGAGATGGTCTTATTTGTACCAGCGCTGCATGGGCAAAAGCCACAGGGCCGCGCTTAAGCGCATCGGATTTGAAGAAACCGCCAGTGGAAATTAATCTTTTTTCGCCCAGGGATAAACTATCCAGCCGTCGGCTTCTTCGGCGTAATAATCCGGCTTGAATTTGCTCCAGGGCTTCCAGTGCACCATCAGGTAGCGCGCTTCGCTCGGCTTCAGCGATTCGATGTATTTTTTCACCATGAACGCGGTCGCCCCGGAATCTGTCACCTCGTCCACGACAAGGATGCGCTTGCCTTCAATCTGCCTGTCGAGTTTTTGGGTTATAAGCGGTTCGGGATTGAATTTCATGCCAGTTTCCGCCCTGTCGTTCTTGTAATAATCGGCCTTTATCACATACAATT
>JAZDDY010000098.1:0-7443 GCA_043809265.1 Candidatus Iainarchaeum sp.
AGAGATTCCAGCATTTTCTTTCCTTCTGGCAATAGCTTTTGCCCTGCGTTCCGCCTGTTTTATTTGCCTGTTCCGGCCTCTTTTTTCCCCGGCCTGATTATTGTAAGTATTTTGTTTTCGCTCTTTATAAAGCTATTCTCTGCCTGTGATACCATTGCATCTTTCCTTTCCTTGAGGACAGGGAATGCCCTGATGCATTTTTCCCTGACCAGGTGCTTCAGCCCGATTTTCAGCTCGAATTCGCTTAATTTCATTTCCCTTGCAAGCCATCTTTCCGCGAACGGCAGTGTCTGGTAGTTTTCTGCCGTGAACTCCAGGATTTTCCGTGCATGCGAATTTCTTATGGCACGCGGCTCCTCTATTTCAAAAATGCCTGAATCCGCCCCGTCCCTTACCATGCCTTCGCCGTTTGTGGCGAACGGCTCGATTGCAAAGGCGGTGTTTTCCTCGATTTTCTTTGAATCGTTCCTTTCGGTATTGGGAATGCTTGGCGAAGCGTGCTGGACATATTCTTCAAGGGTGTGGCCTGTGAGGTTTTGCACCGGCTTGAAGCCTTTTCCCTCTATTGTTTTCTGGATTTCTGCGCCGATTTCCCCGAGCGAGGGGTTTTTTTCAAGCAGCAGTGCCGCGTTTTTGAGGGCGAGATCGCTTGCTTCAATCAGGGAAGCCCATTTCCCGTCATGGTTGATTGAAAAAGCGCAGTCCGCAATCCTGCCGTCGATGTGCACTCCGATGTCTACTTTCAGCAAATCCCTTTCTTTAAGCGTGATTTTGTCGTTCCAGTCCGGCGTCTGGTGCGCCGCATTCTCATTGAGGCTCAAATTCACAGGGAATGCGGGATGCGCCTTTTTCTTGATGATGAATTCCTCTATTTTTTCTGCGGCCTCGAAAAGGCTGCAGTTCGGCTTGAGCAGCCTTCTTGCCTCCTGCTGTGCCTCCCAGGCGATTTCGCCTGCCTTCAAGTGCTTCTCGATTTCAGATTTTTCCATGTAATCACTCCATTACAAGCATAAGTTTTTTCATCCGAAGGCTCCAAGGCTGGACTGCTTGCCTCCGTGAATCAGGTCTTGTTCGCTATATCCTAGTTCGCGAATAATTTTTATTACCGCTGGAATAACCTGGTGTTCGATATAATAGTCGGCGTCGTAATTGCCTTCCGCGACGAATTCTTCCAGTTGCGCCCTGTCGCTTATGGATTTGCCTGCGCGCGTTATGATGTACCCGATCATGGAGCCTTCATCCAAGGGCTTTCCCAGTGCAATCGCTTTTTTTGCCGCAGCCACGTGCGGCCCCACGGATTCATAACTGCCGATGGCTTTTTTTATCTGCGAATAAATGACAAGCTCTGATTTTTTCGCTTTCCCTTCCTTCAAATCCTTTATGGCCTTTTTCACGATTTCAATGGCTTTTTCTGGATTGCCTTCCTTGAGGATTGCCTCTATCACAGAACGCTGGGTTTCCTTTGCGATTCCCGCCCAGTCCCTGCGCACATACTCGAATCCCACGATTTTCAGGTGGCCATTATAGTCTATGAGCGCGTATTTTTTCTTTGCCGCGCTTTCCCCGCTTTTTTTCGTGACAAAAATCCCGCGCCTGTAAAATCCTTCAAGTTCGAGGTTCATTACCCCCGGCAATTCAGAATTTATTTTTTTCAGGAATTCTTCAACATTCTCTTTTGTTTTGCCTTCCGGGATTTTGATGAACGATGAGTCTGTGTCCCCGTAGATTGTCCTGAAGCCGGCCTTGTCGGCTTCGTTCGCAACCCATTGCACGTATTCCCTGCTCCAGCCTGTCACAGCCATCGCGCTTTCCCTGGAATACCAGCGGAAGTGCGCGAATCCAAGCGTCCCATAAAATGAATTCAGCAGGATTTTGAGGGCCTGCTGCCTTGCAAACAGGGCCGAGTATTCGTGCGATTCCTTTTTCTTGGATTTCATTTCTTTTTTCAATTCGAGCCTTTTGCTGAACAATTGTTCCAGGATAGAGGAAACGAATCCCTTGCGTTTTGTGCAAAACCAATACTTGTCAGGGCTCATGTTTTTTTTGCATTCCGTGTGTTCGCAGTTTACGGTGTCAGGCGAAATATTGTGGCTTATCATTATTGTCGGATGCAGTGAAGTGAAGTCCAGCACAGCAAGATTTTCGTGCAGGCCTTTTTCCGGCTCCCTCACGAAACCGCCCTTGTAGGTCTGCATCAGCCTTAAGCGCACGTCCTGGTCCGAGGGCCTGTTGGGGACAAGCACGTTCTGGCCGAAGGATTCCCTTATCAGGAGCGCTTCCACTAACTGCGAGGCACCGCTCCTTGAAGCGTCAAAAAGCGTCTGGTGCACCAGCTTGCCCATTTCGATGTACACAGGCAGATATTCTTTCACCAGCCTGTGCGTCACCTCAGAATCCCTGCGGTTGTATTCGGCAAGCCTTTCGATTTCTTTTCCTGTGCGCCACATTTCAACAATCTGTTCTGCGGTGATTTTTTCCTTTTCCTCCCCGAAAAGCGCTTTGTCAACTGATTCAAGGTCGAATTTGATGAGGTTGACTATGCCGAACCTTGAAAGCGAGCGCAGGACAGGGTAGGCGTCCACGTGCTGCATTCCTTTTACTGCAAAGGCCTGGTCAAGGCCTTTTTTGATTAATTTGGGTTCAGAATTGTCGGCGCCGATGCCTGCCTTTATGCCGAGCCTTTTCGCCCTTTCAAGGAGATATGGAAAATCGAAGTGGTCGCCGTTGTAGGTGCAAATTATGTCAAGGTTTTTGGAGCGGATTTTTTCAATCAGTTTTTCGAGCAGTTCCTTTCCGTCTTTCGCCTGCACAACGTATTTTTGGTTTATTTTTTTTTCTGAAAAAACCACCTGCTCTTCGTCGTCCACATAGCTGGCGAGCAAAACAGGGTCTTTTTTCGGGTCTGAGAAATTGCCTGCGGAATATGTCTCGAAATCGAATGCGCCGATGCGCAATGGCGGCGTGATATCGCTTTTCTTTTTTATGGATTCCAGTTCCAGTGTTTTTCCGTCGAATTCGATTTCGTATTCGCACAACGGCTCCAAATCCCGGTCTATCAGGTAGCGCTTTGCGAAGGGGATGTCGTATTCGCGCTTGTGGAGCACGAACGGCAGCGCCCTTACCTGGTCCCTGGCCTCTTTCACACCCTTTGTGGAATTGAAAACGATTTTGAGAACCTTTTCCGGCTGGCCCCCTGGAATGGCTTTTTTATCGGCTATGTCGGCCCTTTTGGGCTTTATGCCGTTGAAATCCATGGAAGCGATTTTTTTCGCAGCCTCCTCCGGGTTTCCCGAAACCATCGCGTAAAAATAGGGCTCGAAGGAAGAATCTTTCACTGCCAGTTTTCCCTGTTTTGTTGAAAAAAACAGGCGTATTACCGATTGCGCGCCCGCAAGGTAATCCGCGTCCAAGAGAATGCCTATGGCCTTTTCAGTCATCTGAAACCCTATTATTTTAAGGGGCAAAATTATTAAACAAGAGATACATAATAATAAGCGTAGTAACTGAGGGTTGTTTTAGGTGTTTGAATGCCACCGGAAATGAGGGAGCTTGGCGGGGACAGGATGAATCCTGTCCAGCGGGAAAGGCAGCATACTGTCAAGGCTTCGACGCTGCTGATGCAGCTGCGCGAGGACGTCAAGGCGATGAACAGCGCCATTTCCATTCTCTCGCAGAAAATGCGGCACCTGACCCGTAACGAGAAAATCCTGGGCAGGAACCTTATTGTTTTGAACAAGAAAATAAAGGAGATGTCTGAGTCTGGCGAAACAAGGGATGTGCCTGAGGCGGCCCTTAAAAGGTTCGAGGAAATCCAGAAAAAAGTGGAGCAGATGGGCAAGAAATTCGAGGAACTGAACATCGCGATTTCGAACACTAACAGGAAGTTTGTAAGCGCGGAAGAGCTCAAGGAACTGCGCTATGTGGTTGATTCAATCAATCCCCTGAACCTGGCGACCTTAGACCAGGTAAAGGACATAGTAAAGAACGCCATGGAAAAACAGAAGAAAGACCAGCAGATGGACATGGGTTAACTTCCGGCTTTTACAGTTTTACCTGCGTCAGCACTTTCGCTTCTTCGGGCTTTTTTTCTGTGCACTTGCTCAATCCCGGCCTTAAGAGCACGCGGTAGTTTTTCCTGTTTTCCACGATGACGCCGACATCGTTTTTTTCGATTATTGTGAGGGTGGCCTGCACTTTTTGCTTTACGTCTTTTGCCATGTTCGCCTTGTCCTTGAAGTCGAGCGCATATCCCACCCCATACTCCCTCATCTGCGAGATGTCCAATGCCATCCTTTCGCTTGCCGCGTTCGCCTTGAAAAACGGCACAATGCTGTCGCCGTCCGCGAGGAACAGGAGCGCCTTGAGCCTTTCGCTTTTGCCTGCAGACCTGAAATTTTCAAGGATGCCTGAAACCACAGACTGCAATACCAGGAGATTTTTTCTCCAGTCACCTTTTTCCATCACAAGAATGTTCGCCCTGCCTATGCCTTTCACCCACCCTTCGGATATTTCCTTTACGGGGTTGGAGCCTGTGAAGAGCTTCGGGTAAATGCCTTCAATCAGCATCAGCATGCGCACAGACTCCCTTTTCTTGAAAGGGGTCACGTGTTCGCCTTCTGGCAGCGCATTCACCCTGTCGATAAGCTGGAACAGGTCCGAGCTCCTGCCGAGCGCGAACGCCTGCTCTATGATTGCGCCCTGCGGCTTGTCCAGCAGGCCGAATGCGGCAAGGAATGCCTTCGGATCTACAAATGCGAGGTCCGCCTTTATCTCTTCTCCTGACCTGAAAAACTTTATCGGGAATCCCAGCGGGTCCATTTCCGAGCTGTATTTCCTGAGCTCTTCTGTTTCGTCGTTCGGGAAATGGAGGCCGCCGAACGAATTGTCCCAGTCCACAATTATTGTCGGGATATTGGAGAGCAGGGCGCTTTCGATGAGCACATGGAACACATGCATGCGATCGCCCTTGTCGCCGCCGGTGACTATCGTGCGGTCGAAGAAATCAAAGGGCTCTTTCACCATTGTGCCCTGCCTTGTGATTCCGAACATTATTTCGCCGTGCCCCAATTCTATCCGGAGGGTTTCCTCTTTTTTTCTCACTGCCGGGGATATAAGCAGCCCGACAAGCGGGATTGTGAAAAACGCGAGTTTTTCCTGGTCCGCGCAGTTCTTCAATTCAAGCAAATCGAGGTCGTATGCAGTGCTCACTTCCTGCACCAGCGATGAAAAAGACTGGATTTTCGCCATCAGCGCGTCGGTTTCTTTCACAAACGAATCCTCGTCGTTTGCCACATAAACAGAACCCGAATCCAAAAGCAAAAACTTGAAAGTTTCTTTTGCCGTGTGCTTTGAGATTGTAAGTGCGCGCCTCGGCAGCGTTTCGACAAACGCCTCAACACTGCCCTTGCAATGGAAAACCTTATAGCATTCGACCAGGGCGCCCTTGCGGATGTTTCCCTCGGTTTCGAAAACCATCGCAAGCACAAGGCTTTCGGGATTGGCGTAAAGCTCTATATCGTGGCCCTGCATCGATCCCGTGAACAATGGTGTCCAAGGGCCGTTGCTCAGTTTGAAGTCCATTTCGTGCACCAGGCAGTTTCTCTAAATAAGATGCGAACGATTAATTTAAACCTTTCTTTCGTGCGCTTTCCTGTTTTGCTGCACTGGAATAGCTTTTTAAATAACAATAGAGTAATGATATAGTTTTCTAGGGAAACGTGAAAAGGGAATGGTTGACGAAGAAGTAGTAATGGATACGATCCGGAAAATGAAGGAATCCGGGCTCGAAGATTCCATAATAATAAGCACTCTTGAAGACATAGGCCTTAACGAAAAGCAGGCCCAGGATTTCATTGACCGGGCTTCAGGCCCGGCCCAACCCGAAGCCGTGCCTGCTGCTGCAAGAAGGCCTGTTGCCGCACAGCCAGCCCAGAGGCCGCAGGCACAGCCCCAGCCAAGGCTGCAGCCAAGGCCTGCGTTTCAGCCTGAAGAAACAGCCGAAGAACCGGCTGAATTGCCTGCCGAAGCGCCTGAAGAAGAAATTGTCCCTGAAGAGGACTTGGGGGACTTCAGCGCAGACGAAGAAGCCGCATTGAGTGCGGCATTCGAGGAAGAAGAGACAAAGCCGGCAAGGCCGCAGCCAAGGGATGTTCCGGCAAGGGCTGTCGGCGGAGCGCTTTCAGGGGATGAAAGGACAGCCGAAGCCGTCAGGAAAATCAGGGAAATTCCGCAAAGGCCTGCGCCTTATGCAGGCCAAAGGGTGCCAATGCAGGAAGGGATTCCCCAATACCGGCAGCCTGTTAAAAACCGCGCTTTGCCTGCGGAAGACAGTTTCGCAGACCAGTTTGAGGAATCAGCAATGAAGCAGGCTGCGACAGAAATCGCGCTCGAAGAGCACGAGCAGACAATGGGTGAAATGCAGCAGGCAATCAAAAAAATCGAAAGCCGGCCGATTCAATTGCCGCCTGGTGCAACCCAGGACACAAAGGCATTGATGCTTGAACTCGAAAACCTGAGGCAGCAGCTCGAGGACACAAGGGCAATGGCTGCAGCCACGCGCTCGCTCATGGAAAAAGTCCTCGAAGTCAACAGGAAAATATTAAGCAGGCTCCCTTAACTGTTTTTTTATTTGAACAATTCCTTGAATTTGCCGATAAATGTTTTTGCGGCATTCCCGAGCCTTTCCCTTACCCCGACCTGCTTTGTGGTCATCGCCCACACTTTTTTCTGCTCCCAGAGGTCGTCGCCTGCCTTTTTGCCCAGGATGTTCAGCCCGCCGCCCAGAAGGGCTCCGGACGGATAGGTCGGATTGGCTTTCTCCATGTCTGAGTAAACCTTTGAGGCTGATTTTTTGATTTTTTTTCCTGAATACTTTCCTGCCCTGTAAATGAAAGTGCCGGTTAGGATGAAAGCGCCGCCCAAAAAAAACAACAGCGAAAAGAAAAGTTCACCGAGGGCGAAAAACAGGATTGCGGCAAAAAATAGGCCCAATGCGATTGCAAGCATTGCTTCACCTACATTGGCCCGCCCATTCCGCCCATCATGCCGCCCATGTCCCCGCCCATTCCGCCAAGGTCAGGGGCATAATATTCGGGCTGCTGGGGCTTCTGCCTGAATTCAAGCACGAGCGACAAGATGACAAGCCCGAAAATAAGCAGCGGCCAGTAGGCTTTCGCGAAATCCTGCGTGAAATAAATGACTGCGAGCGCGAGAATCATGAGGAATGCGGTGGAAAGCGAGCGCGTGGAAAGGATTACAAGGATTACTGTGCCGAAAATCAGCCAGGTCTGGTCGAACTGCAGGAACATCATCATCAGGATTATTGAAATCATGAGGGTCAGGGTATCCATATCCACCACTAATATTTGTAGAAGTCCTTCTGCGTTTCTCCCTTGCCGACCTTTTCAAACATGCCCGAGAAAAAGAAGGCGAGGAAAAAGAAAA
>JAZDDY010000099.1:0-10733 GCA_043809265.1 Candidatus Iainarchaeum sp.
AATAAGGGAATTGGGCCTATTGCAGCAGCAAAAAAAATCAATCGGCGAAATGGGCTTTGAAATCCTTGAAAAAAACCTGAAAGAAACCGAGTTCGGGGATGCTTTCGATGTGCGCAGGATTTTTGACCTTCTTGAAAGAGGGGAAACGGACAAGGCAATGGAAATAATCGTTTCTTCCGCGCAGGAAAAGCCAAAACCCTGAAGGCAGGATTTTCGTCCATTGCCGATTTTAACCAATAGCTATTTATTCCTTTATTTAGCCATTATTTAACTGTTTTAATGCTGTTTAGCAATGTTTTATGCTTTTTAGGGGAGGGATTTGATGGTAGCAACCAAATGGGTTACAGAAAGGGACAAAAACGGCTGTTTTTGGCCGAATGAAGAAATGAAAAAGAAGGCAAATGTTTCTGATGCAGGAATTTATGAAACGGCCGCAAAGGACCCTGAAAAATTCTGGGCCGAAAAATCAAGGGAAGGCCTCGAATGGTTCGATGCATTCAGCACCGCTTATGAATGGAAGCCACCGCACTACAAATGGTTTTTGGGCGGAAAAATCAACGCTTCCTATAACTGCGTCGACAGGCATGTGAAGGCAGGCAAAGGCAAAAAGGCTGCAATAATCTGGGTTCCTGAGCCTGCAAACGAAAAGCCGATAACAATCACTTATGAAGAATTATTGGACAAGGTCCAAAGATTTGCAAATGCCCTGAAAGGATTGGGCGTGAAAAAAGGTGACAGGGTCGGAATTTACCTGCCGATGATTCCCGAAGTGCAGGTCGCAATGCTTGCATGCGCGCGCTTGGGCGCAATCCACAGCGTTTGCTTTTCCGCATTCTCGGGCGAATCCCTTAAAGCAAGGCTTTTGGACAGCACAGCAAAAGTGCTCATAACAAGCGACGGCTATTACAGGCGCGGCGCACCAATTAACCTGAAAAATAACGCGGACATCGCGGTTGACGGAACAAGCGTGACCAGCGTTGTGGTTGTGAAAAGGGCAGGCATCGAAGTCAACATGAAGCCAGGGAAAGATTACTGGTTCCACGAACTGATGGCGAAAGCTTCAAAGGAATGCCCTGCGGAGCCTGTTGACTCTGAGCACATGCTGTTCACATTGTACACTAGCGGCACAACCGGAAGGCCGAAAGGAATCGTGCACGAAACCGGGGGATATATGACACAGGCTTACTGGTCATGCAAGTGGACTTTCGATTTGCAGGACGACGACATTTTCTGGTGCACTGCCGATGTCGGCTGGGTTACAGGCCACACATACAACTGCTACGGCCCGCTCTCGGTCGGCGCAACAATGCTGTTCTTTGAAGGCGCACCCGATTTCCCGGACAAGGACCGCTGGTGGCAGGTTGTCTCTGAGAACAAAGTTACAATCTTTTACACTGCGCCGACAGCAATCAGGATGTTCGCCTTATGGGGCGACCAATATCCGCAAAAGCACAACCTTGAATCCATAAGGCTTTTGGGAACAGTGGGGGAGCCGATCGACGAGGAAGCCTGGATGTGGTACTTCAAGAACATCGGCGGGGAAAGATGCCCGATTGTCGACACCTGGTGGCAGACAGAAACAGGCGCACTCCTGATATCGGAATTGCCCGGAATAGGCCCGTTCATTCCGACTGTTGCAGGAAGGCCGTTCCCCGGAGTCACCGCGGAGATTGTCGACGACCAGTGCAAGGCAGTCGGAAAAGGCGAAGGCGGCTTTTTGATTTTAAAGAGCCCGTTCCCGCCGGCAATGCTGCGCACAATCTACAACGACGACGAAAAATATGTCTCGACATATTTCACTGAATACGGCCCGAACATTTACTTCACAGGGGACGGGGCAAGATGGTTTGACGACCACAACATCAGGGTCACCGGGAGAGTGGACGATGTCATGAAGGTCGCAGGCCACAGGCTGTCCACAGGCGAAGTCGAGAACGCTGTCGCATCGCACCCTAAAGTGAGCGAGTGCGCCGTTGTCCCAAGGCCGCACGAAATAAAGAACGAGGTGCCGATCGCTTTCGTTGTGCTGAAAGGCGCAGTTGCAAGCGATGCCCTCAAGGCAGAGTTGATGGACCATGTCAAAAAAGCAATCGGCCCCACAGCAAAGCCCGAAGAGATTTATTTCGTGAATGAACTGCCAAAGACAAGGAGCGGCAAGATAATGAGGCGCATGCTGAAATCGCTCCTCACAAACAAGCCGCTCGGCGACACGACAACCCTGCAGAACCCCAACGCAGTCGACAACCTAAAGCAGGCCACGGGATACAAGGGCTGAACAAGCAAAAAAGTGTTAAAAAATCAAAGGGGCCGAAAGGCCTCTTTTTTTCTATTTTTTTCCGTCTTTTTTTCTTTCCTCTGCTTGGAGGGCAAGCCGTTCGAGTATGGTTTAGCGCTGGATTTGGCCGCGCAGGACACTTAGGCCTTTTTGTGTCAGCCTTCCATTTTCTATAAACCCTGCTTTTTTCATTTTTGCCTGCCAAAGAAGAATTGAGGGAATATTGGTTCTTTTTGGTGGGCCTGCAAACAATAAAATCGCATAATCCGGGCCTAAAAAATCCATGTAATTATGCGCCCGCTTTGTGATTTTTTCAGAAAATCTGTTGCTTTTTTTTGCTTCCCTCAGCGTCAATTCTTTTTTCAGCCATTCCTGGACTGCTATTTTTGTCCCAGTCATTTTCTCTTTAGGCCCCCACCACCTTGTTTTTTGATTAAAATTAACCGGCCTTAAAAGGACTTCTATGGAGTGCAACAGCTCATGGTTTAAGTAACCGGTAAATGGGGCAACTGGGTTGGCGAGCCAAACTTGGCTGCGGCTTGTATGAGTTGCGCCTGATACCTCCCATCGCCAATTGCTTGTGAGCGGTGACCCTTGGTTTCCCTTGAAAACAGGCATCAGCTCTTGAGCCGGTATGCCCCAGATTTCTGAAACTCTTTTATAGGTTCTCTTAATGCGCGGCGGCAGCTGCCCGAAATTGAATTTTGCATCAACGGCAGGCAACTCGGCCCTGAACGGGTCCTTTAACCTCGCAAACCCCTTCCCTCTGGCCCTCTTCGGCCTGGCAAACGGCATACCAAAGAAACAGCGCGGAAGTTAATAAATGCTTTTTTTACGGCAAGAATTCCTTGTTTTTGATTTTTTTCGGCAGGTATTCTGTGGCAACAAAGTCCAGGGATTTGTTCGCAAGGGCCTGCTGTTCGATCCTGATTTTCTTGTCTATTGCTGTTTTTAGTTCGTCCTGCCATGGCTTGTTCTTGAACCAATCGTAATCCATCATTTCCTTTGCGCGCTTGATGTCGCCAAGCTTCATTTTTTCCGTAACATTTTCCAAACCGTAGTCTTTGACGTCCTCGATTGTCATGCCTATATATTTTGCGTCAGGCACAGCCATGAAATTCGAGTGCGCGGCAAGTGCCATTGAGCCCTGTTTTATCACGCTGTAAATATACCACCCGTACGGGTCGCCGTCAGTGAAAGTGTAAATCGGGAGTTTCTTTTCGTGGCTCAGCCTGAAAATCAGCCTTCTCGTGCCCCTTGCCGCCTGCCCTCCAGTTCCGACCAGTATGGCCTTGTGCTTTTTTGCAAAGTCTTCCTCTATAAGCCTTTCATACATTGCGCTGGTTTCAATCACAAGCACATATTTCGCATCGACATCCCTTATCTCGATTTCGTTCGGCTCCATCCTGCTCATTACGCTCCAACCGCCCCTTCCCAGTTTCAGGCAGTTGAATTTGTCATTGTTGTGGACCTTGTCCACAAGGGTAATATCGCCGTAGAGCGTTCCCTTGGGGTTCGCGTGCACGTTCAGTTTTTCCCTGATTGTTTCAACCGCGTGCTCGAGGTCGACGATGCATGAGTCGCTTTCGCTCTGGTCCTCGAAGGTGTTCTCGTTCGTGTTGCCCACTGTGTGCTTTAATTCGTAGTAGATTTCCCTTATTGAAGCGGTTTTGTTATGGTTCAGGTAATCGTACAGTTTGCTTGTGACAAGCATTGTCTGCAGGAATTTCTTGGTGTGCGCGATGTTTAAGAAAGACCTTGTTGTTTCCTTGTCGCCGAGTTCTATTATGCCCTTGTCTTCCTCGAATTCCACGTTTCCCTTGCCCCTCTGTTTTGTTATGAAGTGCGGGTTCTGGCCTTTTTTGATTTGGCCCACTATTTCTTCAGCCATGACATGGATTCTCTTGCTTATCTCTTTCGGGGTTTCAAGGCCCTTGTCTGTTTTCCTGCTTTTTTTGCTCATGCGTCTTCACCCATCAGTTCTGACTTGAATTTCTTGATTCTTTCAAGCTGCTGCCTTTTTTTCTCCAAATCCTTTTCCTTTTCGATGTCAGGCTTTTCCAGCTTGAGCTTTGTAAGAACCAAATTTTCCAGCTTGTCTATCATCATCTTCTTGTCAGCGTTCGTTATATTGTTGAGTGCGCCTGCAATTTCAGGAATATATTTGTAGAACATGTCCCTTTTCATCTTGTTCTCGATTTCGCGCCTTTTCGTGTTGATGTAATGAGCGGTCTGCCTTGCGCACTGCATGAGCGCAAGCCTCAGTTCCTCCATCACCTCGTCTTCGTCCGTAATCGCCTGCTTTCCTGCACCGGTGTAAGGCACGTGCACAGAAACAAAGTTAACAAAAATAGTGAGTGGGATGTTTTCCAGGTTCTTTATGCCGTAGCGCTTCCAGTCCACAGTGTGCACTGCTTCGGTTATTGCGCAGTTTCCTGCATCGAACAGCAGTGGGGCGCGGTTGGCGAACCTCATTATCTCCACTTTCGCCTGGTTTTCGCCGTTCATCACCATCTGGGTTGCGTTCTGGTCTTCGGGTTTTTTCTGCTCTTCGGCAGTGTTTTCGCCTGCGCCTGCCTTTCCACCGTACGCAATCCCTATTTCCACCTGGAATGGATAGCCGCCGGCATAGACTTTCGGCGGCCTTGTGAGCGTGAAAACGAATTCAGGCTCGACTATGCTTTCAAGGCTTTTTTTGATTCTTTCCTCGCCTATCGGCCTTAACCCTTCGGTGCTCGGCGCAATGAAATCCACCTGTTTTATTGCGGTGATAACCTGTTCTGCTTCGTCCCATGACAATTGCTTCGGGTCCTTGTTCAAATCGAACTTGGTCAATTTCTGGATTTTTTCAATTGCAGTGTCCCCGACCCTCTCAAAATCGCTTTTGAGGAAGCTTGAAACTTTTCTTCCAGCGCTTGCCTTGCCCATCGTGATAATGTCATCAACTGTCGCTCCGCTCGGGTGCGGTTTCTGCGCCACGGGCAGTTTTGGGATGTAGTTGGCTGTCCTGTTGAATGTTGTTTTTTCGCCTTTCGGCGAAATGAATGTGACCTGCGCGTGCGGGTTCGCGATTGCTGTCCTCCTCAAATATTCAAGGGGGCCGGTGCTGCTTTCCCTGCATATGACATCCTTGAATCTTGCCTGCACCATCAGGCCCCTGAACGGCTTGTCCAATTCGTTAATGTTTTCGACTTTCGCCTGGTTTTTTTTCGGGTCGATTGTGACTTCGCAGGCAAACGCTTTTCCCTTGCCTGTGCCTGTGATGACCTTTACTGGCTTGCCTGTTGTCATCTGGGAGAGCATTGTGCAGCCTGCTGCGCCAATGCCCTGCTGGCCGCGCATCTGCATAAGCCTGTGGAATTTCGTGCCTGCAAGCAATTGGCCGAGCGCCTTTCCGACTGTTTCATGGGTGAGGCCCGGGCCGTTGTCTTTTGCAGTGACAACATAGTATTCTTCGCCCAATTCCTCTATTTTGACCTCTATTTCCGGCAAAATCCTTGCCTCTTCGCAGGCATCAAGCGAGTTTGTCACGTATTCGTGGACGATTGTGGTAAGCGTCCTGACCTTGCCGTAAAGGCCGAGCATCTGCCTGTTCTTTTTGAAGAATTCGGCGACGGAATGCTCCTTGAATTCCTCCGCAATCTTTTCGGCAGTGATTATTTTTTCTTCCGGCATTTTTCTCCCCTACAGCTTGAATTTTCTTTCTTCCATCTTTTTTTCCTTGAGCATGTCGAATGCGGTGCTGATGTTCGCGCCTTCAAGGATGCTGTTTATCACGAATTCCGCGTTTTCTATTTCGTCAAACCTTCCTATAATTGCAATCGTGTTCCCGAAAACCGAAACGCTGCAGCCGGTGTCCTTTTCTATGCGGTTTCTTACCTGCCCGCCTGTTCCGATTACCCTTGCCTTTTTTTGCTTTATCGCCTTCTCGCTTTTCCCAAGCATTTCCCGCAGTTTTATTACGCTCATCGCGGTGTCATCGCTCAGGAGAAGCATCGCCTTGTGAGGCGCAAAACCCCTGCCAATGGCCTTAACAATATTTTCCGCAATGTGCTGCTTTTCCCCGTCCTTGCCGTCGACAGAGATTTCGCCGGAGCTGCTGTCGATTTCTATCCTTGTTTTCGTATCCCTCTCAATCCTTGCCTTGGTCTTCCCTTTCGGCCCTATCAGGACTGCAATCCTGCCGGAAGGTATTCTCAAAAAAGACTGAGCCAATGGTTATCACTCGAACCGCTTAAGCGCATCCTCACAAAATTAAAGACAAAAGCTTTATAAATAGATTTTAGGGCTTCTGCTTAAAAGAGCGGATTTGCTCTAAGAACGCTGTTTCAGAGGTTTTTAAGCCCATTTTGTAAAAATAGTTCGCCATGTTTTTGACGTCCCTTTCAAAAAATTCTTTGGCTTTCGGGTGGCTGGTCAGCACGGACTGCCCACAGTCTATCAGCACCGGCTGCTCGTCAAAGTTAAGGATATTGTATTCGGAGAGGTCGGCGTGGACCAGTTTTGCCTTTTCGACCATGATCGCCATCCATTCCGCGACAACCTCTTTTGTTTTCTCTAAGTCTTTCGGTGTTTTGTCCCTGATGGTGGGCGCGGCATTCTCGCCCCCGATAAATTCCATAACCAAAATGTTTTCGTTGAATGCGAGCGGCAGCGGCACGCGGATGCCTGCCCTGCCGAATTCCTCGAGGTTCCTGAATTCTTTTTTTGTCCACTGGTTGATGAGGCCGCGCTGGTCCCTTTTGACTTCCTTGAAGCGCATGTCGCCCTCGATGTACGAGCGCATGTTCTTGAAATCAGTTGTGAGCGTCTTGTAGATTTTAACGGCGCGGTAGTTCCCGGCGTGGTCCTGTGCGCGGAAAACATGGGCTTCCTTTCCTGTGCTTATCACGAATTCCACGAAATCGAAATAGCCGTGGTCCGCAAGGCGGTGCAGCGCAAGGATTGTCTTCAGGTCGAAGACCTTTGCGAAAATCTCGCGCGCCTTCTCTTCCTTCACCAGTTCGCTCAGGTGCGTTTTTTGCATCATGCCGATCAGAAAGAATCAGTTGGGAAAGCCTTAAAACTTCTTTCAGGGCTCACATCTGCAGCCCTTTCAGGAGGCCCCTGCGTTCAATGAGGTTTTTTTGCCCCCCCAAATATCTCCATACGATGTCGGCTTTTATCGGCTGGAAGTCCCAGACTTTTATTATTATGAGGTCGCCTTCGCGCATCCACACGCGCTTGCGCATTTTTCCAGTAATCCTGCAGCTTCTCTCCATGCCGTCTTCGCAGATCGCCTTGACCTGGGCGGCGCCCTGCATTTTTTTGATGATGGCAAAAATTTCGCCCTCGTTCCTGTGCGGAAGCCTCAGCCGCCTGGCAGATTCTTCCTCGTCGTAATTGTTGTTTCCCCTTATCCAGAACACCTATAAAGAAATTTTGAATATCTGGGCGTGCGGAATGCCCTTTATTCTAATAATGCTGCTTTCCTTTATTAATCCTTTCTCCAAAGCGAGCCCGACGCATTTTTTTCCCACGAGGTTTATGTTTTCGTTGTCATCGAGCAGTTCGAGCAGCTCTTTTTTTCCCACAATTTTGCCGCCGTAAAAAGACTCATAAACCGTGAAAGAGATTTTTTCCTGCTCGAGGGTTTTTCCGAGCAGTTCCCTGTCGCAGGCTGCAAGCACGCTCTGCGTGCCCTCCACATGCAATTTCGCGTACATGTTTTTCATTCCTTGATTGCAGTGAAAGCCCCGCAGGCGCTGCATTTCAGTATTTTCACGCCCTTCTGCTCCGTGATTTTCGTGTCTGGCCTCGAGCACTCCCTGCAGAGCACAAACCGCTTTATGTAGTCTTCCAAAAAGCCCTGCAGTTCCTGATGCGAGAAAACACCTTTAAGGATCATCCTTCCGCCCTCTATGTTTGCCGCCGAGGCGGCCTGCGAGGTGAAATATTTCAGGGCGTGCTTTTCCTCGCGCTGCAGGTCCTTTATCGTTTTTGAAAAATTAACGATGATTGTCTTGTTGCCCTGCACCATTGTCTGCAGCCTCGGCATCTCGAACCTTTCCTTTTTCAGGCTTTCCAGCGGAATCTGCCCGTAAGCCTCATCAAGCATTTCCTCATATGTCACCTTACCACTTCCCTTTCAATCTTTAATTCGCTTGCCTGCATGAATTCGTCAAAATCCTCTTCCGGAATTTCGCGTGCCTTTTCTTTTTCCTTCCTTTTCGCGCCTGTTTCGTTTTTTTCAAAAAAGTTCTCTGCTGTGATTTTTCCGAGCCTTTCAAGCATTTCCTCGTTGAAGGAAAGTTTCTGCACGCCTTCCGCGAGAACATAAAGCGAATTGTTGTTTTCGCGCACTTTCCCTATAACTTTTACAGTGTCCCCTTTCTTGAATTTTTTAAGGTCTTCAAGGCGTTCCTTGAACGCGTTCACTTCCATTATGCCTGTGAAGTCGTCGATTGAAATGCTTGCAAACCCGTTCTCCGACTCAAAAGTCCTCGAGACAACGCCCCACACGTTCACCCTTGAAACCCTCGCGCCTTTTTCAGTGACAGCATAATGCGGCTCGAACTCGCCCTCGGCGCGGAAAAAAACCGCGCTTTCCAATTCTTCCAACCTGACGCTGAATGCCCTCAAAGCCTTCATTTTCCATTCCCTTGCCCCAAAAAGCAAATTGCGGCGGTTGCCTGCATTTGCCCCAACGCCTTCATTTTTCCTTTCCCGATATGTATTACGCGTTGTTAGGTTTATAAGAAATGAGGTCGTAATCCTTATACCTGGTGTTTTTTTTGGCTGAACTGGCAAAAGAGCGTTTCTGGCAGGCAAGGAACATCGCCCTGGCCGCCGCCGCATTGGCGATAATCGCCGCCATACTGTACATTTCCTTTTTTGCAGATATTGGGGCACTTGAAGCAATGATTTTCGGATTGCTTGAAACTTTCGGCCTGCCTGGGCTTTTCATTGCCTCGATAATCGCGAACGCAACGATTATTTTCCCGCTGCCGCTCGACTTCCTTGTTTTTCCGATCGGCAAAATGGACTTTTACGGCCTGGGCATTTTAAGTCCGCTCGCTGTCGGCATCGCGGTCGGCCTCGGCGCAGCAATCGGCGAGCTCACCGGATATTTCCTTGGGCGTGTCGGCGCAAAAGGCGTTGAAAAGCTCAAGCGCGGTGAAATGAAAAAAGTGCTTTCGCTCAAGGAAAAAATCCACAAGTACGGCATGATTTTCATTTTCCTTTTCGCCCTCTTCCCGTCCGCCTTCGATTTGGTCGGCATTGCCGCAGGCCTCATAAAATTCGACGCAAAAAAATTCTTCATCGCATGCGCGCTAGGGAAAACAATGCGCTATGTCTTCATCGCCTATTCCGGGCGCGCAATAATCGACTTGCTGTACGGAATGCACTTCCTGTGAAACAGGATTTTTTTGTGAAACAGTTTTATTGGAAAATTAAAGCACCGGCATTCCCGCAAACGGCTTCAGGCAGGCATTGCACACGGCCTTATAGGACAGGCATTCCGGCGGACAGGCATGCGCCCCACATGGCAATCATGTACGCGGTCTGGAGCGGCAGGGCCGGAAGTGCGATTTTTCTTTCGGCGCAGATGTGCAGTGTTGCGATAAGTCCTAAAACCGAGGCGAACATTATCATTGAAACAGGCAGGAGTGCCGCATAAACAGGAAGTGGGGCTATTTTCGGAGCGGCAGTGGAAAAAACCGCTATGCCGAAAACAAGCGGTATGACCAAATCGCCTGTGCCTAGCTGGAATTCGTGCTCTTTTGTCGGAATAGTGAAAGTGAAGGCGAGGTTCTGCGAAACAATCGCTTTCGCCATTGTCACCATGTGCTTTGTGACAAACACCGCGATTATATCGTAAATAGCCAAAAGCGAAATGAACAAAAGCACAGGCCAGATGCCTAAGCTCACCCCTATGAGCGAACCTGCGCCTGCGACAGCGAAAAGGCTTGCTAGGTTTTTCAGCCAGATGTTTTTGGCAAAAATTACCCGCAAAGCGGTTATCAGGAATGCGAGCGCAAGGCCGAACCAGGGAATCATTTCATATGCAGGGATGGATGCCTGGTATAATGCGGCATCGCCGACAATCCAAGTTGTGGAAAAAACAGCGATTTTTTCAAAAAATCCGACAGCGCGCTTTTTGAAAAACCTGATGATTAATAGGAACATCCCGGTTGCAAACAGGATATATAAAATCAGGGCGATTGCATTCAGCGGGTCCTGCGGGTTGTTGTTGATGATGGATACCTGCACGCCCTGCTGTATAAGGGTCAGTGCAACCATTGTGCCCAATGCCTGGCTTAAGATGAAAAAAACAAAAAGCCAGGCATACAGCCGAACGCGCATAAAGTTATAACCGTAATTAACCTTTATAACAGTATGCCGAAAGCAAAACAATCACTGAACCCTTTACCCAAGACATTGAGGGAAAGGAAGCGCTACCTGCTGTTTGAAGTGG
>JAZDDY010000100.1:0-2216 GCA_043809265.1 Candidatus Iainarchaeum sp.
ATCCCCAAAAAAGAAGAGCCGAAAGCAGAACCCAAGGCCGAGGCGCCGAAGGAAGAGGCAAAGCCGGCCGTTGGGGAAACGCCTGCGCCTGTGAAAAAGGCTTCAAAAAGGCCCAAGAAAAAGGCGAAGAAGAAAAAGTGATTCACAGCCTCTTTATTTCTTCCAGTTTCCCTTCTTTCAGCACAGCCATTAATTTTTTTGCGGCTTCGGTTGCCTGCGGGCTGAGTTTCTTGAACTGCTGCATTGTGTTCGGCTGAATCCCCACCAAAACAATTTCTTTCACATACGGCTCTACTTGTGCAATAGTCTGCGATACAGGGATAGAATGCGTGGAATAGAATGCGGAGTTCGCCTTTGCCTTGTCAATCCTCCTTATTTCGCCTGCAGGCAGGCCCATTTCGGCAGCATCGACTATGACCAGCGTCGAAGGCCTTTCCCTTTTCACCATTCCAACAAAGTTTTCAGGCACTGTGCCTGCATTCACGGACAGCCAGTCCCTTTCGCTGAAATTTTCTGCAATGGCGCAGCCGACAGCGTCGTCGCCGTTCAATTCCTGGCCCATGCCGATAAGCATGCTGATTTTCCTTGCAGGCCCATTTGGCTTGAACATCATCCGAAGACCACCTTTGCCACTTTTCTGCCGTTGCCGCCGGAAAGGAGCGCTTTTTCGCCGCATACAGGGCAGTCAAGGAAAAGCCCGTCGGAAAATTCCATGTCCCTGTGCCATTCGCTTTCATGGCCGTTCAGGCATTTCAATTTTGGCTTTACAAGTTCAATTGTTATTTTTGCTTTTCCTGCAATCGTTCCCTCGGTGACAATGCCGAACGCTTCCTTGAGCTCTTCTGCAGTCACATCCGCTATCTCGCCCAGTTCTATGACTATCTCTTTTATTTTTTCAGCCCTGTTTTTTTCCGCTTCGGCGAGTGCGTCGCCGAGCAGTTTCCTCGCAATCCCGAATTCGTGCATCCAAAATAAAAGAAGTTGAATCTTTTTATTTCTATCTCGGCCCCAAAACAGGGGCGCCGGGCTTACCGAAAATTTAAATATTCTTCGGTGCAGATATTCTGCTGCTGGTGGTTGGGGATGGAAGATTTGCTTCTTCCTTTCCGCAGGAATTCAAAGGGAAAGGAAGAGAAGGCTGAAGTAGTCAAGGACGTTGTCGGCACTGACATTGCGATAGAGCACAAGGCACAGGTCCGCATAAGGGAAGCTGATTTGGAATTCGAAAAGGCCTTTGCCGAAGTTATGGGAATCACATTCAAGGGCGAAAGAAGGCAGGAAGAGCCTAAGGCACCTGGGCAGGCGCAGAAAGCCGAGCCTGCGCAGGCAAAGGAAAAAAAGCCCCAGGAAGCGCCGAAACAGGCGCCTGCCAAAGAAGAAAAGTCTGAGAATAAATGGCCGGGAAGCAACAGGGAAAGCGGCCTCAGGGCGATTGTGGAGCAGGCAAGGGAAAAAATAGAAATGCCCAAGCCTGCGGCACAGAAACCGGCCGAAAAAAAGGAGGAGCCGAAACCTGCAGAACCGAATGTTGCAGAGAACAAAGAAGAACCTGCGCCGGCCCTGCAGAAAGCGGACGAGAAAAAGGAAATCGTGCAGAAGGTGCTTGCAGAAATGAAGGCGCAGGCGTCTGCAAGCGAAGAAAAGCGGCCTGAAGCGCCAAAACAGGCGCCTGCCAAAGAAGAAAAACCGTTGTTGAATATTCAAGAATCTTTTGAACCAAAGGAGGTTGATTTGGATTTGAAGAAAAAACAGCAGGGAAACTGGCCAGCATTCGTTTTCTGGTATTCGGACAAAAAGGCGTCATCGTTCTCAGAATTCAGGGACGCAATAAAGTCCATCAGCGGCCAGTCGCTTGAGCACCACGCCCAGCACAACGATTTCTCCAAATACCTGCGCGAATTCTACGACAAAAAGGCAGCGGACCGCATCGAGTCTTTGGAAAAATCGCTTAAAGGCGCTGAACTCAGGGCAAAAATACTCAAAGAGCTGTGAAACAGCGGGATATTGCAGGATTTTTATTCCTTTTCCCGCTGAATATTTCATGGCTGAATTTTGCGGTAAAAACAGGGAGAAAAGGATATTCGTTTCCTGGGAAAAATTCGACTCCCTGTGCAGGCATCTTGCCTGGCGCGTTGAAAAGGAATTCAGGCCCGAACTGATTGTTGCGATTTCACGCGGAGGCCTTGTGCCGGCGCAAATAATTTCCCACTCAATAA
>JAZDDY010000101.1:0-9243 GCA_043809265.1 Candidatus Iainarchaeum sp.
GTTAAGGGTTCCGCCTGCATTCGACATTGAAAAAGCAAAAAAACAGTTGAGGGAAATTGCAGGAAAGGCATTGCTGGAAGTCCAACAGGAAATTCCAGCAGTTGTCGCCCAAAAAAACACGGCCCTTACGAGGGCTTTCCTTTCGGCAATCCGTGCACAGGGCGGCATGCCTTCCTTCAAGAAAAAAAGCGGGACAGCCGACACGAACGTTTTCGCCCAATACTGGAATTGCCCTATGCTCACTTACGGGCCAGGAAATTCACACCTCGACCATTCCGAAAAAGAGCATGTCGAATTCAGCGAAATAAAGAAGGCCTTGCTAGTGCTGGAAGGCGTTCTTTGTGTGCTAATGCGCTGACCTTTCTGGAAGCAAAAAAATAAAACCCTGATTGCGCTAATTATTAGCATGACAGGCCCGAGCAAGCCAAGGAAACCGGCTGGCATAGGCAGCCAAGCCAAAAAGACTGCGGCAAAACCAGGCGTACAGGCCAAAAGGCCGACTCCTTTGCCCCCAAAGGGAGGACAGGCCAATCCACTGGCAAGGGCCGCAGGCCACGCAAGGGCATTGAAGAAAATGCACAAAGGCATTTACGCTTCAATTGAAAGAATGCTGGCGCAAAAGCCCAGACTTTCAAATGCAGAGATAGCGAGAAGAATTCTGGCCGAATACCCGGCCCTCAGCCCGAGAACCCGCACATTTGTACATACGCTCTCAGTTCTTGCAATCAGGAAAGGGCTTGCCTGAAAACGCTGAAGAATCGAACCAAAACCAATTTATTTGTTTCATTTGTCATATATTGAAAAATCAGGGGGGAGAGAATGAAGCACTTGCTTTCGCTGGAAGACGTTTCAAGAGAAGAGGCACTGGAGATAATAAAGCTCGCGGAGGACATCAAAAAAAACCCGAAAAAATATTGCTCGGCGATGAAGGACAAAACCCTGCTAATGATTTTCGAAAAGCCGTCGCTCCGCACAAGGGTTTCATTCGAAACAGGCATGACGCAAATGGGCGGCCACGGCATTTACTATGATGTCGCCACCTCGCCCCTCGGAAAAAAGGAAACAATCGAGGACACAGGCAAAGTGGTTTCGCGCTATGTCGACATAATAATGGCGCGCCTGTTTTCCTTCGAGCAGACAAAAAAGCTCGCGGAAAATTCCAGCATTCCGGTCATCGATGCACTGAGCGATTACTCGCACCCCTGCCAGATTTTAGGCGACCTCCTCACAATAAAAGAGCACAAGAAAAAACTTGAAGGCCTCACGCTGACATATGTCGGGGATTCGAAAAACAATGTGACTTATTCTTTGATGTACGGCGGACCGCTCGCGGGAATGAATGTGAAAGTAGGCTGCCCTGAAGGCGAGGCATTCACGCCGATTCCGAAAGTGATTGAAACAGCGCAAAGGCTTGCAAAAAAAGCAGGCACAAAGGTTTTGGTCACCCACAACCCTATTGAAGCCGTAAAGGATGCCGATGTCGTTTACACAGATTCCTGGATGTCCTACCATGTGCCGCAGGAAGAAAAAGAGCAGAGAATCAAAACCCTAATGCCGTTCCAAGTGAACGCTGACCTTATGAAGCACGCAAAGCCGGGCGCGGTTTTCATGAACTGCCTTCCAGCAATGCGCGGAATGGAACAGACAGCGGAAGTCATCGACGGCAAGCAAAGCATTGTCTTCGACCAGGCAGAAAACAGATTGCACATCCAAAAGGCGATAATACTGAGGCTGTTAGGGCTTTTTTAACAACACAACCCTCGAATCCTCTCTCTCGTCCTTCACCTTATAGCCCGTGGCTTTTGCGAGCGCTTTCGCAAACAGCCTGATGTCTTTCATTTCAGGCATGTTTTCGCTCTTAAGGCGCTTGCGTGAGCAGCCAAGGAACATGTATGCCTTGCATTCTATGAATTTTGGCATTGCTTTTTTTACAAGCGGCGCAAAATCTTCCGGCTTTTCCATGTTCAGCCCCTTGATGAGCGTAAGGCGCAGGACAGTGGCTGTTTTCATTTTGCGCATCAATTCAAGCGATTCCATTACCTTTTCCCATGCGCCTTCAATCACAGGAAGGCAGAGTTTTTTGTACATTTCTGGATTGGTGGCGGTCAGGGAAATGTAAAGATTGGTCGGGAGGGGCTTGAGTTTTTTGAGCATTTCTGGAACAGTGCCTGCAGTGACAAGATACACTGATTCAAATCCCCTTTCAAAGAAACGTTTTATGAGCTGCGGCAGTTTTGGGTACATGCAGGGTTCGCCTGTAAGAGAAATCGCGACCTGCACAGGTTCAACAGCCTGCTCGAAAAGCTTCAGGCTGGTTTTGTCGTTTCCCTTGAATCCTGTGAGGAGCTTTTTCCTTGCCTCGATGCAGCCTGTGATTATTTTGTCAGGCTCGTCGACAGGCGCATTCCAGTCCTTCGAGAAAATCGAAGTGTCGCGCCAGCAGTGAAGGCAGCGCTGGTTGCAGGTGAGCGCAGGGCTCATTTCCATGCAGCGCGCTGTGCTTATGCCGTAAAAGGAGTTCTTGTAGCACGAGCGCCCGCCGCGCAGGCATTCCTTTGTCCAAAGGCAGACCTTTACAGCGGAATGGTTTCCAACGACACGGTACTGCGCGCGCTCCATTTTCGCAAGCTTCGATTCCTCAAGCATTTTTTCCCACCCTGCTATTAAAAAGTGAGGCAAAAAGAATAAATAAGAGAAACAGGCATTATATCTGCCGCAAAAGCTTTGGAATTGAAGGGAGGGAAAAAACATGGGCTTGTTTGGAAAACCCCAAGAAGAAAAAATCCCCACTGGATTGGAACCTTTTTTTATGGCGTATTGCAAAAACTATGCGAGAGGCGAATACCTGTCCGGCGACAAAAAAAGGGACCTCATAGAAAAACTCGAAGAAACCAAGGCAAAATCCAAAAACCCAGCCGAGCCAAAGACAAGAGGGAGTCCAACCGCAGAGCAAATCGGAATGCTCCAAAAATGGCTTGAAGACGGGACTTTTGACAAACTGATGCTGGACATCGTGAACGGCAAAATCCGCTTAAGCCCAATCGCGTCCATGATCCTGAAAAAGTCATTAAAAGAAGGGGAACAAGGAAAGGCTTAAACAACCAGTAATCAAAGCTTTGCGGAAAAGAAAAAAATGCCGGAAAACCGGCCTAAAAGTTTTCAGCCAGCACTTCATAGAACGATTGCGGGTGCCTGCATGCAGGGCAGGTATCCGGTGCCTCTGGGCCTTCGTGGACATAGCCGCAATTCGTGCAATGCCATTTCACAACCTTTTCCCTTTCAAAAACCTTGCAGCCCTTTATGTTTTCTATGAGTTTCCTGTATCTTGCCTCATGGAATTGCTCGACTTCGCCTATCTGCTTGAAGGATTCGGCTATTTCCTCAAAGCCTTCGGCCCTGGCGGTTTTTTCGAATTCCGCATAAAGCATTGTCCATTCCATTTTTTCTCCTTCGGCTGCAGCCTCAAGATTGCTTTTCGTGTCATTTATCATTCCCGCAGGATATCCCGCTGTGATCTGCACTTCGCCGCCTTCAAGGTATTTAAAGAATATTTTTGCATGCTCTTTCTCGTTTTCAGCTGTCTCCATTAAAATGTTCGCGATTTGTTCAAAGCCTTCCTTGCGCGCAGCGCTCGCGAAATAAGTGTACCTGTTCCTTGCCTGCGATTCGCCTGCAAACGCAGCCAAAAGGTTCCTTTCTGTTTTAGTTCCCTTCAAAGATTTAGCCATTCCGCCACCCCCCACTAAATAGAATTGGAATTCAAAACCCTTAAATATGGCACCAATCGCCTATTTTCCCTTGTACCATTTTTCGTATTGCTTGTGGTTCCCGACAAAATGGATTTTCTTGGTTCTGCTTTCTTCGTCCTGAATGAATGCAATCCTGTATTGCCCGACTTCTTCAACCTGATAGCGCGAGGAACGCAGCCCTCTGGCGCTCAATGGCTGTTCCATCTGGCCAAATTTCTTCAAAATTTTTTTCTGCTCCGAGCTGTCAAATTTTTTGAAATGCTTGCCCCAATCCGGCTTGAATTCAAGCTTCCAAGGCGCCAAGTCCAAAAAATCACCTGTACTTTGCAAGGGCTTTTTCCTTGGAAAGATAGCGCTGGCCTTTGACCTGCATTTCCTTTTCCTCGGCCGAAAGCTTCCCTGCAACCATTTCCATTTCGATGTCTTTGACAAGCTTGTATTCCCTGTTGAGGGCAAAAATCCCCATGCGCAGGGCATCTGTTTTCGACCTTGCAAGCCCAAGCCTGACAGCCTTCTCAAGCACCAGTTCTGCTGTCCCCCTAATTGCCACAGTCGTCCTCATAAAAAAACCTCCAAACACAAAAATGCATTAAAAATGCATCAATTATGCATCAAATATGCTGCAAAACGCTTAAAAATCGGCCCGGCGGCGCAGATTTCTGTATCCCTGGCTAAGAAACAGAATCATAAAAACAATTAAATACCCCTAATGCGTTATTCTTGCATGCCTGAAGCGAATGCAATGATGCGGCTCGCCGAACTGATAATCGCCGGCACGCTTGGCGCTGTCCTGGGCGTCTTCCTTTCCGCAGGCACACCCCTGGATTTCAATTTTTTCATGAAAGTGCTTGTAGTCGACTGCGTGCTTGCGGTAATATTTTTCATCCTGACAAAGGTCACGGTGCCAAGAGCCGGAGGAAAGGTGCCTGTCCTGGCCAAGCCATACAGGGAGCGCAGCAATCCAAGGGAAGAACAATACCCTGAAGAACTGCCTCCGGAAGAAGAGCTTTTGCCAGAAGAAGGGCAGGAACCATACCCTGAAGAGGAATGGGAAGAAGAAAAACCCCCTACAAAAACACCCCAGAAAGGGCGGACCTTCGGCCCAAAGAAAGCCAGAAAATAGGCTTTCAGGCATGTTTTTATTTTTTACCAGTGAAAGATATTGGGTTTAAAATGCAGAAATTCGATGTAGCAATAATCGGCGCAGGCCCTGCAGGCCTGTTCGCTGCCTGGGAACTCGCAGGCTCAAAGCTCAAGGTTGCGGTCATAGACGAAGGCCGAGAGCCAATGAAAAGGGACCCTGCAAAAAACCCTTCAGATTCCATTTTCGGGGTCGGCGGCGCAGGCGCATACTCCGATGGAAAACTCAACCTCACCCATGAAATCGGCGGCTCGCCTGAAGACCTGAAAAGAAGCGGTTCAGAAGTCCAAAAAATGATCGATTCAGTCGATTCCACTTTAATGAAATTCGGCATTCCAAAAGAATGCTCGGGAGTGAACGGTGCAGACCTTGAAGAGCTGAAAAGGAAAGCCAACAAGGAAGGCATAGAATTCGTTTCAGGAAAGCAAAAACACATAGGCACGGATGAAGTCAAAAAAGTAATAGACCGTTTTTACAAGGAACTGAAAAAGAAAGGCATTTCTTTCCTGCTTGAAACCAAAGTGAAAAAAATCAAAAGGAAAGGCGCCTCGTTTGAGCTTGAAACAGCAGGCGGGCCGATAGAATGCTCGCACCTGATTTGCGCTCCGGGAAGAGGAAACGCTTACTGGTTAAGGGAAGAACTGAAGGGATTGGGCGCAAAAACAGGCTATGGCCCGATAGATGTCGGCGCAAGGATAGAATTTCCCGCGGGAATCTACGACAAAGTTAAGGAAGTCATGTACGACGCCAAATTCAGGCTGTACACAGGCACCTACGACGACATGGTGAGAACTTTCTGCACAAACCCGCACGGCTTCATTTCAGTCGAAAAATTCGACGATTTCGTGTTAGTGAACGGGCATGCAGAAAAAAACAGGCAGAGCCCCAACACAAACCTCGCGTTATTGGTGCGCATCAACCTCACAGACCCGGTTGAAGATTCGACAGAGTACGCGCGCAGCATTGCAAAGCTCTCCAACACAATCGGCGGAGGAAAACCGATATTGCAGCGCTACAAGGACCTCAAAAAAGGAAGGAGAAGCACCTGGGAACGCATCCACAAATCCGCGCTTGAACCGACACTAATGGATGTCACTCCCGGAGACATTTCAATGGCATTGCCTGCACGCATAGTCCACGACTTAATCGAAGCGCTGGAAAAGCTCGACAGGGTCATACCAGGAATCGCATCGGAAACAACGCTCATTTACGCGCCGGAAATAAAATTCTATGACACGCGCTACACCACAAACGCAGGCCTCGAAACAAACATCCCCAACCTCTTTGTGGCAGGCGACGCCTCAGGCTTCTCGCGCGGAATAGTCTACGCTGCGGTGACAGGCATAATTGCGGCCGACGCAATAAAAAAGAAAGAAAAATAGCTGGTTTGAATGGATTTCTTCACAGCCCTAACACTTTCAATTCTCGCAGGATTTGCCACTTCAATCGGGGCATTGTTCGCATTTTTCCTGAAAAAGCCAGGCCCCTCCATTATGCCGATCGCAATGGGCTTTTCAGCAGGCGTGATGATTTTTGTGGCTTTTGCTGAAATGCTGCCGCAGGCAATGCTTGGCGCAGGCCAGGCAAACGCCTTCATTGCGTTCTTTGCAGGCATGGGCGCAATCTGCCTCATAGACGTATTATTGCCGCACTCGTATAAAGGCGAAAAGTGCGCCGACCAGAAAATGATGCGGTGCGGCACGCTTGTCGCAATCGGAATCGCAATCCACAATTTTCCAGAAGGCATGGCGGTATTCTTTTCCTCGCTTTCAAGCCTTTCGCTCGGCCTCCCGATAGCTGTTGCGGTCGCAATCCACAACATTCCGGAAGGAATCGCGGTTTCAATGCCGATTTTTGAGGCGACAAAAAGCAGGGGAAAAGCATTCCTTTACTCGGCGCTCTCAGGCCTTGCCGAACCGCTCGGCGCAGTAATCGGCTTCCTTTTCCTAATGCCTTTCCTTAACCAGTTCACCCTTGACCTTGTTCTCGGCGCAGTCGCAGGAATAATGGTTTTCATTTCTTTCGATGAATTGCTGCCGTTCAGTTATAACGGCACCCATAGCCACAAGCCGATTTTAGGCATCTTCTTAGGCATGGCAGTAATGGCAATCAGCTTATGGATGCTCGGGTGAAACTGGCGGCAAACAAGGCAATGACAAAGCGGCGGATTAAGACCGAATCAAAGCACGGGTTCTACGCCCAGCAATTCTTTCATTACGCTATAGCCTACTTTTGCAATGGACATGGCGTTCTCTTTTGCTTCCGAGACTGTTTTTCCCATTGCCAGCTTTGCGGCAAATTCCAAAATAAGGCGCTGGGCCGAATAAATATCCGCCTCCTGAAGTGTTTTATTTTTTTGGGCATTCCTGGAAAATGTGGCAGTATCCAGGTCCAAAGGCCTTCCGTCGGCAGTAATGTTGTTGGTGACTAGCGAGCCCCCAAAGCCGCCGACACTTGACTCAATTGTAAAGCAACCGCCCAGCTTGTGCATTAAGTGGATTGAACCGCACATGTTTGCAGAGAAAGCCTTCATTGCCTGAACCAATGCTTCTTCAGGCCTTATCGCCCTTCCGCCTCTTCTGAGAATTAATCTTCCCCCGCTAAACGTTGAATCTATGCCATACGCAGAAAATAATTTTTTCCAGGCCGAAACAGCGAAATTCCTTTTTCCGGCACTCAGCCTGTCGATGTTGCATAAGGGATGCAAATCCGACATCCTTAGCTCTAATGGAACTGAATAGATAAACACCGCCTGTTTTTTCAGAATATTTTCAGGAATTCCGCTTAATTCCATGAGCTTTTTCGATTTGAAAACAATGGTGTCCCCTGGTTTCTTTCTTTTGAATTCATATTTGAACGCCCTTGCCTCGCCGGCGGTAAGGTGTTCTAAAATTTCCTCAAAAACCGACCCTGGCTCTTTTCCCCTGACATACTTGAAAACAGCCTGTTCAGGCCTCATAACCGCAACCGGCTCCAAGGTCGGGGGGAATGTCGCCCCTAATTCCACAGCCCGTTTGATAACACGGTCAGGGGTGTTGCCGGCAAGGCTTTCCTCAAAAAGAGCATTCAGTCTTTTTGCCACACTGTAGTTTTTCCTAGCATCGCCAACAATCATTCCGCCCCTTAAAAGCTGCCCGTTTGTTCTGACCGATATATGGCCTAATGCAAAAAGCGTATCCGGGATTCTTACAGGCTGGGAACGCTTCCTAATCCTGCTGGCCAGCTCACGGTCAATCCAACCAAAAGGAAAAGAAAGGCTCTCTTCACCGTTGCTGATTACAGTCACCGCCTGCGAGGAACCGATTCCCTTAATTGCAAAATCCCTTGAACCGGACCTTAAAATCAGCGACCTCTTGCGCCCTCTCAAAGCCCTGAACCTCCTATCAAGCGGAACTTTTTGAGGGACAAGAAAATGCCCATCACCGCCAACACGCCTGCCGGCCCAGCCGGATTGCGCAAGCTCCCGCATGAGATGCTCATTAATTTTTTTCCCGTCAACACTGAAAACAGCCAGAGCCGAACCAGGCTTTCTCCGGACCGGCCTAGTTAATGCCATAGTAATAAATAGGCACTTTTAAGAATAAAAAACAATGCCAATCCTCGGAATATTCCTCGGAATGGCAGTAATGGCTGCGAGCCCGTGGCTGCTGGGATAAAAACAGAATTTTATTCTTTTTTTTACTGCGGTGCCTGGAATTCCTTCCAATAGCTGTCCAAGTCAATGAATCGCATCAGAGTGTCTGAAGGGCATTCCATTTTCTCAAGAAATTGGCTCAATTCAGCGTTTTTGCCGCCAAGCCGCTTTAGCCATATTTTGCCGGCCCCGAACGCTATCGCATGGCCGATGAACTCGTTTGCAAGGCGCTCGTCAGGCATCGGGCTTGCCTCAATAAATTTTTTCAATTCCAGCGCCTGCGCCTTAGCCTTTTTGCCTTCAGGGGTCAAAAGCGCTTCATCCCAAGAACCGCCCAATTTTTCCAGCATTTTATTTTCCACCGCATCAAACAAAGGCCCAAGACCGAAGCCTTTCAAAACATAGGACGGGGCGATAATAGTCTTCATCTTTTCAGGCTTTTTGGCCTCATAAACAGTCTTTCCCATGAAATCAATTTTTTGCGGTGAAGAAAACGCTTCTTTCCAAAGTTCCTTTGAAGAGCCAACCCTTACAGTATCGGTGCTTTCAGCCGCCAAAATATCAGATTTCTGCTTTACAAGCTCGCGATTCAATTGCTCTAAAACCAGTGAAAGCTCCGCCGGCTCAATAAACAAAGAAACATCAAAATCGCCCTCGCTTGAAATAATCGAATCCAGCCAGCCTTACAGAATAAACCTTGGAAAGCCAGAATACAATGG
>JAZDDY010000102.1:0-3952 GCA_043809265.1 Candidatus Iainarchaeum sp.
GCTCGGCTTCATGCAGCTCTGGCAGGCGCTGGCCCTGTTCGCGCCGCTCCTGCTCGGCCTCTGCGCAATGGCTTTCCAGTCAGGCATTTACAAGGCGTTTTTCCTGAAATACGTTTCACCGAAAGAACTCGAAGAGGACGAAATAATTGCAAAGGAATTCTTGGAACCAGCGGTCCTTTCGGAAGCAGGCCTTTCGGTAAAAGGCATAGTTGACTGGAAGGCTGCGGAAAAGCTCGCAAAAGCAGGAGTTCACAAGATTCCTGTTTACAGGTCCCTGCCGCCTTTCGCGCCGTTCCTGTTAGTGGGGGTAATAATTTCCTATTTCGTGCCGGATTTATTCCTGCTGATTTTTTTCCCCTGAACACCTGTTTTCCGTGTATAACCGCACTTGCCGCATGTTATTTTGAGGATGCTTCCCTCCACCCTTATTTTTGAATTCCTGCCTTCTTTCAAATAGGATTTGCATTTCTTGCAGTAGTTTTTTTTCAATTCCCAGGGGGCGCTTTCATTGCACCTTTTTCCAATTTTCAGGGCCAACTGCACATACCGATCGCTCCGTTCCGGGTGATCCTTGAATTCCTTTCCGGCCAGCTCGAATAGCCTGCAAATCCTTTCCCTTGCGATTTGCCCCATTATGTCCTTTTTTCCCATAATCCTTCCTTCAGATAACGATAAAACATTTCTTTAAACCAGGGCGTGAACTTCTCCCTTTCCTTCATCAGCCCTTGGATTTCTTTTATTGAGAAAAACTTTCCCCCCGAGCTCTCCTCTCTGTTTTCAGAAATCTTGCCGCCATAAACGCATTTCCATAATTCCGAGAATTCGCAGTTTTTTTCAGGAAAACAGTTCTTTGCTTCGGCCAGTTTTTCCAATTCAACGCCTTTAATGCCAAGTTCTTCTTCTAATCCCCTCTTTGCAGCTTCCCCAAAGCTCTCGCCTGGCTTCAAATGCTCGCCCATATCCTCCCAGTGCCCAGGGAAAAATTCCTTGTTTTCTGCTCTCCTTTTCAAAAACAATTCTCCCTTTGAATTGAAAATCCACACGTGCACGCCCTTGTGCCACCCGCCATTGTTATGTAGAACACTTCTCGGCGCCCTGCCCTTGAATGCACCGTAACCCGAAAAAAATTCAAGTTCTTCTTCCGATTCCATGCCGGCACTTCACAGAATTTTTCGGAGATATTCCATTCCGGATTTTTTGAATCCTGTTTTTTGGTAAAATTTGAATGCCTTTGATTTGCGGTGCGAGAGCAATGTCAGTGCCTTGAACCCTTTTTTCCTCAAATCCTTTTCCAGCAATTCCAGTGCCTTTTTCCCGATTCCCTGCCCTTTTTTGCCTTCAGCCACCGCGAATTCTTCAACAAAAAAGCCTTTTCCTTCAGGTTCCGAGTAGAATTCAGAGCCGAAAATAATGCCTGCCCTCTGCCCGCCCATTCTTATAACATAAATGGCGCTCTTCGGGTGCCTTGCCCACAACCGCACAGCCCTCATTGCCTTTGCTGGAGTCCATTTTTCTTTGTAGGGGGCTTTTGAGAACTCTTTCCTTAGCAATTCAGCGCAGAAGCCCAAATCGCTTTTTTTTGCAGGCAAAAGCCTGACTGAGTTTTCGTTCATGGCTAATGCGGCTGCTGGGATTCGAACCCAGGACAAGAGCTTGGAGGGCTCCGATGATAACCACTTCACCACAGCCGCGTTTTCTGGCTATTCCTAAAGAAAGGGCTTGGTTTTGTTTTTAATGGTTTTCTTTGCGTTGTTTTCCCTTGCCGGCTCTTATGTTTTCCCTCTGGATTTCGCCACCTGCCAGGGCTTCCGGATTGTAGAATTTTTCAGGCAAAGCCCTTTTTGGGCCGTCCGGCCTGAACCTTGCGGATTTCGGGCCTTCAGTCCGAATCCAGCAATTTTGTGCCCTGTCAAAGCGATATCTTTCCCTGAAGATTTGTATTGGAATTCCTGAACGCCAATACTTCTTTGCCTTTTCGGCAACATCCGAGGATGCCTTAATCGCTTCAGGTCTTCCCCCCTTTGGCGGGAACCTGTACAATGAGCCAACATGGATGTGGTCGAACACATACGCTTTTGCTGCATCGGTTCTTGCCCTGACAGTTAGGCCGCGCTGGTGCGGCGGCTTGGGTAGAACGAATCCGGTTTCATGCCTAAAAGAAGCCCAGTCAGGGTGAAAGTAAGGCGATGCCTGCCTTGAAATTCCAGCGACCAGAATATGCTCCGGCCGGTTGCCGTCAAAGGCGATGTCGATTGCTTCCGCATGCGGGTGCTCTTTGTATTGTTCGCGCCGCAGTTCCGCAGCCGAAAAGCCGTTTCTAGCAATCGCGATTCCGCTTTCGGGTTTTGGGTCGCTTGTCCCGTGAATCAAAAACGCAGTATCCCGTCTCCTTATAATTTCCCCGACTTCGGCATTCTGCAGGCCGGTTTCATTTGCAATCCGCTGGATTTCTTCAGGCGAATGCGGTTCCTTTTTTTTCCGCATTTTCACGGCTTTCCTTATTTGCCCAAAGCGTGTTTTCGGAACAGGCATATGTTATTCTTTCCCCCAAGTGATTATATTCTTTCCAGGCTTGTTTTTATGTTTTTCCTAATCGTCCCTGGCCAGCCTGTAAGTTGTTTTTGAAGCCCTTGTTTTGCCTGGCTCTTCGCTTGTAAGGATTTCAGGCGTCAGGAATATTGAGGGCAGGCCTTTTGCGGCATCAGCCTTGTCTTTCAAATGCCATGAACCGCCGCCGCGCGGGCAATATTTTTCCAGGAATTCATCCAACCTTATGGCTTTCCTCCAATAGTCTGCAGCGACATTTTCAATTCCCATACCGCACTTTTGCAGCCTCAAAGCCAGCTCGACATCATGCATGTCCGCCACAATCGCTTTCTTCGTGTTTATTCTTGCCCTTGTCGCCCTAAGGCTGCCCTGCAAGTTAGGCTCAAAGATGCCGATTGCCCCAGGGTTGCCTGGAAAGAAAAAATACGCGTCTTTCCTTGAAATTCCCATTGCCTTTATGGCGTCAGGCCTCATTTCATCGAAGGCTTTGTTTATGGGCCCCAGGCGCCTTTCCTCATAACGGTTGCCGCGCTTCAGGCCGGTCCACGCGATTGTCAATGCACGCTCTTTATTGCCGAAGCGGAGCGCAAAAATCTTGCCCTTCCTTTCGATTATTTCCCTTGCTTCGGCTTCGCTCAGCCCTGTTTCCAAGGCAATCCTGGCGGCATTTTCCCCCAAACCCCTCATTCCCAGGGCCTGCTTTATTTGCCGTATGCGCCTTGCCGGGATTCTGGCCGCCATATGTTATTCTTTTCCCGAACTGGTTATTATTCTTTCCAGAAAGCGCACGTTTTCTTTTTATTCTTTTTCGTATTGCTCCTTACCGAGGGGATTTTATGGTTGGGAAATTCATTGTATTCGAGGGCACTGACGGGAGCGGGAAAGGCACAATGCTTGCCAGGACCGCTGAATGGCTTTTCAATTCAGGCATCGGCCACGACAAGATTGTCCTCACAAGGGAGCCGACGTTTTCAGGGCCAGGCACCCAGATACGGAAGGCATTGAAATCCGACAAGGACCCGATGACAAAAGCAAAACAGTTGTTGACACTGTATTTTGAAGACCGCAGGGAGCACATTGACAAGCTCATAAAGCCTGCGCTCCAGCTCGGTTCAATCATATTGTGCGACCGCTATAAGTACAGCACCATCTGCTACCAGCAGGCGCAGGGCATTCCGGTGGAAAGCATTGTGGCAATGCACAAGCGCCTTCTCGTCCCTGACCTTGTCCTAATCCTTGATGTCGACCCGAAGGTTGCAATGAAAAGGATCAGGTCGAGCAGGTCAAGCATTGAAAAGTTCGAAAAGGACTTTTTCCTCGGGGAAATCAGGCAGAACTATTTGAACCTGAAAAAAGCGCTCCCCGACGAGCCGATAAAGGTAATTGATGCCAACGGCGAGCCTGA
>JAZDDY010000103.1:0-15254 GCA_043809265.1 Candidatus Iainarchaeum sp.
AACATATTGATTACTGACAATTTCTCAAAAGTCAAGAGCCCATTGCATCCTTTAAGCCCAAAACAGGCTAGAGCATTTAACCAAACCCCAATGCAAGCCTTTGAAAGATTATTTAAAAGGACAGTGCCATCAGAGTACAAATCAACACTCGGCCTGGCCTACATTTGCACGCTTTACAAGGCCGCGGAGGGGCAAATGGCAAGGATTTGCAGGAACTTTCGGGAAAACGCAATCACTCTTCTGTCCGAGAGAGGGATAAAAGCGGATGAAAAAATCGTGGATGAATTGATTGATTATAATCGCGGGTCAATCAGGGAAGGGATGCTTGAAAGCCAGGAGAAAACATTGAGGGCCTTTGAGAGAGCATACCGCTGGGAGCTTTATGCTAAAAGAATTCGCGAAGCCGATCTAAGAGAAACGGTGAATACTGCAGTGCGAGAAGCCGCTAAATCAATGGCGTTGAGCAAAAGCAATCCTGAGCATTGGGCGGCCATGAAAAGGGCCACTGAAGGGCTGAGAAGGACGGTAGAAGGCGATGTAAAAAGAGCAAATGAGAACATGGCCTATGTGAGGGAAAGGAAACATAAAAGGAAAAGTGAAAAAGAAATGTTTGTGACTTTGGGGCAGTTCATTATGATTACGGCCAAGTCGACTGGGAACATGGAAAGCTATGTTGAGGCCGCGAGAAGCAGAATAGAAGGCGAGCTTAGAACGCTGGAAAGAACGAAAAGGGCTGCAGAAATATCCAAAGCCCCAAGCTCTCAAAAAGCCGTAGACGTAGAAATAAGCAGGGAGGAAATGAGGAGAAGGCAACAGGCAAGGCACGAAGAAGCTGAAAGGGAAAAGGCAGGGGCTGAAAGAACAGCGGAAGGGGCTGAAGCAGCTAAAAAGAGAATTGCCCGCCCAATATCCCCCTTCAAGGAAAACATGCTAAAACTCAGGAAAAGGGACCGACCAGTGCATTTATTCATTTTAGAGCAGTACAGGAGGCGCATTCTTTCCAAGGACTTGGCTTTAAGGGCTGCTGCCGATCCGCACGTAAGTTTAAGAGTGGGTTTTGCCTTGAAGAAAGGCTTTGTTGAGACCTTAGGTATTGAAGCCACACCCGCATTAATCTATACGCTGTCCCTAATACAAGGCCGATACATTCCAATCGATGAATTCAACAAATGGGTTGCCAATGCGCCATTTGAAAAGAAATTAAAGGATACGGCAGTGGAATTCCTGCTGAAGGAAAAAATACTGCAAACATTCCACCGCGGAACCGAAATAAGTTATGCAAAGCCAGGGAAAACAAAGTGGTGAAAAAACATTTATTCATCCCCAGAATGTATTTTGCCAGGCAAGTTCTTTTCCACAAACGCGCCCGGCTTCACAAAGCAGTTTTTGCCGATTATGATGCCGCAATTTATGCATGCATTGATTCCTATCTTCGAGCCGCTGTTCACAAGCGCGCCGAGTTTCCTTTTCCCGGAATCAATTTTCTTGCCTTTGATTGAGACTTTCACTGTTTTGTTGTCAAACCTCAAATTGGCTATTTTTGCCCCTGCCCCGAAGTTCACGTTTTCCCCGATGATTGAATCGCCGACATAAGAATAGTGGGGGACATTCGAGTTATTCAAAATAACAGAATTCTTTATTTCGGAATTGGACACATGGCAGCCTTCCCCTATAATGACGTCTTTCCTCAGATATGCATTTGGCCCTATGATGGAATTCCTGCCAATATAGGCGTTTCCCTCGATTCTTGTCCCGCTTTTCACAATCGCGCCTTCCGCGGCCTCGAGGTTGCCGTCCACGTGCACGTTTTCCTCGACAATGCCTTTCCTTGAATTGGAAATCTTTTGCCCTGCATTTTCAAGGCCTTCAAGCAATTTCCACCACTCGAATTCTTTTTTGGAATCAAGCTCTTTTTTAACGAATCCCAAAAATTCCTTCGGACTCATTTCCCCACCTCTTTCCTGATTTCGGCCGCAATCTTTTCCGCAATCAGTTCCACTGTTTTCCTGTCCTTTGCCTCAACCATCACCCTTGCCTTGTTTTCTGTGCCGGAATACCTCACCAGAATGCGCCCGTTTTTCCCTAGTTCCTTTTCGGCCGCATCCATCGCCTTTTTCACTGCAGGCATTTTTTCAAAGGGCTTTTTTTCCTTCACTTCGATGTTCACGAGCGCCTGCGGGAATTTTTCCATCACCAAGGCCAGCTCGGACAATTTTTTGCCTGTTTCCTTTATTATCCTGGCAACCTGGAGCGCGCAGACAATGCCGTCGCCTGTCGAACTGTATTCCCTGAAAATGATGTGGCCTGACTGCTCCCCGCCCAGTTCAAAATTGCCTTTCCTCAATTCCTCAATGACATATTTGTCGCCCACGTTTGCCTTTACCACTTTAATGCCGAGCTTTTCCATTGCCCTATCAAAGCCCACATTGCTCATCACTGTCGCGACAATTGTTTTCGAGGGCAGTTTGCCTTTTTTGAGGAGGTCACAGGCGAAAATTGCCATGATTGTGTCCCCGTCGACAATGCCGCCTTTTTCATCGCAGACTATGACCCTGTCCGCATCGCCGTCAAGCGCAATCCCGATGTCAGCTTTCTGTTTTTTCACTGCTTCCTGTATCACTTCGGGGTGCAATGCGCCGCAATTTTTGTTTATATTGTAGCCGTCAGGCTTGTCGTTCAGGACAATCGTTTCTGCGCCAAGCTCAGAGAAAACATCCGGCGCGATATGGTATGCGGCGCCGTTTGCGCAGTCAAGCACGACTTTAAGGCCGAGGAGCGGGATGTTTCCTGCTGAATTTTTTGCGAATTCTATGTAGCGGCCTTTTGCATCGTCAATCCTGTGCGCTTTGCCTATCGAGTGCGGCGAGGCGCTTGAATTAAGTTCTTTTGAAAGCACAAGCAGTTCTATCTCTTCTTCCGCCTGTTCCGAGAGCTTGAAGTCCTGCGTGTCGAAGATTTTTATGCCGTTGTCCTCGCTCGGGTTGTGGGATGCGCTGATTACGATGCCTGCATCGCAGTTCATCGATTTTGTGAGGTGCGATATCGCGGGCGTGGGCATCGGCCCGACAAGGAAAACATCTGCGCCCATTGAAACAATGCCGCTGGTCAGCGCGGTTTCAAGCATGTATCCGCTGAGCCTTGTGTCCTTGCCTATGACAAGCCTGTGCTTTTCCCTCGAATTCTTTTTCTGGAAATAAAGCGCTACAGCCTTGCCTACCCTCAGCGCCATTTCAGGCGTCATCGGGTATGTGTTTGCCTTTCCCCTGATTCCGTCCGTGCCGAAAACTTTTCCCATGTTCTCCCTTCTTTTTCATTTTACAGTGACGCTTTTTGCAAGGTTCCTCGGCTTGTCAGGGTCGAGGCTGCGCTCGAGCGCGAGATAATAGGCAAGCAACTGCACAGGGATTATCCTCAGGATCGGTTCGGCTTCGCCGCATTCAGGCATTTCAAAGAACTCGTCGAAGATTTCGCTTTTCTTTTCGCCTACCCCTATGAGAAATGCGCCCCTTGCCTTTACTTCCATTGCGTTGCTTGCTGTCTGTTTTTCGCTTTCCCTTGCCATGAATACGATTACTGGAACGCCTTTTTCTATCAATGCAATAGTTCCGTGCTTTAATTCCGCGCCTGCAAAGCCTTCGGCGTGGATATAGCTGACTTCCTTTATTTTGAGCGCGCCTTCGAGCGCGCTCGGGAATGCATTGCCTCTCCCTATGAGAAAAATGTCCTGTTTTTTTGAAAGCTTTTTTGCGAGTTTTTTTGCGGCAGGCAGGCTTTTCCTTATGGCTTCGGCTGCCTGTTCAGCGGCCTTGCCGATTATGCACCTTCCCTCGGATGCCCTGCCGGAAAGCGAAAAAGCGAGAAGGAATATTATCGCAAGCTGGGCGGTATAGCTTTTTGTGGACAGCACGCATATCTCGGGGCCTGAGTTCATCATTATTGTTTCATTGCTCATTCTCGGGAGCGAGGAGCCGACAACATTCACTATGGAGATTATTTTTGCTTTTTTTTCCTTTGCAGCCCTGACTGTTTCAAGCAGGTCTATGGTTTCGCCGCTCTGCGATACCGCGACAACAACGCTTTTTTTAGAAAGGAAGCGGGTGTGCCTTGCGAATTCGGATGCAAGGACTGCCTTGACCCTTTTGCCGGCTATTTCTGAAAAAGCGTATTCCGCGGAAATGCATGCGTGGTAGCTTGTGCCGCAGCCAACAAAGAAAACATCGTCTGCTTTTTTGATGATGCCTGCGATTTTTTTCAGGCGGGCCCTGTCCTGCATTGCAGCCTTCTCGATGGCCTCCGGCTGTTCGGATATTTCTTTCAGCATGAAGTGCTCGAAATTGCCTTTTTTCACCTGCTCTATGCCCCAGTGAATCCTCTGCACTTTTTTCCTTATCTCCTGCCCGGAGTCTATGCCGAACACCTTCCATGAATCATTGATTTCCACAAGCTCCCTGTCCTCAAGGAACACGGCTTTCCGCGTATGCGGCAGGAATGCGGGAATGTCGCTTGCGATAAAAAATTCCTTGTCCCCAAGGCCTGCGGCAAGCGGGGAGCCGTTGCGCGCGCCTATGATTGTGCCGCTGCCCTCAAGGACAGCCACGATTGCGTAATAGCCGTCAAGCTGAAGCAATGTTTTCCTTACCGCTTCCCTGAAGGAAAGCCCTTTGGCCAGATGGAACTGGATAAGGTTCGGTATGACTTCTGTGTCGGTTTCGGAACTGAAGGAAAAGCCGTGCGAGGAAAGGAATTTTTTCAATTCCAGGAAATTCTCGATTATGCCGTTGTGGACTACGGCGATTTTGCGGTTGTTTGAAACCTGCGGGTGGGCGTTTTTTTCGGTTACTGCGCCGTGGGTCGCCCAGCGGGTGTGCCCGATGCCGAGCGAGCCGCCTTCGAAGCCCGCAGGCAGCGAATCAATCTTCCCCGGCTTCCTGAAAATTGCAAGCGAACCTGAGTTCAGGGCAATGCCCCAGCTGTCATATCCCCTGTATTCAAGCCTTTTGAGGCCTTCGAAAATGGCTTTTCCAGCGTTTTCCCGGCCCTTAAAGCCTATAATCCCGCACATCCAAAGCACCAACCATAAAACAATTTTCGAAGCATACAGATACCGCTCTTGAATTATTTAAACCCCGCTAAAAAAGCACGCATCCCACTGCGAATCGGATAGTAAATTGCAAGGGAAATGAATAAAAAAGATTCGTAATAGTATTAGTAATTGTTTAATACCACTATTAATTGGTTGATAATATGGATTCTTTTGTTGTCATCGAAAAAAACGGCTCAAGGCTGAAGCTCAATGCAAGGCTTGTCGATTCGATCGAGCCGCTCAAGCCGCTGATGAATGGAAAAGCCTGGCTGATTTTCCGGGAGCTTGTAAAGCGCGAATCATACCCTGCTGAAATCGCGAAAAAGCTCGGCCTCGGCCAGCAGGAAGCGTATTATTACATCAACAAATTGAAGGCCGCAGGCCTTGCAAAGGTCGTCAAAAAGGAGGAGCGGCAGGGCGGCCTTGCAAAATTTTACGCCGCCTCTGACAGCTGCTTTGCGTTGGTGCCTGCCCTTGATGAAATCGGCAGGAAGGAGGCTTTCTCAGCAATAACCGGGGAGGAAAAAAGCCTTGGGAAAAACATCCAGGCGTTTTTCGAGCCGTTCATAAGCAGGGGCGAACTCAATGCGAAAATCGTTGTCGGGGCGCCTGACCTGCACGGCGAATTCAGGGCAAGGGCCAGGGACGCCCACCTTGCAGTGGAGCTTGCCGGCTTCCTGGGCACGCTTTCAAAAAAAAGCCGCGTTCCCTTGGTTTACCTTGACACGATGGTGCGCAGCCTGAAAGAGGAGAATTCCAATCTTATTGTTGTCGGCGGCCCGATAACAAACAGCCTGGGCAGGCAGGTGAATCCGCACCTTTCGGTTTCCTTCAAGCAGAAGAACGCCCAGTGGGTGATCGAAAGCGGCAATTCTGGCAAGGAATTCACGGAAGACAACATCGGCATAGTGGAAAAAATAAGGCACCCTTTCTTTGAGTCCCGTTCCATTCTTTTCATTGCGGGAAAAAGGAATGCTGGCACAAGGGCGGCGATACTTTCAATAATCCAGAATACGGATGAAATAGCCAAAAGCAGCAGGTTTTCGGAAAAAAGGACCGCGCATGTCGTGGAAGGCCTCGACCTTGACAGCGATGGAGAAATTGACGCCGCCGAACTCAGGGAATAAAGGCAAGCCGGAAAACGGATGCTGAAAAAGGCCTTTAAAACCGACAGAAAACTATAAAAATAAGCATTTGCCATATATTGTCAGGTGTTGTGTGATGATTAGCGCTTTCAAGAACGCCCTTGCGGTTTTCCTGAAAAACCCCTTTGTGCTCTTGCCGGGGGTTGTCGCCGCAATAATCGCGGTGTTCCTCTCCGACCTGACGTTAATGCCGATGCTCGAAGCGGTCTACGACTTTGCGATAACGCAGGGCGGAATGTCGCTCGGCTTTTTTGAAGCTGTGCCCCTTTTCTCAAAAGCATATACTGGGCTTATACTGCTTGTGCTTGCCGTTTGCTTCCTGTCCCTGGTTTTGTCCGCAATGCTGCTGTTTTTCTGCTCAAAGTACGCAATGCGGTTCAGGGAAAAAAACGCTTTTTCCGATTCGTTGAAATTCATGTTTTCCATGCTCCCGCAGGCCGTTGGCTTTGTCCTCGCAGGCATGGTTTTCGCGTTCATTGCGTTTATCATCCTGTTTCTCCTGGCGCTCTTCCTTCCGCCGCATATAATCAGCGGCGCGGCCATCTGCCTGGCGCTTTTCATTTTCGCTTTCTCTTTCATGAAGCTTTTCCTTTTCGCGGCGCCGGCAATAGCGATTGACGGCTTCGACGTCAGGGAAGGGCTTGCGGCAAGCTGGCGGTTCACATCCAAAAAATTCTTTGAATCCATGCTGGCAGTGGTTGTCGTGATATTCTCGGTTTCAACCATAACCAACATAGGCCTGTTCGTGCTTGATTCGCTCGCGGAAGACATTTTCTCTTTTGCGGTTTCGGCAATATTCGATTCGCTGGTTTTCTCTTTCGCTTCCCTGTTCTTTGCCTTTTACTATTTGGGCAACCGCGGCACCGTGGGGCAGAAGGAAGCGAAAAAGCACGAGCCCTGGAAGAAAAGGGCAAAAAAATAGCTGCCCCTGGAACGGATTCAAATGGCCGAACTGAAAGAACTCAGGCTCAAAAATTTCAAATCCTTCAGGAAGGCCACAATCCCGTTCAAGAAAGGTTTCACGGCAATAATAGGCCCGAACGGCTCAGGCAAAAGCAACATCCTCGACTCAATCCTCTTTGTGCTCGGCTCGACCTCGATGAAATCGCTCAGGGCCGGCAGGATTTCAAACCTCATAAACAACAGCGCTGGCGAGGCGTACGGCAAGGCTGAAATCGTCGTGAGGGAAAAAGACAATGAATGGAGCATCAGCAGGACGATCGACAAGGCCGGAAAAAGCACCTGCCGCATCAATGACCAGAAAAAAGGCCTCAACGAAGTCGTATCTCTCCTCAACGAGCTCGGCCTGAAAAGCGACGGCAATAATATCGTCACGCAGGGCGACATCACAAGAATCATTGAAATGAATCCGGAGCAGAGAAGGGGGATAATAGATGACCTTGCAGGCATCAGCGAATTCGACCTGAAAAAAGAGGAGGCCGAAAAAAATCTCGGGAAATCAGAGGAAAAAGTGAAAAACACGGCCCTTGTATTGAACGAGCGCCTTTCAAGGATCGAAACCCTCGAGAACGAAAAGCGCGCGGCTGAAGAATACCTTAAAATCGTGGAGACAAAAAACAGGTCGAAGGCCACGATATTGAAGCTTGAATCCGGGGAAGCCGAAAAAGGGCTCGGGGAAGGCCAGGCAAAACTGAAAAAACTGAAAGAAGAAGCCGATTCCATAGATGAAAAAATAAAAAAGGCAGTGGAAGGCATTGCCGAAGCCGAAAAAATAGCGCAGTCGAAGGAAAAGGAGCTGTTTGAGAAAAGGGAAAAATCGCTGAGGGAAACAATCTCGAAAATCGAATCCATTAAAGGCGAAAAAAGCCTCCTGCTCGAAAAAGCCTCGAATGAGAAAAAGAGGCTTGCAGAAAACAGCGGGCGCGAGGACGCGCTTTCAAAAAAGCTCGCCGCGCTCCGCGAAGAAAGCCTGCTTGAAAAGCAGAGGCTCGGCAAGATATCCCTTGAAATCCCGGAAGCCAGGAAGCAGCTGAAGGAAGTGGAAAGCGAGCTCGGCCTTGTCGGCGCGGACTCGAAGGCAAAGGAAAGCGAAATAAGCGCAATGGAAAAAAGCCTCGGCGAAACAGACAATGAAATAGAAAGGCACCAGAGGCAGCTTGCGCTGCTTTTGTCGGAAAAAAGCGCTGCGGAAAGGCAGAACAGCCTTGCTGAAAAAGAGCTCTCCGAAATACTTGAAAAGCTAAGGGGGCTCAAAGCCCACAGGGAAAAAGCCTCGCAGCTCAAGGGGCGCTTCGGCCTCCTGGAATCCAAAAAAATCGCGCAGTCGCTCGAGGCCGCGGAAAAAAGCATCGAAAAGGCGCTTTCCGAGGAAAAATCGCTGGAAGCGAAAGTTGACGAAATTCACTCTTCGCTCAAGGAACTCCGCAGGGAAATAGCGAAATGCCCTGTCTGCGATTCCGACCTTTCCGCCCAGAAGAAAAAAATGCTCGCCGAAAAAAAGGAGGGCGAGGGGAAAAAAGCGCAGTTCGAAATCAAGCGCGTTTCATCAGAGCTTGCGGAGGCAAGGAAAAGGAAGATTGAACTGGAAAAAGAGCAGGCGGTGATGCGGGGCCTTGAAAGCGAGATTGCGGTACTGAACGAAAAGGTTTCGGCCATAGCTGAACTCGAGGCAAAGCAGAAAAGCCTGCTTGCCGGAAAAACCGAAACCGCGGGAGCGTCCGCAAAAATAAGGGAAGCTGAAAAAGCGCTCGAATCCTTCAAGGCGAAAAGAAGCGAGTTGAGCCTGAGGCTTTCGTCAATAAAAACCGACAAGAAAACCATAGAGCTGAACGGCAGGAAAAGCGAACTCGAAAGCAGCCTAAAGATGCTTGAAAGCGAAAGCAAAGCAATAAGCGAAAAAACGCTTGCAAGGATTGATTCGGAAACGGAAAGCGCGGTCAATGAAACAGAAAAAATCCATTCCGAAAACACCGAAACCCAGAAAAGGGCCGAGTCCTTCGAAAAAAAATCCGCAGAGACCGGGGAAAGGCTGGAAAAGCTGGAAAAGGAAAGCGAGGAGCAGGCAAAAAAAATGCAGGCGGAAAGGGAAAAGAAAGAGGATCTGGACAAAAAGCTTGCCGCACTGAGGGAAAGAAAGGACTCGCTTGAAGCAGACTCCAAGAAAAAATCGAGGGAAATGGAGGAATTGAGGATTGAAAGCGGCAAATTCGAGGTAAGGCTCTCGGACCTCAGGGAAGAATTCGGGCAGTTCAAGGAATTCAGGCCGCTGGACGGCATGTCTGTAAAAGAGCTTAAGAAGGATTTGGCGGAAGCCGAGAGAAAACTGGAAAAAATCGGGCCTGTGAACCTCAAGGCTGCGGAATCGCTCGGCAGCGAGAAGGCTGAAATTTTCGAAGTAAGGGAAAAACTGGACAAGCTGGAGGAGGAAAGGAACGCGATCCTCGACATGATACAGAAAATCGAGGTCAAAAGGAAAGAAGTATTCATGGAATGCTTCAACGCGATAAGGGAAAATTTCTCGAAAATGTTCTACAACTTTTTTGACGGCGTCGGCCAGATAAGCCTGACCGAGCCTGAAAACCCGCTGAATGCCGGCCTTGTGATAGAGGCAAAGCACAAGGGTGAAAATTTGCAGAATATTGACAGCATGAGCGGCGGAGAAAAAACGCTGACCGCGCTCGCGTTCATTTTCGCAATCCAGCAGTACGACCCCGCGCCCTTTTATTTCTTCGACGAATCGGATGCGGCGCTCGACGAAGCCAACTCAATCCGCCTCACAAGGGTGATAACCGAAATAAGCAGGAACTCGCAGTTTGTGGCGATAACGCACAACAATTCCCTGATTAAAAGCGCCAACCAGATTGTCGGTGTCACCCTAGACAACGACAAATCCAGCGTTATCGGCCTTGACTTAAAAGAACAAATAGAGGAAAGGAACGGAGCAAAGAGCGGCGAATGAAGCCCGGCTTTTTATTTTATTTTTTTCGCGAATTCAAGCATTTTTTCTTCCCTTGTTTTTTCCTTTGCCTCATTCCCTGAAAGCAGCAGGCTTGCAACGGCTTTTTTGCCTGCGAATTCCTCAAGGTCGGGCAATGCCTTTTCGTTCCGCATGCCGCCGCCTGAAACCGAAAGGAAAGCGATTTTTTTGAACCTTTCCTTATTGTGGCCCACGTAAGTGCGGAGCGCAGGTGCAATGAAGCCTGCCCAGACAGGTGACACAAGGATAACCGCATCGTATCCTGCCGGGTCCTTTCTCCAGGGCGCGATTTTCGCGTTTTTCTTTTTCGAAGCATCAGAGCCGCCTGAAAGGAAGCCGAGGATGCCCTTGCGGCTGTTCAAATCAATGATTTTTTCAAGGTCGGCATTCAAGATTTTCTGGAGGTCTTTTGCCGCAGCCTCGTTTGCCCCGCTTTTGGAATAGTATGCAATCAGTGTTTTCATTAAAACTCACCTCTTGAAGGCCCATTTTCCTTTTTCCTGCTTTTCCTTTCCGGCTTTCGGCTTTATTTTCTGGATTTTAGGCTTTGGCTTTGCAGCCTCTTCTTTCAGGGCTGCGATTTTTTTGCCCTTCTGGGAAACTTCGGCCTCTTCATCGGATGCCTCGCTTTTAACAGAAGAAAGCCTGTTTGTAAGAGAATCCAGCGCTTCCCTGTAATCCGCATCAACTATTTCGCCTTTATCATACTGTTCCTTGAGCTCTTTCAGCATGAACTGTATCATCTGGATTTCCCCGTGCAATCTGTCTGTTTCAAGCAAATGCCTTGACCTTGTCTTTTTTTCCTCTTCGAGCGCCAGGAATTTTTCATCGTGCTCGGCCTTCATTGTTTGGTATTCTTCCTCGCTCAATTTTTCCCCGAGCCTGGCCTTTTCAGCCAAATGCCTCATTTTGTCAAGGCGCTCCATCCTCTTTGAAATGAATTCTTCCTGGGGCTTGCCTGAAGGCATCCTTGCCGCGTTCGCAAGCAGGAGGAATGCGGCAACAGCCAGCACTGCCAGCGCGATTGCAAGCAGGGCCACAGCATCATTGCCCAAGACAACCCGTTCAAGGCCCGGAGCCGGGGTGCTTTGTATTTTTTCAACCGCCGGCAATGCCGCAAGCTCGCTGCGGGCCTGTTTTGTTATTACCGCCATTTCTTCCGCAAAAAAAGCAAGCCTTAACCCTGCTTTTGCGTTGTCTGCGGCGTTCGGCGTGTCCTTCTGGCTTTCAAAATATTTTGCGGAATCATAGAAATACAGGGCGTGGTCGAAGTAAAGCTTTGCCCATACCGGGACAGGGCCGCCTTTTGAGAACTGGACCCTGAGGTTTGCGAGCTTTTCCCCAAGCAATGCAACCAGTTCGCCGTAGCCTTTCCCCTGGATTTCCCTTTCGGCCTTTGCAAGCGCAAGCGCCGAAGCCGCATCGAATGCAGCCGAATCATGCCAGCCTTCCTGCCTTGCAAGCTTTGCGGCATTCAGCCTCCGCTCTATGTCGTCCGCTTCCTCCAGGGGCACAAGCGCAAGCTCGTTTTCAGCCGCAATAATGTACTCCTCTGCTTTCTTTTCAAGCAACGGGACAGGCTTTATCTTGTCGTCCGCCCTTTTTGCTATTTCAAGGAAGTCTTCGGATATTTTCATCCATTCGCTTGCATACTCATAATCCCTGAGGTTCTCGATCGCAATGCCTATGTCCGAAATGCTTGCCCCGCTTGAGCCGATAATGATTGTTTTTGTGCCTGAAAGGTTTTTAATGTTCAGTTTCGCCCAATAAAACCTTTCCTTTGCTGCGACAACCCACTCAAGGTATTTGGCGGAATAAAACGAATTCAGGTCTTTCTCAAGCAGGGAAAGCTTGTTGCCGAGGTCCGATATTTTTTTGTCGAGAAGCGCGGAATTCGGCTCCACAAGCGAGGGGTTTTCGCTCAGGTCTTTCACAAGGGCCGAGTTCACCTTTGCAAGGAATGCGGAGTTGGCCGCAGAATAAAGATAGTTCTTTTCAAGGAGCAATTTTGCTGTTTCGATTGTCCGCTCTGAGCCGCTCAAGGAATCAAGGAGCACGGAAACTATTGCCGGGTCCTCAAGCGGGCTTTCGTTCAATGCGGTCTTTGCATCTTCGAGGGCTTTTTGGGCCTCGTCGACATATTTTTGCGTGAGTTCTTTCATCGGCAGAAGCTCTTCTCCGATTTCTATTCCCTCGGGGACAAATATTTCCGGCTTCTGTGCAGGGACCCTGTTCACGTCGATGTTTTCTGGCTTTGTGAAAGCCAATTCCAGTGCCTCGTCTATGTTTGAAACCTCTATGACTTTTAGCCCCCATTCGCTTAAGGCGTAATCCGGGAGATTGACTGTTTTTATGCCGTCAGGGAACCTGTGCATCTGGTACGCTTCGCCTTTAGGCACCAAAAAAACAGTTATTCCTGTTTCGGACGCTTTCTGGGCCTTCTCGAAAACCCCGCCGACCGCGCCAATAGAGCCGTCCTCCGCAATCTGGCCTGTGACAGAAACATATTCGGGCAATTCCTTGCCCTGCAGCATCGAAATCAGGAGCAATGCCATTGCGGCGCCGGCGCTCGGGCCTTCCACCACCGAGGCATTCGAGTTGATGTCGAACTTGTAATCGTATTGGTCGACCTTTCCGAAATAATTTTTTGCAAGGCCGACTGAAATCCTTTCAGTGTTCTGTGTGGAAGTGCCGACCAAGGGCTCCACCGAACTCCAGGCCCTGCCTGTGCCAGGCACAATCTCGATCATGAGCTCCGCCCTTAGCGCCTCGTCCGAGCTGGTGACCGCATATATCGGAATCGAGCCTTTTTCGATTATTGCCCAGGCAAGGGGAGTGGAACATGCAAGAAAAACGAATAACAGCAGCAGGGTTCCTTTTTTCATCATGGCAATGCCTCCGGATGAAAAAAGAACATTCAAAGAATTTAAATATGTTTTATCGGGGCGATTGCCAGCAGCTATCGCCGCAAAACAGACCTTTGGGAAAAATCAAAGGATAGCCGGCAATTAAGCCTGCCGGCTACAAGAGAGAAAAAAAGAAGGCATTCACCCGAACAATGCGCTCAGGCCCTGTGCTGCCTCTTCCTCGGTTTTTCCTTCCTCTTCCTTGACTTCGGCTTTCTTTTCAGCTCCGGCTGCCGGCCCTGCCGCAACTGCGACCTGGGCTACTGCCGCCTTCGCGATTGCCTCGTCAATGTTGATGTTCTTGAGCGATGCAATCAAAGCCTTGGTTTTCGCTGAATCGGCCTCGATTCCGGCCGACTTGAGGATGGATGCCACCGAGCCTTCCGTTATCTCTTTTCCTGCGGAATGCAGCAACATTGCGGAATAGATGTATTCCATTTTTTCACCTCTCATTTACAAGAATAATCATTTCTGTTCCGCGCCTTCCTGTTTCGGCGCTTCCTCTTTCTTTTCCTCGGTGCCTGCCGCTTCGGCCGGCGCGTCTGTTTTGAGTTCGCCTTCGGTTGCCTTGCAGGCGTATTTTGCCTCCAATGCGACGCCCTTGGCTTCCCTGTAGCCTTTCCCTATAAGGATTTCTATGTTTGCCTTTGTCGGGTATTCAATATTGACTGACAAATTCAATGCGTTGTTGTAAGCGGACATTATTTTCTTCACTGTTTCATCCAAGTCGATGCTCAGGACTGCGCCCTCGTAAAGCTGTTTTCCTTCAAGCGCTGCAGTCAGCTTCAGACCTATTTCAAGCGGCTTTATGCCGAGCTTTATGAGCGCCCTTGCCGCGGCATCGGTTATGACTTCGCCTTTCTTTGCGACAGGCGAGTCCTCTGAAATCTTTATGGACGCGCCCTGCAATTTTACCTTTAAGCCTGCATTCTTGAGGTCCGCAAGGTCCGGGCCTGGCGGCAATCCTGTGTCGCCTGCAGGCACAACGATGTCGGCTTCCGCAATCATTCCCGGCTTTACTGCCGCTGTTCCCTTGCAGCTTTTCACAAGCAAATAAAGCTCGAACGGGTCCATGTCAGTGAATATGAGCGCAACAGAGTTCTGCAGCGATTTTTCAATGCCTAAACCCTTGAATTTTGAAGAGCCCAATGCCTTGAGGGCAACCCTTGTTTTTGTCACCCTGATTGTGGCCTTGCCTGCCAGTTTTTTCCTTATTTCGGAAAACAGGTTTGAGGGGAAACGGGAGATTTCTGCCACGGCTATGACTTTCGCGCCTGCCATCAGTTTTTCGAGCTCTTTCAGCTCGTTTTCCTTCCATTTCCTTGTGTGAGTCCTAACCATCCAAGCACCTGTTTAGAATTCAATCTTCACAACCGGGCTCATTGTCTTTTTGACCCTGACTGCCTTGATGTTGTGCCTCTGCTTCGGCAAAGCCTTTTCCACTTCGCCATAAACCTTTGCAATGTTTTCCGCAAGCTCTTCAGGCTTCATGTTTTCCTTTCCAACCAAAACCTGCACCATTGGAACGCCCTTGCCTTTCTTGTTGGTCACCCTGACACTGGCCTTCATTTTCACAAGCTCTGTTTTCACAAGCTCCGGGTTTGCCGGGATAAGCCTGGGCATCTTGCCTTTCGGCGCCAAATCCTGGCCCAAATATTTTCCGACAGCAATCATTACAGGCCCTTCGGCCAATAAAACATCAAATCCAAGCAATTCCGCGATTTCCTTTTTCTTCATTTTTATGATTTCGTCCTCGAAAATAACCCTTGAAAAAAGGGTTTTCACTGAATCGGAGAACGGCTTGCTTGTAGCGAACAAAAGCGCCTTTCCCTCGCCCCTTCCGGTGGAGTAAGGCATGTTGACTTTCAAATCAAAGAGGTTGGCCGGCTTTTTCAGGTCAATGTCCTTGAAAGTTATGACTAATTCCACGGACTGCGCGAAGTTGCGCTTGGGTGAGTTTGCATCCAGTTTTGCGAGTGCAGCAAGCACTTGTTCTTTTTTCATCGAAAGCCTCCTGCTTCAAGCAGTAGTGCAGGACCGCAAACGCAGCCCTGTGCAAAAAAGGTTAATTTTTTGCGGCTTTGCTTTATAATATAACTTCCATTAATAACCTTTAATAACCTTGCGCCGGCGTTCCGGCTCACTTCAACTGCTCGTCGTATTTGCCTGCGTCAATGTCTTTC
>JAZDDY010000104.1:0-4385 GCA_043809265.1 Candidatus Iainarchaeum sp.
AATCCCGCTCTGGTACTGCAAAAAATGCGGCACGGCCATTGTACCGCCGAAAGGCAAATATGTAAGGCCCTGGAATGAAAAACCCCCAGTGCAGAAATGCCCCAAATGCGGTCACACAGAGTTCAGGGGAGAAGAGAGAGTATTTGACACATGGTTTGATTCAAGCTCCTCGCCGCTTTTCATCCTCGGTTACGGAAGGAACAACGCATTTTTCGATTCCCATTACCCCTGCACTTTGAGGCCGCAGGGCAAGGAAATTGTCAGGACTTGGCTGTACTATACTGTGCTCAAATCCTATCTTTTGTTCAAAAAGCCTGTTTTCGAGGACGTTTGGGTCAATTACCACATTCTTGACGAGAAAGGCAACAAGATGAGCAAAAGCAAAGGCAATATCATAGACCCGCAGAAAATCCTGAAACAATACGGCGCGGAACCCTTCAGGCTCTGGTGCGCCACAGAAGGCAACCTTGCGAACACTGATTTCAAGTGCTCCGAGGAAAGGATAAGGGGCGCAGGAAAAACACTGACCAAACTGTGGAACGTCGCAAGGTTCATTTCAGGCTTCGAATCCAAGAGCAAAAGCCCCAAACTGCAGCCAATCGATGAATGGATTTTATCAGAACTCAACGAACTCGTTGAGTTTTCGGAGAAACATTTCGATGAATACGATTTCTTCAACCCCGCCTCTGCTGCAAGGAATTTCTTATGGGAAACCTTTGCATCGCATTACTTGGAACTTGTTAAATCGCGCGCCTACAATTCGGACAAGAAATTCTCGAACGAAGAGCAGGAGGCAGCGGTGTACACCCTTAATCTTTGCTTGGACACATTGCTGAAATTGTTTGCGCCGGTGCTGCCGTTCATCTGCCACAGGCTTTACAAGGAACTCCGCGGAAAAGACATTCACTTTGAGGCATTCCCGCAGCCGATAAAAGGCCTCAGCAAGCCTGATTTCACAGCACAGGAATTGATGGCATTAAACTCGGAAATATGGAATGCAAAAAAGGCGCAGGGAAAGCGCCTGAATGAGGGCATTGATTCATTCGCGGTGCCTGAAAAATTCAAATCAATCGAGGATGCCCTGCTGGCAGCGCACGGCATTGCAAAAATCGAATGGAAAGGGTGAGAGAATGGATGAAATGATGCTGGAAATGGCGAAAGAATATTTTTCAGGCATGGAGGCCGAAGAGAAAAAGGAATTCCTGCGCGAATTCATAGGCCTGCTTTCCCCGGAAGAAAAAGATGAAATATTGGAAATGCTGCTTGAAGAGTTCTGCAACAACAAAAAAATGCTTGAAAAAATAAAGACCTTCGCGAAAAAAAGTGAAAAGAAATGAGAGTCGATTTCACTGAAGAGGAAAAGCGCAGGCTTGAATCCTTCTGCAAAAGGCGCGGCCTTGAAATAAAAAAATTCCTTGCAAAAGGCCATTCCTCGAGGGTTTTCCTTGTTCAAAAAGGAAAGAAACAATTTGTTGCGAAAGTAGAGCGCGGGGATTCCACCAGAAAACAAATGCTTGAAAAGGAGGCCTTGAATTTAGGGCTTGCAAATTCCCTCGGCATCGGGCCAAAACTTGAAACACACGACCTGCACCTGCGCGTGCTATTGATGGAATTCATTGACGGCGAAACCTTTGGGAAATGGATTGAAGGGAAAAGGAAAAAGGCGGAAGTGAAAAGGTTTGTGGGTGCTTTGCTGAAGCAGGCTGAAAAACTAGATGAACTTGGCTTGGACCACGGCCAGCTCGCGGGCAGGGGCGCGAACATCCTGGTGCGCAAGGGCAAGCCGGTGATAATCGATTTTGAGAAGGCAAGCATTGCAAGGAAATCCCACAATGCCGCGGTTCTCGATGACTTTTTGTTCAGGAACAGGCATTCGGCGCTTGTGAAAAAAATAGCCAAGTTTTTGGGCTGAGTTTTCATTGCACTATTTTTGCCCTGTCGAAGTCGATGAAGTAAAGCCTTGGCTTCCCCTCATGCATTCTGACGCAGAAATTCCATGGGTGCTCGTGGCCGTGCACTATGCCGAGTGAGCGGAGTGTTTTGTTGATTTCTTCGGCCATGTCTGTCAGGCCTTCAGGGTTGTAGAAGCGTTCGGTTGCCGTCTGGTCACCGTGTTCAGTTGCAATCCTGAATTCAGCGAGCTCGCCACTTTCCATTGCATGCTTGATTACATAGTCACCTAGCGACATTCCAAGGACTTCGACGTACACGCCAATATGCCCGTCTTTGGTCCTGAAATATTTTTCCTTCCCGTTTGGCAATTTCGCCATCGGCTCAATCGGAACGTATCCGAATTTTTGCATCCAAACTTCTTTTGCGTCAAGCGCGCGCTTCATTGCATTGAAGGATTCCTCTGGCAGGACCCTTATCACCTGCTTTCCGGCCATTCTTCCGCCCAAAAGGATGAGCCTTGAGCCTGTTTTTCCGAATTCCCTTTTTGGGATTTTCTTTTGGCGTATGTCAAAAAAAGACGGGTCGTCAAGCACCTGCTGGTATAAGCGATGGTATTTCAGATTGTCGGTCAGCAGGAGTAGGGCTTCCCTTGCGGATTCGCGCACCCCTGGCTCAGGGTCACGCAGCATTCTCTCAATGAGCGGAACCGACACCTTTGAGCCCATTGCGACCAGCGACCACAGCGCTTCATCACGCACCAAGCCGCGCATAGGAATCCGGAACATCGCGCTTTCCTGCGGAGTTACAGTGAAAATCGTCTTGTCTCTCAGCAGGCTTTCAAGGATTCTTGCGTGTTCCCTTGTCTTGCCGCGGCCGAACTCGTGCACTGCAAGAACCCGTTCCAGAGGCGAACCTGAAGAAAGCGCCTTAATGGTCCGTCTCTCTGCATCAGAAACCCTTTCAGCAAAAGACCGCATTTGCGGTTCGGCAAGAAGCAGCTGCAGGCGCCTCTCGTGCTCAGGAACGCGCTTGGCCTTTATCTCTCTTGCTGCAACCTTGAGACTTGGATTGAAATTGCTTTTTCTTCCAGCGCTTCCCGGCGGCTTTCCGTGGCCTCCGCCTGGCCCTTCAGGCGAGCGGTAAAATCCTCTTGCGCGCATATAAGGAATCTGCTTGAAAAAGTATTTAATGGAATTGGCTAAAGAAGAAGGAAAATAAAAAAATAAGGGGTTTTTTGCCCCTTACTGTTTTTTCTCTTCTGTTTTGGAAATGTCTTCCTCGATTTCGAATTTCTTTTTGACTTCCTGCTCCAAGAATTCGCAGTCGCTCTTGATTTTCGCCAGGTATTTCAGGATGCGGTCCCTTTCGTCGGCTATTTCTTCCAGTTTGGTGTATTTGTAGACAGCGTCCTGGAACATCGAGTAATCGACATAGGTGTAAGGGTAAGAGCCCATTTCCTGCGAGATTTTTTCAACCATGTGGCCGAGCCACTTGTTCATTTCCACTTTAACCCTGCCCTTTATCTGCTTTCCTGGGCCGACATGCTTTCTAATCATGTTGGTCACTGTGGCGCGCGGGAAAGGCAGTTTTTCCTCTATTTCCTCGCCTTCCTGCTTTTTTGCAGGCGTTTTTTCGGCTTTTTTGGCTATTTCAGCCTTTTCAGGCGCTTTAACTGCTTCCTTTTCGATTTTTTTCTCCTTTGCCATCAAGTCACCCCTAAAAATCGTGCGTTCAAGCATCAAAATAATGCATAATAATTGGACAAGAATCAGAATTTAAAGGCTTTGGTTGAAGAAAAGCAATGGGCCGGCACAGCGCAGAACAAGGGCCAATCAGGTCGGCAGAGCAAAAAAAAGAAAAGGATAAAAACTCTTGTTATATAATCTTATATAACAATCCAAAAGTGGTTTTATGGCTCAAATGCAAATGCAGATTCTCCATTATCCAAGGCTCGATACTGTCCTAATGGTCGAAGAGTTCATCAAAGAGCACAGCGGGGAATTCAAAAAACGCAGTTTGTGGGAGAACCTTCCAAAGAAAACAATGTACCAGACGTATTGCGTTATCATGGGTTATTTGGAGGAATCCGGCAAAATCGGCATGGACCGGCTTGGGCACATTGCCTGGATCTGGAGCCCTGAACTTGTTGAAAAATATATGGCAAGGGAGGATTTGAGCTGGAGGCCGAAAAAATGAAGCTGCCTTCAAGAATCAAATTTGCAGACGAAAAAGTCAAAAAAGCACTGGAAGACCTTGAATACTCAACAACCGAAGACAGGCAGCTTTTCAAATTTTTGTCCCAGGCCCTGCAGAACCTGCAGGAAAACGCTTTCGCAGGCATCCAAATCCCAAAAAAGCAAATCCCAAAAGAATACCTCCAAAAATACAGAATCACAAATTGCTGGAAGTACAATCTGCCAAACGCATGGAGGTTGCTTTACTCTGTCGAAAGGGAAGAAATCCTGGTTGTAAGCATCATCCTTGAATGGCTT
>JAZDDY010000105.1:0-8043 GCA_043809265.1 Candidatus Iainarchaeum sp.
TAAAAAAACTTTTAATTAGGGGTTTTTTGCCTTTCTAATAGCTGTCGTCTCTGTCGCGCCTTCCGCGCCTTTCGAACCTGTCTCTGCCTTCTTCCCTCTGGCGGTAGTGCGCCATCTGGGTTTTTTCGTCCATGATGAACTCGAATTCCTCGAGTTTTGCCTTGAAATCACCTTCGGTTTTCACAATGCCTTTTTCCCTCAGGATTTCCCTTGTAAGGAGCCAGTATGCGAGGGCAAGGCTTTTCCTTCCCTTGTTGTTTATCGGCACAATCAGGTCGATGTTTTTTGTCTGGTTGTCTGTGCTGCAGAACGCGATGACCGGGAACCTCATTCTTTTCGCTTCCCGTATGGCTTGCCTGTCGCTGTTCGGGTCTGTGACCAATAATACCTGCGGTTCCATGAATTCCGTGGACATCGGGTTTGTGAACGTGCCTGGCACGAATCTTTTCACCAGCGCCTTTGCGCCTATGAGTTCTGCGAATTTTTTTGCCGCTGTCTGGCCGTATTCTTTCTGCGATGCGGCAGCGATTTTTTCAGGCTCGAATGAGGAAAGGAATTTTGCCGCAATCCGTATCCTGTCGTCTATTGTGCCGACGTCAAGGACTTTCAGCTTGTCTTTCCTGTGCTTGAAGATGTATTTGCGCATCCCGTCGCTCTTGAATTTTGCCCCGATGTGGGCGCCTGTCTGCAGGTATTCTTTTGCCGGTACCAGTGTTTTTTCAACCATGTTTTCACTTTCCGTATCTCATTATTTCGTCCATGAGGTCGACGTGCGACAGCAGCATTCTCCTGCAGCAGTATCTTTTGATGCCGAGTTCGTCCAATGCTGTTTCCGCTTTTTTGCCGTTTTTTACCTCTTTAACGAGTTTTTCATATGCGTCCCCGACAACTTTTCCGCAGCTGAAGCATCTCACCGGAACAATCATTTTTTCACCTTTTGCTCTTCTGTTTTTTGGCCCTTGCGCCTGTGCCCAAAGGCTTCTTCGGCTCGGTTCTCCTCGAGTCGTCGACCAAAAGCATCCTGTCGTATTTCAAAAATTTCTGCTTCAATTCTGCCGACTTGTGCAGTTTCAGGAGGGCTTTCGCTATCGCCGCCCTGGCGCTGACCGCATGCCCCATAAAGCCGCCGCCTTCAACCGAGACATCTATGTCGGCTTCTTTTGCGAGCGGCCCGGCCAATACAAGCGGTTCCTCAATGTAAAGCCTTACATATCTGGGCTCGATGCATTCGAGGTTTGTCTTGTTGATTGTGACCCTGCCTGTGCCTTTCCTTATCACTGCCCTGGCCCTTGCCTCTTTCTTTTTAGCCTTTGCGGTAATGCCTTTCTTTTTTGTCACTTCGACCACGTCCATCCAAGCGATCTGCTTATGTCTCCCAATTCTGAAGCGTCCTCTTTGCCGTTGTATACTGCAATCTTTATTGTTTCCATTGCGTCTTTTTGCAGTTTTTTCGGTATCCCCACATAAGCCCTTACGCGCTTAAGCGCTTTCATGCCCCTTGGCTTCCTGTCTGGCAGCATTCCCTTGACCGCGTGCCTCATAAGGCCCTGTGGGGTTTTCGGGTATTTCGGGCCCCTTTCGGGATTCCCTTTTGCGCCCATGTCTATCCTGCTCTGGAATTCTCTCACCATATAGGCCTTGGGCCCGATTATCACGGCTTTTTCCACGTTCACTATGTCTATCTGTTCGCCTTTCAGCGCCCTTTCGGCCACAATGCTTGCGAGCCTGCCGAACACGAGTTTTGAAGCGTCAATCACTGCCATTTTTTTCCCTCATAACATTTTCACAAAACTATCGTCATTTCCTTTGCTTTCTTTTTCGATTCCATCAATTCCCATAAGTCCATTGCCTTTCCGTTTTTGCCTATTTTTTCCCTGGCTTCCCTGCTGAAAGAAAAAGCGCTCACTTCGGCTTTCCCTGCGAGTTCGCCTTTGCCGAGCGCTTTTCCGGGTATGACCAAAATTTTGCCCTTGTTTTTTTCGGCCAGTTTTGAAATTTTCTCTATATTCATGCTGTGCAATTGCCTTGACGGCTTTGCCAGCCTTTCGGCCAGGTTCATCCATATCTGTTCTTTCCTTTCGCGCGAGGCTTTTTTCAGCGCCTCGACTAACTCTTTTGTACTTTTCTTTTTCTTCAAGTCTTTCATCAAATCACTCTTCAAATTTTTGAATGTTTTTTTCCAATGAATTTTCTTTTATCCCTCAAAACTTTTTTCTTTTGGGCAACGTAGCCTTTTCTTTTTGGAAAAAAGAAAAGGGCCGTAGTGCAGGAGGGAGGATTTGAACCCCCGAAGGCACTGAGCCACAGGATATCTTAACTTTCAATGCCGCTGTTCTTTAAGCATTTTCTTAAGTCCTGCCCCTTTGGCCGCTTGGGTACTCCTGCTTTTCCATCCTTTCCATCTTGCGGTGGAAAGTCATTTTTATTTTATTTTTTTGTTCGCTTCTTCGCTTAACGATTCTGTTTTTTCCTTTAATATTTCGGCTGCTTCCTCGAGCAGCTGCCTGCTGTCGCGCTGGCCGAATGTTTCTATCGTGAGCACGAAGGAATTCTGGCTTGTTTCAAGCTCTATCTGTTCTTCGCTTATGTCCTCGCAGTATCCGCACAGCGTGCACTCGTACGGGTTTTTGAGCACGATCTTGCCTGCCCTCACTTCGAGGACTTTTTTCGGGCATTTGTCAACGATGTCCTGCGCGTTTTTGATTTTTGCCGCCTTGTTGTTTATGTCGGGCAGTTCCTTGTAGTATATGATTGCGGGCTGCCATTTTATGTGTTCCCTGCCCGAATCCATTATCGCTTCCATTTCCATTTTTATTTCCTGGCCTTCCTTGAGCTTGACGAGCGGCGTGTCCTTGTTCATTACCTCGATGTCGTCGTCTTTCGTGTCTATGTCGCCGGCGTAAACCATTTTTGGGCCCTTTGCCTGCAGTACGAGTTTTGCCTTTTCGCCTTTTTTCATTGGCGCCTTTATTTTGAGCGGGATCGACCCGAGCCTGCTTGCGAGGAATTCGTCGAAGAGCACGGAATCGTTTTTGTAAATGGACACGTTTTCCACCGCGAGTGTGGGAACTGATTTCATGACTATTCTCCTTATGGAGTTCATGAACTGCGGGTGCGTTCCGCTCACCAGCAATACAAGCATGTTGTCCTGCGCGCTTATTTTTTTTACATTCATCGTTATCACTCAGCCTTTTTTCGACCTGAATTTTTTCTTTTTCCTGCAGCCGTCGTGCGGCACAGGGGTTGTGTTTTCTATCGATTTTATCCTTATGCCGTTCCTTGTCAGGCTTCTTATTGCGGCTTCGCTTCCCTTTCCGGGCGAGGTGCTTTTGTTGCCGCCTGCCGCCCTGACCTTGACTATCACGTTGAGGATGCCTTTTTCTTTTGCTTTTTCAGCGATTATTTCCGCCATTTTCATTGCGGTGTAGGGCGAGCCGTGCTTGTGGTCCGATTTTTCAACTATGCCCCCGGTGCATTTTGCAAGCGTTTCGCTGCCTGTAACATCGGTTAGCAGCATGAGCGTGTTGTTGTGCGAAGCATAAATGTGGATTATGCCTTCCCTTGGCGGCGTCATTTCATTTCACCTTCCGGCTTTGCTTCTTTTTTTTCAGGCTTTTCGCTTTTGGCTTCTTCCTTTTTTTCCTTGGGCTTTTCCTTTTTTGCGGGCTTTGCCGCTTTGCCCTTTTCTTCCGGGGCTTTTTCTATTTCTTTTTCCGCGATTTCCAGCACCGGAGCCGGCAATTTTTCCTCGTCAGGCACGATTGCGGTCGCAGCCGCTTTCGGCGCTTCAGGCGCTTTTTCCGGGATTTTCGGCTTTATTTCTTTTTTCTTCTGCGCCGCTTTCTTGATTTTGATTTCAAGCGCCTTGTCAAGGAAGCCTATCTTGCTTTCCTCGCCTTTCTTGACGACATACCCGGGCGCCGTCATTTTTTTCCCTGAAATGCCCATGTGGCCGTGGGTTATGAGCTGCCTTGCCTGCGTGAGCGTGGCGCTCAATCCCTGTTTCCAGACAATTGTTTCAAGCCTTCTTTCAAGTATCGCTTCGACTTTCAGCCCGAGCACATCGTCGAGCGTTGCGTTGTTTTTGAGCACGCCGTTTTCGACAAGGCTGTCCAAGAGCTCTTTTTCCCTCTGTTTCCTTGCTTCAAACGGCTGTGCGAGGAGTTTCCTTGCGTTCTCCCTTTTTCTCCTGAGGAAGGTTTCGCTTTTCCATATTTCCTTTTTGTTCTTTAGGCCGTAGGCTTCAACTATGCGCCTTCTTTCGTCGACTTTTGCCTTGTCCCAGAGTTTTTTCGGCCTTTCGTAGTGTTTTTTCTGCCTTTTAGGGTCGCCCATTCAGTATCACTTTCCTTCCTTCTTTTCCCCGCCGCCTTTCTTGGCGTCTTTCTTCATTACTCCGACGACCGGGCCTTTGCCGCGATGGGTGCTCTTTGTCCTCTGCCCTCTTACCGGCAGGCCCCAGCTGTGCCTCAGGCCCCTGTAGCTCTTTATAATGTTCAGCCTTTTGATGTCTTCCCTTTTTGCGAATTCCAGGTCGCCCATTATGATATGGGCGGTTTTGCCTGTGTAAAAATCATTTCTCCTGTTGAGCATCCATGCCGGGAAACCGTGCTTTTCCGGTTCAGTGATTATCGATTCGAGCAGCTTGTCGTGCTCTTCCGCAATCTCGCCTATTTTTGAGTCGAATTTGACTCCTGTTTCCTTTTCGAACTGCATTGCCGCCACCCTTGCGAACCTGTGGCTTATGCCTTTGATGCCCATGAGCGCCGCAAAAATCGGCTTTTTGCCGTCAACGTCTTTTCCGGCAATCCTGACAATGTACCTTATTTCCTTTTTTTCGCCTTCCGGTCCCATGCAATTCCCTTTCCTTGGTCATTTCCCCTTCTTTTTCTTTTCCGCTTTTTTATCTGTTTTTTTTGCGTCTTTTTTTCCAGCGGTTTTTTTCTTGGCCCTCTTTTTTTCCTGTTTTGCCTTCGGGGCCGCCTTTTCAACAGGCTTTTTTTCTTTTAGCGCGCCTGTTTCCTGCATTTCTTTTGTGGGGAAGAGGTGCCTTATGTTGCATTTTTTCCTCTTTCCTTCAATCGCGACTGTAACGGTTATGCCGTTCCCTGCCTCGACTATAACCGCCTTCTGGCCGGCATTCCTGCCTCTTGCAAGATAGCAGACCCTTCCAACTTCTATTGCCGGCATCATTTCACCCTGTAATTTTTCATGAATTTCATTATAATCCCTGTTATTCCTTCCATATCAAGCTTGTCAGCGTTTATCACGAGGTCGAAATACTTGAGGTCGTGCACGTTCACGCCCAGCAAGTGCAGCAAATTTTTGCGCTCTTCTTCCTCCATTTTTTCAATTTCCTGTTTTGCTTCGACAAACGGGACTTTTTTAACCCTGGTCATTTCCAGCGCGCGGTTTTTTTCCTTTGAAAGCACGAACACCTTGAGGTCGGCTTCATTCATGAGCCAGGCCGCAAGGCCCCAATCCAACATTAGATGGTCCTGCTTTGCCTCGTTCAGAATGAATGCCCTCAGTTTTTGGACAAATTCCTCGCCAAAAACGCCGGCTTCAATTTTTTCCCTGTCTTTTTTTTCCTCCGCCGAGATTTTTTCCATAATATTTTCCTTTGGTAAATATCTTATGCCGAGCTGCAGCGACAGACTTTTGCACAGGTTCCTGGTGTCAGTTCCCGGGAGCCCTGTAACTGTCAAAATCATTTTTTTACAGCCCTCCGTCAATTTTGCCCAACACCATTCCGGCATATTTCCTGAAGCGCAATTCGACTTCGCCTGCTTTTTTCAGGCCTTCCCTCACTTTCAGCGCTTCCTCGACCGCGACAACCCTGCAGGAATTGCAGAGCACGCCTGCGAGCCGCGCCGACGGCCTTTTTTCGGTCTTGCTTGCCTTCGCCTCTTTTGCCGCCGGAAGGGTGCCCGAGATTTTTTTGCCGCAAACAGCGCATTTTTTCACTGAATTGTGCCTTTTCAGGAAGGCTTTCTTTGTTTTCCCGCCCGGGGTTTTCCTGAAAATCTTTTTTTTCCTGTTGTCCCTTTGTTTTGTCATTAAAACCACTCACTCTGCTTTTGCCTCGGTTTTTTTCGATATTTTTTTCCAAAGCGCAAGCGCGATTGAAAACACAATGCCTATAACAAAATAATACCATATCCAGCTTTGCCCGGGAAGCACGACATAAGGCGCCGGCGGGAATTCGATTCCCGCATATGTTGAATTCATTACCGGCAATAGCAGGAAGAACACTGCCAGCATTATGAGCATTGACGGCATCGAGCTTCTCATCATCTTGTACTGCGCGTCCAGCATTTCTTTCTGCAGGCTCTCAAGCCTTTTCATCGACTCCTTGTCCTTGCTTTTCAGGAGCTCTTTCCATTCCTTCTGTTTTTCCTTGACCTGTTTTTCGGCTTCCTTGTCCATGAACCTGTTCCTTATGATTGTGCTGAAGGCTACGAGCGCCAGCGCAATGACTGCAACTTCTATAAGCGGGTCCATAAACACCATAAAATCACCAAAAAATGCGGAAAAGCCCAAAAGGGCGCATCTTATATTAATTTGAAGCCATGAGTATAAAATCTTTTCCCTCCCTAACTGAAAAGTTTTTTCAGCAGTGCGCTCGATTCCTTCACCTGTTCCCTTGCAATCTGCTCGTAAAGCTTGTAAACAATGCCGACAGTCAGCAGGATGCCTGTGCCTGATGCGACCTGCCCTCCGGTGACAGAGCCCAATGCCATGTTGCCTACGCCTGCGAGCAATCCAACAAAGATGGACCCTATAACCACGATCGGCGGAATGTACCTGTCGAGTATTTTTTCAATTATCCTGCTGTCCCTCCTGAATCCCGGCACGTACATGCCTGAGCTTTCAAGCTGGTTTGCAATGTCTTCAGAGCTCTGCCCGCCCATCTTGACCCAGAACTTGCCGAAAACCACGCATGTGCCGCACAAAAGCAGCAGGTAGATTATGCCCTGCAGGATGTTCCAAAGCAGGGTTTGAGTCAAAAGAATGCCGAATCCGGATGCCCCGACATCGACTATCAGCCTGTTGAACAAATTGTAAATGCTGGTGTTCTGTAAAGCCCAGCCTGCGTCGGTGACAGGGTTGCCGGTCGCCCAAATCAGCCAGCGCATTATGTCGCCAAGGACCGGCACGCTTGCTGTCAGCGCACCCCACACCCTTATATTTGCGAAAAGCGCCACAGCCAAAATTACAGGCATCACGTTGACATACAAAAGGCTTACAGGATATCTTCCTCCGAAGCCTTTCCTGCCCATTGTTATGGGAATGTTCACATGGATTGCGTTGGTGTAAACGATTATCGCAAAGATGAGTATCGCAATCAATATTGGCAGCAGCAGGATCAGGTTCACGCTCTGGGCGAACAGGAAAATCAGCCCTGGCTGGAGTGCCCCGCCTTCAAGCATTGGCGGCCTGAAAATCTGCCATATGAAGCCCTGTGCGACTCCGCCTGCAATGAACAATCCTATGCCTGAACCGATGCCGTATTTTCCCACGACCTCGTCAAGGTATAGCAGGATCATTGAGCCCAATGCTATCTGGAGGCCCAAAAACAAAACATTCGGGAGTCCGCTGCTCGGCACCATGCCGCTCCAAGGGTAAATGATGCCTTCAAAAAGGCACATTCCAACCGTAAAAAGTTTCTGCATTCCCTGGAACCTTGCCTTTCCTTTCGGGTCGGTAAGGTCTATGTCTATGACTTTTGCGCCCACAAGCAATTGCAGGATAATCGAAGCGAAAACAATCGGGCCTATTCCTGCTGTCAAAAGAGTTCCGGTTTCGCTTGCAAGCAATTCCTGGAACGCAATCAACTGGTTGTATTGGTTTGGGTCCATGGCCGGCATTCCCACAAGCCAGACCCTGCCCAGAATAAAGAAAAGGATAAGCACTGCCGCGCTCCACATTATTCTTTTTTTGAGCGAGGGAGGCACTTCAGGCGGCTTCACTTCTGGAAGCAGCGAATAAACAGGTTCAAGCGCGTCAATTATGCCCATTCTTCCACCAATTTATTTTTTT
>JAZDDY010000106.1:0-16952 GCA_043809265.1 Candidatus Iainarchaeum sp.
GCCGTTCACCTGCGCAAAAATAATCGCCAAAAAATACTGCTTTTGCCTTTCATCCAATTCGACCAAATTTTTTTCCAGGAATTTTTCCATTGCGCCGGCAATCCCCTCTTTTTTTGCGCCGTAATCGGCCCTGAATTCCTCGATAATGCCCCTCAAAAGCACCGCTTCCTCTTTTGACAGTTCCGGGAATTCTTCCAGCAAATAAAATTTTTCGCCTTTTCCGCATTCCACGACCTTAAACCGTTCGCCCTGGCAGAGAACCCTTTTGATTGGCTGTTCCGGCCTGAACACGCGCCAGCCCAAAGCCTTCTCCGCAACCCTTATCTCGTGCGCCGACCTCTCGACAGCAATCGAGCGCTGCCAACAGGATTCAGCGCAGGCAATCAAAAAATCGTTTGAAGCGCACAAATCGCATTTCACGGCCTTGCCGTCCCTGATCGAAACAGCCTTCAGCCTGCATGCCTGCACGCACTTCCCGCAGCCGTTGCATTTTTGCCTGTCAATGGAGAGAATGCCTTCGGCTATCTCAAAAAAAGCGTTTTTTTGGCATACTGCCGCGCAATCGGCCTTTTCAGGCCTGCAATGCGCGCACCCAAGCGCTTCAAATGCCAGCCCATTAGGGCAGTTTTCAACGCACTCCCTTGCAGTGCAGCCCGAGCACTTGCCCAAATCAAAGCGTAACCGCATCCAACCATCTCTCTTGGCATTAACCAAAGGGGTGAAAAAAGTTAAAAAGCGAACTATCGGTGCGTGTTGTCCATCGAGCCAGACGACCCGAATAAAGTCAGATTCGATTGTCATGGGCTGCTGGTGCCACATTTGATTCATTCGGCTTTATAAGTAGTCCAATAAAAGGGCACTAAGTCGCTTGCAAAATCAATGGAGAGTTTTCCTTCTTTTTGGCATTGGTCACGCAACTTTGTGTTTTTGCATATAACGCAATCAATCTCTTTTATCTTGCTGCAGATGCTTACCGACCAATCCGATACGCCCAAATAATCAAGTTTTTTTCCAAAAAAATGGTTTTTTTCAATGTGAAGTTCGCATACGCCGGGGCTGCCCAAAAAATATTTGGTTTCTTCCAGCAGGCCAGTGGCATTTGATTTGCCAATTCTTTCGCAGAGCTTGTGTATAAAGTCTGTAAACGTGTGCGGGGTAATGACAAATTTTTTTATTTTAAACATTTCCAAAAATTTGCAGAATAGCCGGTATTCGCTGGCATTCCAATCCATTTTGCCCAGATACCGCGTATGGTTTCTTGTATCCGACAATCCGACAGCCAGCAAAGCCAATATCTGCGAATCAATCAGAACGCCATTTTTAAAATAAGCGAAAAGTTTTGCTTGGTTGCCAGGCGAGAGGTCAAATAGGTTAGGTGGGGCCACCATCTTTAAGTCACTCGGGTTTTTCAATTTTGTTAACTTCTTCGACTCTGCCAGTTTTGATATTCACTTTCAACTCATAATAAGTTCTCTTCGAAGAACCCAGACTTGTAAACACGCTGCATCGGACGAGCCAAACGTGTTCCTTTGTGTTTGGTTTTACCTGCTCGATTCTGAATAAAAGCAAACCTAGATTGCCGTGTGCTTTTTCCAAGTAGTTTTTTGTTATTTCGGTTGCCTTTCCGGCATCATCCGCTTTATCTTCAAAAAGGCCAAAAACCATCTTTCCACCTTATTACACTAATTAATTGTATTAAGGGATGTTTTTTTACTTATATTCTTTTTTACGATTTTATCTTGTGTGCTGGTGGCGCCTTTTGTGGGCATGCAATGCAATCCTGGTATGGAATTCTTCCCCGCACTCGTCGCACTTGTAGGTTTTATGCTCGTCCTTTGCAGGCTTCGGCTCAGGCTTCACGGCTGCCGCCACTGTGGCTTCCCTGGCTTCTTTTGCCTTCTGGAAAGGCCTCTTTGCCTCTCCCTTGCCTGAAGCATCAACTTTTTTTGCTGCAGCCGCAAGGCCGACTGCTTCTTTCCCGCCAAAGATTTTGTCCCTGAAAAGGAAAACTGCAAGCAAAACCAAAACTGCCAGTATAAGCAATATGAACAGCCAGGGCAATTCGAAGGTTTCAGTCCCAGGGCCCACTGCCTTTGCCGAGAGCTGGATTTCGGCTGTTTTTGTTGCCCCTACCGTGAGGCCCACAGCAATGTTTGCCGCATTGAATTGGTCGGTTGCCTGGGTTGAAACCACATAAGCGCCGGCTGAAAGCGAGCTGAATTCCACCAGCCCCCCGTTGTTGGTTGTGCCCTGCGCGATCTTGACCTCGTCTTTTACCAGCGATACTATTATTCCTTGCTGCGGCGCCCCGTTAAATAAAACCTTTACAATTACTTTGCCAAGAAGCTCTTCAGGCGAAACAGCTTTTTTCTCCCCTGAAAAAAGCGATTTGCTGTTTTTCAGGATTTCATTCCCGAGGCTGAACGGCAGCCGGTAAGAGAACCCTGCTGTTTTTCCGGGCCCAAGCAGGTCGTAATTCCACTTTATAACCCAGAACCCGTCCCTCTCACCTATTGTGAACGGCAGGTCTGATGAAATCAGGCTTGGGTCGCTTACAAGCGACTTCGGAATCAGCTCGTATGCGGTGCCATCCTGGAAAGAACTGCCCCCGATATTCGTAATCTTGATAGTTATTGTGCTTTCAAAGGATTCTTCCCCTGTGCCTGTGTCGGTTGTTTTTTCCACTTCAAGGGTTTTTTCAATCGAAAGATTGCCCATCTGCTCCGTGATTTTCGCAATCTCTTCAGGTGCGGTTATGCCTGCATCGACAAGGGTTTCGTCAACCTGCTCTTGGGTCGGCGAATACGGCTGTGTTTCCTCTAAAATAATTTCGGTTGTTGTCTGAGGCGTTGCTGTCGGGACCGGTGTTGCAGTAGGTGTCGGAGTCGCTGTTCCGCCTCCCCCACCGCCCCCGCCACCACCCCCGCAGTTAGTGCAGGGAGTCGAACAGGCGCCGCAGTCTGCGGCGCAACTCGAGCAGGTTTCGCCTGATTCGCAGGAACTGTTTCCGCACGTGGTTCCGCCGCTGCATTCCCCGCCGCTGCAGGAAGAGCAAAGCGTTGCAATCCATGAACCGCTGGTGCACACTTCCTTATAAATGCCATAACATGTTTTCGTGCCATCGGTTGAAATCGTGCCGTCGTGGGCGCATGAGGTTGCGGCGGCGCACCAATTGCCGTCGCCGTCGTAGTCCGCGGCGCAGTGCTGTGAATTGCAGTCGGAATCGAGAACGCATGTGTGCTCGTCTGGATACAGTGCGTTGCCGTCGATGTTCACATTACCGCTAAGGCCGCTTTGCGAATTGATGTCCGGGCCTATGGTTCCTGTGATTTCAGCTGCCGAAGCCATTCCGGCGACTAATAAAAAAGAAAGAAAGAGGGCGAAAGCCCCGGTGTTTTTCATGTGTCATCTACTCCAAGAGTTTCAACTGGCATATGACTTGATCCCGTATGTGGTGCTGTACTGCCCGGCGGCAATGCTGCTCGGAATCCTCTGCTGGACATAGAAGTTCGCGTCGATTGCTGTTGTCAGCGGGTTGTGGTCCCAGAACTGGTATACTGTCTGTGTGGTGTCATATGTTGTCTTTATGTTGTATACCATTGTTGTCTGGACTCCTGCCACATTCGCATCGTACACCATTTCAGCGTTGCCGTCAACGTACAGCGTTGTGCTGGTTGTAGCGCTGGTCCAGTTATCCAGCTTGAACCTAAGCTTGTTCTTGTCGTCGCCTATCGAGCCGACGCCGAATGTGGTGTTGAAGTCCCACTTCCATGCGTGCGTGTTGGTGTCGTCGGCCTGGCCATTGGTGTTCACTGCCGTGATTGCATTCAATGTGATGTAATCCGTGAGGTCAACGTTGAGGTCTGTGACAGTGTCTGTTGCGCTGTAGTTGCCTGCCATGTCAACGACTGTCACGCTGATGTAGTTTTCTGCCACTCCGTCTGTGAAGGCATAGGCTGCCGGCACGTCAAAGTAGCAGTAGAACGCTATGTTGCTGTCTGTCACAGAGCAGTCGAAGTCAATGTCTGCAACAGGCACTGTGACGCCGTTGATGTCTATGACGAACCTGCTCCAGTCAAGGCCTGACCCGCCCACCACGTCGTCGTCGGCAATGAAGTAAACCTCAGGTGTTGTGTCGCTAAGGATAGTGCTGTCTGAAGGTGTATAGATTATGACGCTCGGAACGCCTGTGTCAACCGTGAGCACCGGCGAGAGCACCAAATCACTCCTGTTGTTTGCGTCGTCCACAACCACAACCCCTATCTGGGTGGTGTCGAAGTTGCCGCGTGCGCTGAACGTGTAACCGCAGGCGTTTGCTACTGGTGTTGTTGTAACGCTTGCCTGTGCTGCTCCATTGAGGTATGGTGTCACAACGCATTCCGCCACTGTGTTGTTGTCGCTTACGCTGAAGTTGAAGTCAGGCTGGGCATCGTTTGTGTCAGCCGAAATTGTCGGGCTGGTGAAGGTTGCGCTCGGCAAGGTTATATCCACCGTAAAGGTTCCGCCGAATGCCATTGTGCTGGATGTATTTCCCGCGTTGTCTATCGTAGTTACAGCTGCTGTGTAAATCCCTTCGTTAAGGCCTGACAATGTCAGGAATGTTTCCGGGTAGACGTTCAAGTCCTTGAAAGCCGAACCGTCCTTAAGTATTACTATGTTGTAGTGGTTTACTCCGCTTGTCGCGTCGGTTGAGCCTGTCCATTCCCACATGGCTGTTGTGCCTGTGAAAACCTCTGTTGACGGGCTGGTCGGTGCCGGGTTGCTTGGTGCGTTGCTGTCAAGTGTTATTGTGGCACTTTCTGGCGTGGAGGTGTTGCTGCTTGTGTCTGTGCACCTGTAGTAAACTGTTTTCAGGCCGTCTCCTGTATTTAACAGCGCCCAGCTTTCAGTGGTTGCATATGCTCCCAAATCAGTCCAACTCGAGAAGTCATTGCTTGCCTCGCAAGTGTTTAGTGCTGTTTCATCGTATGCAACCAGTGCCAGTGTCGTGTTAATGCTTTGGGTGTAGGTTGCGCCTCCATTTATAATTGGGCTTCCCACAATCGGGGCAATGAAGTCAATTGATATCATGGCTTGTGTGCTTGTTGTTGTGTCTTCGTTGCCTGCCAGGTCAACCGCTGTCACCTTGTAATAATAGGTAACTCCTGATGCGATATTGGAGTCAAGGAATTCAATGGTGTTAGAACTGCCAATTCTTTTCGAATCGGTAATTGCAAAGTCATCGGTTGTGTCCCTGTAAATTATATAGTAGTTGATTCCGCCTGCTGCTGGCGTGTCAGTTGCAGTATCCCAGCCGACCTTTATTATGCCAAGGCCGCCTTTCGTTGCTGATGTTCCCGGCACATCGCTTGGTGGTGCCTGGTCAAGGATTATTGTGTCAGTGACCTCTACATTGTTGTCCTGCCCGTCCGTTACCCTGACATAGATTGTTTTTACTCCGTCGTCTCCTGGAAGTGTTCCGATAATGCCTGTGCCGGTGCATGTAACGCCGGTGCCGTTCCAGTCAGAACTGTCATCGAACCTGTAATAGCAGGCGCTTGCGCCAAGCGCGTTTATGTCGAATGTTACTGTCGGGCTGGTGGTGTAGGTGCTGCCGCTGTTGATTATCACGCTTGCGTTCACCGGGCCGGTGAAGTCTGTTGTGACTGCGCTGAACTCCAGTGTTCCTGAGTTGTTTCCAGCTTTGTCAACTGCTGTGACCCTCAGGATATATGCGGTGTTATCCACATTCAAGTCATAGGTTACAGATGTCCCTGATGTCTCGTTTGTGTAAACCAGGGTTGTCCCGATATACAGGTTTGCATCGTAGTAGTCAATGCCGCTTGTTGCATCGGTTGCCGCTGACCAAGTCCATGTCTGGCTTGTGTTATTGGTTGTCATTGCTGACTGCGGGTAAACAGCCGTCGGGGTGCTTGGCGAAGTGCTGTCCAAAGTTATTGTGTCGCTTGCGTTTGTCACGTTCTGGTTGCCGTCGGTTGCCCTCCCATAAACTGTTTTTACTCCGTCTCCGCTTGGCAGTATGTCTGCTGTTGACGGGGTTCCGCATGTTATTACATTCCAGTTAAGGTTGTCGATTGACCACTCGCATGTTGTGGCGCTTGGCCCGTTCACGTCAAGTTTTACTGTTGTGCTTGCCGTGTACAGGTTGCCGTCCGCAATCAGCACTGTGACGCCTGTCGGCGCATTGAGGTCTATTTCAACGTTTTTCACTGTGCTTATTGCGCTTTCGTTGCCTGCGAGGTCAACTGCCGTTACGCCGAAGTGCCATGTGCCTGTCTGTTGCGGGCTGTAGGAATATTCGGCGTTCTCCAGGCCGCTGACAATCCTGTAAGTGGTTGTAGCGGTCGGGTCTGCTTCGTATCTTGCGTATACATTGTAGTAGCTGATTCCTGTCGTGGTGTCTGAGCCTGCTGTCCAGGCTAAATTTGCCTGGTTGCCGCTGTTTATTGCTGTGAGCGTTGGCGCTGTCGGCAGGTTTGTGTCAATCCAGAATGTCCTTATAACACTCCAATAGCCTGTCCCTTCAAGGTCTATTGCCGCGACCTTCCAGTAATATCTTCCGTCAGGCAGCGAACCGTATGCTGCTGCATCGTAATCAATGTCGTTTCCGCCTGTGAGGTCTGTGTTGATTAATGGTGAAGCGAAGGTGGACGTGTCATCGACCATTATATTGTAGTCGACTTCGTCTGCCCCCACATCAAACCATGTGAAGGTCGGCGTGTTGTAGTTGAGGTAATTGTAGTCGCCTGGGTAGTTCAGGCTTGGGGCTTCGACTGTCGAATCGTTGATATAAACCGTTATTTCATAATTGCTGGTCGAGGTGACGCTCTGTCCGCTGGCATCTGCAGGCGGGCTTGTGGCTGTTTCCCAGCCTGTCTTGTACGCCCTTACCCAGACTGTCTGCGGCATTGTGAAGCCTGAGAAATAATATTTGCCGCTTGAGCCGTTGCCTGCTGTGTTGTCGCCTGTCCTTGTGCAATTGCCTGCCGGGCTTGTGCAGCCTGTCAGCAATGTTATAGGGCTTGTGCTTGTGACAACTTCCACTGTGGCATCTGTGATGTTGTTGCCTGCATCGTCCTTGACTGTCACAATCACTCCGTTCAACAGGTTTGTGTCGACTGTCGCGGAAAGCATTATGTCGTTCATTTCGCCTGCGTTGGTGGTCCAATCCCTTGTGGTGTGACCTGCTTTCGAGTACTTGAAGTCGTACGGACCCATGCCGTATGCGGAATAGTTTCCGTCGACATTTGTGAAGGTGAATGAATTCCAGTCCTGCGGGTTTGCCCCAATCACCAGGTTCACGTTCACATCAAGTATCGGGAGCGCCATGTTGTATTCCTCGTAGAGGTATCCGGTGAGGTTTGCGTTTAGGTCAAGCTCGATTCTGCTTCCTGCTGCTGCGCTCGTGAACTTGTTGTAGGAATAGAAGTTATGGTCTGAGCCGCCCCAGTTCTGTCCTCCGAAGTCGTTCATGTCTTTTATCTGCATGAAGTAAACAGTGTTGGCTGACTGTTCGAAGAACACGTTGTAGTCGACGCCTGCATTCTCGCCCGGGTACTGTGTCCTGGTGCTTGAATACGAGTCGCATGTCGTGTCCGTGTACGTGTTCGGGAGCCCGCTTGCGCAAACCGCAACCGAGTCAGTGCCGCCTTCAAGCGCTGTGCCTGTTTCGCCTGTCACAAGCGAAACATTGATTGTTGCGTCCGAGGCAAGGCTTGTGGTTTTGCCGAATTCCTGCACTGTTCCGGCTGCATCGCTGTAGAAGTTAACGTCGTCTCCGGCGCCTGCTGCACCGGAATCAAGGAACAGGTAGTATGCAGTGGATGCGCCGCCGTCAACAGGTGCGGTTGCCGCAGCCGGATTGCCTGTACCGTTGACATCTGACATTACATATGCTATGTCCGGGTTTCCTGCCGAAGCATCAGGCACTGTTCCGCTGACCTGCCTCTGCGAGTCCGCGCTGGCATATTCAAGGTTTGTGGTCTTGAAGCCGTCCAAATGGCATGTTACATATGTCTGGCCGCCTGTTACTGCGCTGTACCTTGGGAAATAGAATGTGTTGTCGTATGCGCCGTCAGTTGCCTCGAAGTACTGTGTGAAGTCAACTCCGCCTGTGTCAGCCGGGTTTTCTGCATGGCTGCTCAATTCGGTTGCGCACGCGTTGTTTGTTATAGTGCTGTAAACCCTTACGTCGTCGTCCCCGCCTGTTTCAAGCGTTGCGTGGGTTTCACCTTGGAGTTTTCCGACGTTTATCATAAGGTCTGCGGTGCTGTTCTTGCCTGTCCTGTCAAGCTCGAGCGTTGCGCCAGCATAGAAACTGACATCAGTGGGGTTGTTGCCAGGGCTGTATGAAATATAGGAGTCAGGCGTTGTGTCTGTCACAACAGTCGAATATGCTTCGTCGCCATCCTGTGCCCTGTCTACCCTTATGATTGTTATGCCTGAGCCGACATACCCTGCAAGCCTCATGTCAAGGTCGAAGGAAGCGCTTGCACCGGCTGTGTCGCCGGTTTCAGTGTCGATGCATGTGTTGTAGTCGTATTCGCTGTTGCTGTCGGTCACTTTGATATAAACATTTCCTGCGCTGTCAGATTCATAGTACTGCGTGTATGTTGCCGCGATAACGACATCTTCGCTGCTCAGAAGCGTGCCGCATGTTGCCGGGCCGGTATCGTAAACTTCTACATTGTCCCTTACATTGGTTTCCTGCAGGCCGGCGTGTGCGTTTCCTGTGACTGCCCCCACATCCCATGTTGCATCGCCTGTCAGGTCGATTGTCCTTTGCAGGACAACAGCTGGGGTTGCGTTCAATGCGTATATCCTGTCCGCGGCTGTTCCGCTGGTTGTGTAGATATTGAAATCGCCGGCATTGTCGGTCGTGGTGTTGACGTCGTTTGTTGTGCTGATGGAAATCTTTGTCACAGCAGCCGGCGTTGTCGCAACGATTTTCCTGGTTAGGTTCAGTGCGTCTGTTCCGCCGTTGCCTGTTGACGTGAACTTGATGCAGGAAGTATAGGTGCTGGCGCCGCTGTCAACCGCTTTGATGTAATATGCTCCGGTCCCGCTGACTTCGTAGAAGCCGTTGTAGTCATCGCCGCCGACAACTATGGCTATGTCAGTCGATTCGCTGCTTAGCAACGTTGTGCTGCAGCCTGAATCGCTGTAAATCGAAACAGTGTCGCTGCTGCCTTCGCCGTTGTCAAAGTCTGCGCTTATTTCTCCTGAAACCTTTGCAATGTTCACATCATAGTAGCTGTTTCCGGCCATGCCTGCTGTTTCGCTCCTTTTGAGCTGTTTTGTCGTGCCTGTGCAGGCAATAACCGAATACGCGGTTCCGTCTGCCTCAACATACAGGTAATAGTCGTATGTTTGTGCAGTCACATCCGCCGGTATTGCGTCTGTTCCGCCGTTTCCGCCGTATCTTGCTCCGCCGCAGGCATTGTTGCCGTTTGCTGCGGTTTCCACTTCGAATGTTTCGCCCTGGAATGTTGTCGGCACATCTCCGCGGATTGCGTCAATGTTCAGCACCGTGACTGCCGACAGGTCCTGTGTGAGCTCAAGGTTCACGCCGTTGCTTTCGTCGTTGTCCTCATCGGCTTTGACATTGGCGTCTGTTGCACCGGTGTACCCGTGGTAGAATTTGTATGCGGTTTGGTTCGTGTCTGCTGCCAATGCCCAAGTGCCGTCCTCGTCGCCTATCCCGTCAACATCCGCCCAAATCCAGGCTATTTCCGAAACCGTTGCACCTGCAAAGCTTTGCGTCAAATCTATGGTGTCTGTTTCGCCCGGGCCTATTGCGCCGCCATTCAGCACGTCGGCGTCAGCGAATGAAGAAAGGTCTATTGCTGCATCGTCTGTTATGTGCAGGAATATGTTGGTTGAGCCTGCAGCCGCAACTTCATAGTATACGTTGAAATCGTCGTCCGCTCCTCCGTTTGCAGCCGGGTTGACTGTTTCCGAGCTGTATTTTGTTGTGCACGCGATTGAATTGCAGATTTCGAGCGTGTCTGTGCCTTCCTGCAGGTTTGCGTGCGCATCACCGATTATCCTTGAAACGTCCAAAGTTTCGTCCGCGTTCAGCACTCCGTTTCTTGTCAGCAAAACCGTGCCTGAAACGTTAAGGAAGTTCACGTCCGCTGTGGCGTCCACGTCTGTTTCCATGTAGAGGTAATATGTTATGTCCGGGGTTGCGCCGATGAAATCCGATGTTCTGGCGTTGTAGTCCCCGGTTTCAGTTAAATCCACTGCCACTGTTGAAACTCCGGTTGGAATCTGGCCTGTCAATTGCCTCGCGAGGTTTAATGTGTCGTCAGCGCCGTTGCCTGTGCCTGCGAATTTGATGCAGGAAGTGTATACGTTGTCGCTTGCATCTATGTTTACGTCAAGCTTTGCATAGTATGACCCGGCTCCTGAGGATTCATAGAATTGGTTGTAGTCCGGGTTGTTTCCGCTCCAGGGCGTTCCGTTTCTGCTGCTTAATTCTGTTACCGCGCAGGCCGAGTCGCTGTAAACCCTTAAATCCTGCAGGAGGTCGCCGTCGTTTGCCTGGGCGTGCGTGTCGCCGCTTACTTTTGCGACATTCAATGTCACGTCAGAGCTGAAGTCCTTGGTCTTGCTCAGTTCCTGTGTTGCGCTGTTGTAGAAAAGAATGTCCACTGCCGCGTCGGATATGCCGAACACATGGTAGAATCCTCCGGCGTTAATGTCATCGGTGTTAGCATCTGTTCCGACAGTGAAGCCGTTCTGGCCATAATCGATATACACGTTAGTGAAGGCGCCTGTCGGGACCTGGCCTGAAAGATGGAAGTTGAGGTCTTTTGTTGCGACCTGGCTGGCAACTGTCACCGCGTTTCCGCATGTGTTGAAGTCGCCTGAGCCGTCGTTATACCATACTAATGAATAATATGTTCCGTCGTTTCCTGTGAAGTAAATGTTGTAGTCCACTCCTGCAGTGTCTGCCGGGTGAACCCTGTAGTTCGGGTCGCCGCTTCCCTGGGTCACTTCTGTGCCGCAGGTGTTGTCCGTGAACAATTCTATTGAAGTGTTTGTGTATGTTTCAAGCGCCGAGTGCGCTTCGCCGCTGACCCTTGAAATGTTCAATGTCTGGTCTGAATTGATCGCTCCGCCATAAGTGTACGCATACTTGAATGCGCCGGCATCCCAGTATTTCAATGTCGGGGTTGAAACCGGCACATACAGGTTGTAGTCTGCGGGTGTTGAGTCGATGTCTGTTGTCTGGTAGTCGACTGTGCTGATAATCGAGCTGACAAGGTCGAGTTCTGTCGGCATGTCACCGTTGATTTTGATGTTTGCGTCAAGCGAGGTGAAGCTTGCCGCGACCTGCAGTATGTTCATGTCCGAGACAGTGTTTATTGTTGCCGCGTTTGCGATGTCCGCGGATTTGAAAAGTTTTACCTTGTATTTGCTGCCGGCGTTTGTGTCATCATAGTAAAGGGTGTACCTTGTAGCTGCTGTCGCCCCAAGGTCGCCGAACTTTGCCATTCCTGTCATGAGCTTGTCGGTGTTTCCGTCCCCTCCGATGTAAGAGTTGTAGACCGCCATCCAGCCGAAATCGAAGTCGTTGTGCAGGTATCCCTGGGCTTTTGTTTCAGGCCCAAATTCCGCAGCAACGCCGTAGTTTTCGTATGGGTGTGCGCTTGTTGTGTTAATTTCCCTTCCTGCCGTCTTGGTTTCATCCCAGATGCAATCGTTGGAGGTGTCGTTGTCAAAGAAAACAAAAACTTTCTGGTTTGCGACCACGCCGTCCTCGAAAGCGAAGTACTGTGCGAAATCTGTCACCAGTGCGATGTTGACCTGGACTACCTCGTCGCTCATCCTGTTGCCGTTGAAGTCGTCGCAGACTGTGACATAATCGTCGTCAAGTTCTGCGTTTGTGTTCCCTGAAATCCTGCCCAAGTCAAGGTAAACTGTTGTGCCGTCGTCAACGCTTCCTTTTGTGAAGTTCGAGGCCGGAATTCCGTCCTCGCAGAACCATATGTTGATGTCGACGCTGCCAGCGCTAGGGGTCCAGGAAAGAATATAGTCGTCGTCGTCATCGTACGCTGTGTCCCCTCCGTTGCCTCCCAGCGGGGAAGTATTATAGTCCGCCGTCACGTCCCCTCCGGAGCACGGGTTTGTTCCGCCGTTCAGCCCTTCATAGGCGTAAATGTCCCAGTCGTCCCCTGAAGCCAGGTCACCTTGGACTGTTATGGTTGCCGAGGCGGTGCCGATGGCTAAGAGGAAAAGGCTTATGAGGAGAGAATAGAGAATTACCCGCTTGAATTCAAACAAGGGCGCACCGCGCTCCTTTCTGTTGAAGTTGAAAGATTTTGCTTTGTTGGCACCATTCCTCATTTTTTCTCCTCCTAACACTCGTATTTTTTCCTCTTTTATTTTCTCCTCTTATTATTTAGATTATTATAATTAGGAAAATCTGGCGCCATGCTTATTGCACGGCATAACTGTTTCACTTGTTTGGCCAAATTAAAACCCTTCTCCCACTGCAGTGGGATGTTTCACTCTTGTACTATTAATCTTCTAAAAAATAAGCATTGTAAGTTTAAATACTTTTCGTTGGCTGGCGCTTTCCCTGCGGGCTATTTCTGTGTTTAATGAAAGGGGCAAAGCCTTTTGCAGGCAGTCCAAAAAGCAGCCAACAGGCAAAAGAATCCGGGAAGGCTAGCCTGTTGCCGCTTCCCTTATCTTCAGTATCGCTTTCCTGCGGTCGCTTTCACCGAAAATTGCCGAGCCTGCGACCAAAACATTCGCTCCGGCTTCCACCGCAAGCTTTGCGGTTTCACTGTTGATTCCGCCGTCGACTTCGATATCGATTTCGGGTTTTTTCCTTCGCAGTTCCCTTATCTTCGGGAGCATCTCTTTCAAGAAGCCCTGGCCTCCGAAGCCTGGCTCGACAGTCATAATCAGGACAAAATCGACATCGGCAAGGAACGGTTCGATTGATTCAAGGGAAGTTTTCGGCTTCACTGCAAGCGCAGGCCTTGCCCCTGCTTTCCTGATAAGCGCGATTGTTTCCTTCGCATTTTTGGACGCTTCCACATGGAAAGAGATTATTTTTGCGCCGGCCTCGGCGAATTCCTTCACGTATTTCTCAGGTTCGGCAATCATGAGGTGCACATCCAAGGGCTTTTTTGATTTTATTTTTTTGAGCACCGCATTGCCAAAAGTGATGTTTGGCACGAATATGCCGTCCATCACATCCGCATGAATCAGATCGGAATAAGGCTCGACTTCCTTTATTTCAGCATTCAGTTTCCCGAAATCCGCGGAGAGAATGCTGGGCGCGATAAGGATTTTTTTGTTCATGCGGTCATCCTTTCAGCAATTTTAAAACGGTTTTTGCCAGGTTTTCCTTCGAGAAACCGTATTTTTCATACAATGCCGCCGGGTCTCCGCTTTCCGCAAATTTGTTGTCAAGGCCGATGCGCGCGAACCTCACGCACAAATTTTTGTCCGCAATCACTTCAGCTACCGCGCTCCCCAATCCCCCTGTAATCTGGTGGTCTTCCGCAGTGAGAATCGCCTTTGTTTCCTTGGCGGCTTTCTCTATCGCTTTCGCATCAATCGGCTTTATCGTGTGCATGTTCAGCACTCCGACCTTCAAGCCTTTCTTTTCCAGCAGTTCAGCCGCTTCGAGCGCTATCGGCACAAGCGGCCCGCAGGCAATAATCGTTGCATCCTTTCCCTTTTTCATTTCCACGGCTTTCCCGAACTCGAATTTGTATTTTTCATCGTAAAGCAGCGGGGTCGCGTCCCTGCCTGTGCGCAGATAGCACGGTTCGTTGAAGTCTTTCATGAACCAGGTCGCCTTTTCGGCTTCAATCGCATCAGCCGGAACAATGACATTCATTCCGGGAAGCGCGCGCATTATGGCAATGTCTTCTGTTGCCTGCGCTGTCGGCCCGTCCTTGCCTGTAAGAAGTCCTGCATGCGAGCCCACAATTTTCACCGGGACTTTGCCGTAGCAGACGCTCTGCCTTATTATTTCAAACGCCCTCCCTGTGAGGAAAATCGCAAAGCTTGAAACAAAGGCCTTTTTGCCTTCAAGCGCAAGCCCTGTTGCGACTCCGACAGCGTTCATTTCGCAGATGCCTGCATAAAAAAACTGCCCGGGCGCAACCTTTTTCAGTTCAATGCTTTTTGTGGAAGAAGCCAGGTCTGCATCTATCGCCACGACATTTTTGTCCGCAAGCCCCATTGCCTTCAATGCCCTGCCGTAGCCTTCGCGCGTTGCCGCCTTTTCCTCGAAGTTTTTCCTCAGCATTCGCCCAGCCCCTGCCGCCCTGCCTGCAAAAATTCCTTTGTCATTGTTCGCCCAGCTCCCTCAATGCCCTGAACAATTGCTCTGAGTTCAATGCCTTGCCGTGCCATTGCGGGTCGCTTTCCATGAAGGAAACGCATTTTCCCTTCACGGTTTTCGCAATTATCGCAAAAGGCCTGTCCGATTTTTTCGAAGCCTCAAGCGCATTCACTATTTCCTTGAAGTCATGCCCGTCGATTGAAAGGGTCTGCCAGTTGAACGCCTTGAATTTTTCCTCTATCGGCGCTACCCCCATGATGTCTTTCACATAGCCGTCGTTCTGGCATCCGTTCGCATCGATTATTGCCGTCAGGTTTTTCAATTTGTGGTGCGCGGCAAACATCGCGCTTTCCCAGACAATGCCTTCCTGTAATTCCCCGTCGCCGAGCAATGCGAAAACCCTGTGCTTTTTCCCGTCCATTTTTGCGGCCAATGCCATTCCGCACGAAACAGAAAAGCCCTGCCCGAGCGAACCCGCGATTGTTTCGATTCCGGGTATTGTTCTTGAAGGGTGGCCCTGCAGCATTCCGTTTATTTCCCTGAATCCATCCAGCTCTTTCATCGGAATGATTCCTTTCAGCGCGAGTGCTGCATAAAGCCCTGGGCTTGCATGCCCTTTGCTTAAAACAAACCTGTCCCTCTCGGGGTCCTTCGGGTTTTTTTGGTTTATTTTCATCTCATGGAAAAAAAGCGCTGCCAGGATGTCTGCTTCGCTGAGCGATCCCCCGGGGTGCCCTGAGTTCGCCCTTGAAGTCATCTTGAGGGAAAGCACGCGGATTTTCCTTGCGATTTCCTTCAGTTCCGCAAGTTTTTCAGTAGGGATTTCCAATTCGCTCACTCCGCAGTTCGAAAACTCAAATCTTCAGGCCGGCTTTTTCCGCGTCCTGCTTGAATAAAATTTTTCCCTTGTCCGTAAGGGAATGCCCTGCCATTTTCTTCAATATTTCGAATGGCACTGTCGCAATGTCCGCGCCGATCATTGCCGATTCTGTCACATGCAGGGGGTGCCTCACAGATGCGACAATGACCTTTGTCTTGAAATCGTAATTATAGAACATTTCGACTATTTCTTCGACCACCTGCATTCCGTCGTTGCCTATGTCGTCCATTCTTCCAACGAACGGGCTGACAAAATCCGCGCCAGCGATTGCGGCAAGCAGTGCCTGGTTCGAGCTGAACACAAGCGTGCAATTGGTTTTGATTCCTTTTCCCTTGAGCTTTTTTATCGCCTTCAGGCCTTCAATGCCCATCGGGATTTTTACCACTACATTCTTGTGGATTTTCGCGAGCTTTTCCGCTTCCCTGACCATGTTTTCCGAGTCTTCGCTCAATACTTCCGCGCTGACGGGCCCGTTGACCAGATTGCAGATTTCCATTATCGATTTCTGGAAGGAGGCATTTGCCTTTTGCATTAGCGTTGGGTTTGTCGTGACTCCGCTCAAAACACCCCATGAAGCAGCTTCCCTTATTTCGTTAATGTCGGCGCTGTCCAAAAATATCTCCAACTGACCCCCCCCTAAAACCGAAAAAGCGAAAACGCTGAACGCAATTGAATTGAGCAGGAAAGAGTTTAAAAGGCTTTTATTTTTCCCCGGAAAGCGCCGGCTTTTTGGCTTTTTTGTGGTTCAGGGGAAGTGCGCTTCCCAAAAAGAGTTATGGTTTTCTCGCGACATTTTTTATCGGTTGGCACATGCACTCAAAGCATTTTGAGAAAAAAGAGCCGTTGGGCGAAAGCCTTGACGATTTCCTTATTTTAGTGCTCGAATTCGAGGGCAAAAGGCTTGCCTCCTTCAAGGTTCTCCAAATCCATTATTCCTGGGAAGAAGTGCACGAAGTCCTGAAATATGACACTTCACACGGCTACTGCCACGTGCACCGCTATTACAAGCGCCTGAACGCCTTGGGTGAACCGCTTTCAGGGAAAGAGATCTCGCAGGCATCTTTCGAGGAATGCCGCTCCGACATAAAGAAAAACTGGCAGAAATACAAAGCCTGGTATTTGAAAAAATGGCAAAGATAAAAGTTGACGATTTTCAATAACCCGAAAGTTATATAACTTCTTTGTTATACATTGTTTTTGTGATATTATGCCTGTAAAGGGAAAGGTTTTGGCTATTGTTATTGGCGGGAGCGCCGACCTTGATTTGAAGGAATTGTTTTCTGGAAAGCCTTTGGCTGAAATAATGCAGCCTGGCAACTGCCTTTACCTGGAATCATACGAGCAGCTGGACAGGCTTTTGTCGCCTGCGAGAATGGATTTGCTTCGCTATTTGATGGCAAGCCAATCAGGGGAAAAGCCGAAATCCGTTTCTGAAATCGCAAGAGCCCTGAAGCGCCACCAGGAAGCGGTAAGCAGGGACGTAAATTATTTAAAAGCGCGCGGCCTTGTTGCATTGAAGCGGGTCAAGCAGACTGTTTATGCAATGCCGGCTTTTTCTGAAATCGAAATAAGGATTTGCTGAATTTTGCCCTGCTTCCCCTTTTCAGGCTGTTTATTTTGGCCGCATGGCCAGCCTTTTGTTTTTTACCTGACTGACGAATGCCTGATGGCAGAATTTTACGAAGTGTTTTGCGTTTTGGGTTTCAACGGATTTTATCAGTGTTTCAAAGTATTCCGGGGTGTTTTTTGAAATGT
>JAZDDY010000107.1:0-5297 GCA_043809265.1 Candidatus Iainarchaeum sp.
TCTGCCATGTCCTCTATCGGCTCAAGGTCAAGTTCTATTTCAAACTGTTCCAAGCGCTTTCCGTCAATCTCTATATTGCCGACTTCTGCGTGCCCGTATTTCGCCTTTATGCCCATAAGCGTTATCGTGTGCAATATTTCCTCGTTCAATCCCTGGAATTTCACAAATGGAGCGCTTTCATGGTAGTTTTTCTGGCTTGCGCCCGGGAACAATTCCTGTTCCGGCTTGGGGAAAACAACATAATACTCAAGTTCGCCGAGCGCCTGCAGTTCAAGGCCTGTTTTTTTCCTGAACGCATCGTGCGCCTTTTTTACAATGAATTCCGGTGCAATTTCAAGCTCCCTGCCTTTGCCGTCAAAATAAGAGCACAAAACATTAAGCGTTGGGATTTCCGAGAACGGGTTCACGAAAGCTGTTTTCAGCCTTGGCACGACATAAAGGTCGCCGTTGCCTGAATCGATATAGGGAAAAAGGCTTGAGCCGTCCACCCTTTCCCCGAATTCCAAAAGCCGTTTCAGGTGCGCTTCACCGCGTATCGCAAAGCTCAGTGTCTTGAGCCTGCAGTCCGCTGCCACATAATTTAAGTTGAGCATTTGAATGCTGTTTTCTGCAGCAAACCTTGCCAAATCCATTATCTTGAATTCGCCTGGCTCCTTTCCAAGGGACTGCGCTATCAGGTTTTTGCTCAAAGGCTTTTTGGAATGCTTTTTCATGGAAAAACCGCCAGGTAATGCAGTTACAGATAAGAACGCTGTAATTTTAAATTTAAAAAGCCATTGGGATGCCGAAATCAGCCGTAAAATGCCAGCACAACACTTTTATTAATTCTTTAACACTAATTTTAGTGGTTAAAATGCGCATTCCGAAGGCATTCTCCGTGGCTTTTTTCCTGCTGTTTTTCTTCAGCACAGCCTTTGCCTTGGCCTGTTCCGGTGTTTCGGATTTTTCTTCACAGTATTCGCAGGTTCAGGGCTTTTCTGCAGGCTCTTTGGGCGCAATCGATTCCTTCCAAGAAACTAAGAATGGCACTGTAATGGAGTTTTCGAACACTAAAATCGGAAAACTGGCGCAGACCGCCCCTATTGTTCTCACGCTTGAAACAAGCAACCAAAGCAAGGGCAAAATCTATTACGCTTTGGCGACAACCGAAGACTATTTTTCAACACAAAAATACGATTCGATTTCCTTATTCACTTGGGCCGACGCGCAGGGCACAAATCTTTTGGACGGCATTCAATCCAATGCCAAGCCCTCACAATGCGCGAAATGGGCGAACGCAAAAGACGCTGCAATGCTGGACCTCTCAAACTACCCCGCAGAACAACCGATTAAATTATTCACAGCAACAGCCACAACCCCAGGAACATACTTCACACTCCTATGCGCAACAACAGATGTGGATGTTACTGTCACCAAGGCAGACAAGTCAGGCAAAAAATACACTCTCGGGAAAGGCATCTTCAACGGCGGCGCAAACAAAATGATCCCGTTGAATGAAGCGCAGGAAGCCGAAGCCCAAACATTCATCGGCAATGTGAAAGAGCAGGTAAAGCAAGGGAACGCGTGCATCGAGGACAGCAAAATAAAATGGAACCTTGCAAAAATGCTTGAGGTTTCGGTGAAAGGCCTTGCGAAAACGCCTGTGGAAATATTGCTTGAACCTGACAATGACAATGACAACCTGCCTAACGAGACCGACCCGCAGCCGAACACCCCACAACAGCCATCCTCAGGCCAGACTTACCCTGGGCTGGCGCAGGGAGACGGATACACGCTCTTGTTCCTGCCATTGAAATGGAACCATTCGCTTGATTCATCTACAGGCACCTTCGAGGAGAATGTAAAGGAGCAATCCCAATATTTCATTGAAACAGCAGGCATCCAAACCTGCAAAAAAATAACAGTAAAAACATTGAGCGAAGCCGATATTGCCGGTTGCAGCCTGCAATCTTTGGACATGAGTGGCTTTGACCCGTATGGTGCGCTTGACCTTATAAAAAGCTGCGCCGGTTCGAAAGCAGGCGCCCAGTCCAATTCCGGGAACCTTGCGGTAATTGCGCTTACAAATCACCCAAAAATGGCGGTATACGACCCTTCTTTCGGCTCTGGCGCAGTCCAGACCGCTGGCTTCACAGAGCCAGGGGGCAACATAATAATTGCAAGCATAAAAAGCAAGGCTGTCCCGACCCATGAGCTTGGCCACCTGTTCTTTAATTTTTGCGACCAGTACAAGTTCACAGAATTTGTTTTGCAGGACAACCAGAGAAAAAGGCTCGGCATCCCGAAAGGAAAGGGCCTTTCGCCTGGCTGCCAGAACAAATATCCAGGGCCTGGCGGCGGCCAGCAATACCAACTCCAGATTTCACAAACAGGCCTTGCGGTCCCTTCAAACTTTAAGCCAGGGCAATGCCCGGATTACCCTAAATGCAGTTATGAGACCGGCTCTTTTTTAACCTGCTGCGCAAACGACAAAACCGACTACCATGACTGCAGCGGCAGGTTCATCCCGATAAACGGCGCAAGAGGGCTAAGCGTAATGGGCGCATATTACGCCGCACTCGGGGACAATCTCCCCCGCACATACGACTGCTTTGAAAAAGAAGCGATTCAAAAACAGGCAGGGTGCAAAATCGAAGCGTCAACAGTAAGGGAAACCGGAGCGCCTGCCAAGGCACTGCTCGAACAGGACAGCGACGGCGACGGCACCCCAGACAGCGCAGGCACAGGAACAGGGCAGGAACTGGAGACTGCAAGGGCAGCCCAATACCTGATTGGGGGAGGGGAAAGCGCCTACACGCTTTTGTTCATTCCCTGGGGCTGGAAGCATTCAAAGGACAAGGCAAAAGGGACGTTCGAGGAAAACGTGAACGGTGCGGTGGATTATTTCATTGAAAAAGCCGGATTGCAGGGCTGCCAGAACATAACAGTAAAATTAATGGATGAAAAAGAAGCCGAGGCCTGCAACCTGGACACAGTCAGCACATACAATTTGCAGCCTTATATGGCGTCAGACCTTGTGAAAAGGTGCATCGGCTCAAAAGCAGGCCTGCCGTCTAACTCCGAAACGTTTGCAGCAATAATGCTTACAAATGCGGACATAATCGAAGCATACGACCCGTATGCCAACTCGGTGTTTTCCACAGCGGCCATCACCGAACCAGAGAACAAGGTAATATTCGCGGTTTCCCTCCTCAAAAACCAAACAATCCCGCACGAGATTGGCCATATTTTTTTCAATTTTTGCGACCAGTATAAGTTCAGCGAGTTTGTTTCACAGGATTTGCGGAGGAAAGAGGCAGGCATTCCAAGCGGGGAGGGCATTTCCCCAGGCTGCCAGAACAAATATCCAGGGCCTGGCGGCGGCCAGCAATACCAGATAGTGGTTGGCGAGGCCGGATTGGAAGTCCCTTCTGGCTTTGACCCCCAGTCGTGCCCTGACTACCCGAAATGCGATGATTATGAAACAGGCATGTTTGTAACCTGCTGCGCAAACGACAAAACCGACTACCATGACTGCAGCGGAAGGTTCATCCCGATAAACGGCGGGATCGGCGTGAGCGTAATGGGCGCATATTACAAAGAGCTCGGCGACACGCTTTTGCGCGATTTCGATTGCTTTGAAAAAGACGCGATAACGAAAATGGCGGGGTGTTGAAATGAGGAAAGGTTTGCTGTGGCTGGCAGTGCTGGTGCTTTTCGCTTCCTATTGCTTTGCGGAAGCGCCTGTGAAAACGATAATGGTTTCAATCCAAGTGCGGGACGGAACACCGAGCATTGCCGAAGCCCAAGCTGTCGTGGATTACCTGAGCGAAACAGAGCCTACAGGCGAGCACGCGATAAAACTGAAGAATGCGGAAAACCAGACACTCTACCAATTGCTTGTTTATATGGGCGTTGTCGCCTTCCCGCCGTACGGCGCGGAGATGACAGAAGAGGATTTGAACAAATTTTACGAGAACGCAGAGAAAAATTTCACTAAAACAATCTGGCTGCCCTACATGGAAAACGCGAAATATGTCGTGCTTGAAGGCCTTAATGGAGAGATTGCAAGGTTTGATTTGGGTGTTCTCTGCAACAATGATGGGAAATGCGATTCAGCAGAAAATTTCCTTTCGTGTGAACAAGACTGCCCTTTGGACAAAACAGACAATTACTGCCTTCCATTGGCAGATAAAATCTGCGACCCGGACTGCGCGCAAGGCATAGACAAAGACTGCACAGAGGAAACGCCTGCGCCAACGCCCACGCCTGCACCGAAACCAGAAGGGTTAGATTTGCCAATTGTGATTGCGGTCGCCGTTACCATAGTGCTGGCCATTGTGCTGTTGAAAAGGAAAAAGACCCGGGAATAAACCTTTAAACCCATGCTAAAAATATTATAGCATGCAGGATTCGTTGAAAAAAGGCCTGAGTTTCGGGCTTACTTCCGCCACAATCACGACGCTCGGAATGATTGTCGGATTGCATTCAAGCACGCATTCGGTTATGGCTGTGATCGGCGGCGTGATATCGATTGCAGTCGCTGACGCATTCTCGGATGCGCTCGGCATCCACATTTCAGAGGAAGCCGAAGGCCGCCATTCGGACAAGGAAATCTGGGAGGCGACGATTGCAACGTTTGTGTCCAAATTCCTTTTTGCGATGACCTTCATCATCCCGATACTTTTAATGCCGAAAGACATTGAAACAGCGATAATTGTGTGTGTTTTGTACGGTTTTTCGCTTATAATCATAATAAGCCTCCTTATCGGGAGGGAGGAAAAGCAGAAAACCCACATGGTTGTAATAGAGCACCTTGCGATAGCAGTGGCAGTTGTGGTTATCGCGCACTTTGTCGGCGACTGGGTTGCGCAAACCTTCCCGGCCCTGATTTGAGGTATCGGAATGGAAAAAATAATCCCTGCATTGTTCTGCATTGTTTTCATAGGCATGATTGCCGCTTTTGCGCTCGGAGAAACCAGGCCTTCTTTGCCTGAAAGCACGCCCTGCGGAACTGCCTCATGCCTTCAGCCTGCTGAAAACCTTCAGGCAACTCCGACACCGGTGCCGGAAAAAACTCCTGAGTTAAAAGCAACCCAGGCACCTGAAGAAAACAAGGCGCTTGAACTGGAAATCATGGAATTCTCCACAGACAAAAACACTTATTCTTCCAGCCAGCAGTTGAAGGCATCAGTTGTGCTGAATTCAAGCAAGGCCGCGAGCGGAATCACCGCAAGATTGCACGGCATCAATGCCAACGGCTTGGACAAGGTCGACGATTCGAAAACAATCGACCTGAACGCAGGGCAGAACCTGGT
>JAZDDY010000108.1:0-6242 GCA_043809265.1 Candidatus Iainarchaeum sp.
TGCCTGGCGGCTTCCTTGAATTCAGCCTTCCTCTTCTTCTTCGTCTTCCAAGACTTCGATGAATTCTTCCCTGCATTCGTCGCAGCAGAAGTATTTGAGCTTGCCTTTGAGCTTTTTTTTGACTGCGGTTTCCTTTTCCACTTCTTCGCCGCAGTTCGCGCATTCGGTGGTGTCGCCGCGCTCGTAGCCCTGCATGAATCCCGCCTCTTCCGGGTTCACGTCCTCGTCGTTCTCGCTTTCCTCTTCAGTGTCGTAGTCTTCGTCGTCCTTTGGCGCCATTGAAAAAGCCCCCTTCGGCGTCTTTTTGCTATAAAAATCTGCAACCTTAATGTTTAAAATAATTTGGGTCGGCCCTGTCTTGCAAGTTAACCCAAGGTTGCACGCAAATTGGCCGGCTTGCATCTTGGCTTTAGGTTTTTTGGAAGTCGCTGTGACTGCCAATCTTGCCATCCTTTCCTTATCTTTTTTGGAAGATGTCTTGATTGCCAATCAAGTTCCTTGGCAATTTTAGCCTCGGCATCGGCTGGATCGGCCGCCGCAACGGCTTTAAGGGCATAGTAAGCTGCGCCGAAGGCATGCTGTGGGACATGCGCGGTTGCAACTGCCTGGCCTGCCGCGCGCGCAGCAAAACGAGCCGCACTGCCTTCATTGGCTTCACGGGCCGCAGCATGGGCTGAAAGCGAAGCCCCGCGTATATCGGCCATCTTAAACACACCTGTGCGGGCCCATGTCCTGCATGCTTTAATGGCTTTGCTTGGCCTGTCGTCCTTCTGGCAGGCCTTTTCAAAAAATGGAAGCACGCGTTCCGCGCAGTCCGCTGCCCAGATTGCAAGCAATTTCTGGTCTTGTTTGCAGTATTTTTCCATAATTATAAGCGGGCCGGGCACACCGCCCGAAGGCGGTGCTGCCAAGAGAGTTGGTTGAATTCCTTGAAGTTCAAAGAATTCGTGGCCCAGCCCGAATAAATACGGCTGGGAACTTTAAAAAAAGTTTTGGTTCCGGGTTTTTCAGGCTCTGGTTTTTGGTTTCACAGTTCGCATCCCGCATCCTGCAGTTTTTTGAGCTTTGCCCATTCATGGTCGACTTGCCCCTGGATTTCCTTGATTTGCTCCGGCGACAAGTGCTTGAACCTGCCCTGCGTTTTTAAGTATTCCTCGACAGGCTTCGACTCTGTGATGTCGTGCGTGATTGTGACCTTGCCGTTCTCGATTTCATACAATGGAGAAATTCTTGTCTGCATTGCGAGCTTTGCGACCTCGATTGCCTTTGCTGAATCGCAGTACCAGCCTGTAGGGCATGAGGAGAATATTTCAATGTATGTCGGGCCTTTGATTGCCATTGCCTTCTTGACTTTCCTGTGGATGTCGTTGATGTCGCACACGCTTGCCGTGGCAACATATGGCGCGTTGTGCGCTGCCAAAATCAATGCAACCGGCTTTTTCACTTCCCTTTTGCCGTGGATTGCTTTTCCTGCAGGCATTGTTGTTGCCGAGGCGCCGAAAGGCGTTGCAGAGCTTCTCTGGATGCCTGTGTTCATGTAGGCGCCGTTCTCATTGCAAACATACATTATGTTTTCGTTTCTCTCGAATGTGCCGCTTATTCCGCCGAAGCCTATGTCATAGGTCGCTCCATCTCCGCCGAATGCAATGACTTTGACATCTTCTTTGCCCTGCATTTTCAGTGCCCTTGCGACACCGCTTGCGGTTGGCGCAGCTGTTTCGAACGCAACGTGCAGCCATGGAACCCTCCATGCTGTTTCAGGGTATGGTGAAGAGACAACTTCCATGCAGCCTGTTGCCTGCACCACGACAACATTCTTTCCTGTCGCCTTGAGCACATGCCTTAATGCGATTGCCCCTCCGCATCCAGCGCAAGCCCTGTGGCCTGGCGCAAAGTATTCCTCTTCAGGCAGTCCCCTGATCATAAGAGCCACTCTCCCTGCTTGTGGGTTTTTGTTGAAAGCAATGCTTTCTGCAATCTGTCAACAGTAATGTCCCTTCCGCCCAATCCAGCAATGAAGCCGTTGACTTCGATTCCTGAGCCGTATAATGCCGACCTTACATCGGTGCAAAGCGGGCCTTCAAAGCCCATTGAAACATGCCTGTCGATAACGCTCAAACCCTTGAGGTTCTTTGCCGATTTCTGCAGTTCTTTTACCGGGAAAGGCCTAAGTGAGCGCAGTTTTATCATGCCGACCTTTTCTCCTTTCGCCCTTAACTCATCGACCGCAATCCTTCCTGTTCCGCACAATGTGCCCATGCCGATGATTGCGCGTTCCGCGTCTTTCATCCTGTATTCTTCGATAAGGCCGTTGCCGTAAGCGCGCCCGAATTTTTTCGCATACTCATCGTGCACTTTCTGTATTACCGGCAATGCGCCAATAATCGCTTCCTGCTGCTGTTTCTTGAATTCCATGTAAGTGTTCGGGAAAGAAATCGGGCCGATTGAAACCGGCTTGTCCGGATCGAGTGTCACAAACGGCTTGAATGCAGGCAGGAATTTGTCGACTTCCTCCTGCTCAGGCACAATGGCCCTTTCGCACACATGGCTTAATGTGAAGCCGTCGATGCAGACCATGCCTGGCAAGAGCACCTTGTGGTCTTCGCTTACCTTGTATAATTGAATCGTTGTGTCTATAGCTTCCTGGGTGGATTCGCAGTAAATCTGCATCCAGCCCTGGTCTCTTCCTGAAACCGCGTCGGAGTGGTCGTTCCAGATGTTTATCGGGGCGCTCAATGCCCTGTTTGCAACCGACATCACTCCAGGCAACCTGTTTCCTGCCATTATCGGCAGTAATTCGAACATCAATGCGAATCCCTGCGAGCACGTGGCGGTGTAGGTTCTCACGCCTGTTGCCGCGGCGCCGATCATTGCGGCCATCGCCGAGTGCTCGGATTCCGCGTGGATCATTTCGGCATCCAGTTCGCCGTTGCTTATGAAATCCGCAAGCCTTTCCACTATGTGGGTCTGCGGTGTAATCGGGTACATCGACACTACCTTGGGCCTGCAGAGCTTTGCACCCAATGCCAGCGCCATGCTTGCTTCGACAACCATTTCAGCCATTTTTTCAAACCTCTCATTTCATGGTTTTTTTCATCCATTTCGAATAATCTTCGTTCAATTGCTCGGCATCGATTGCCTTGATGCAGGGCGTTTCATAAAAATGCAGTTCTTTCACGGTTTTCGTTATTTTGGGCAGTTTGCTTTTTTCTGTCTTGCAAAGCAAAATCGCCTCGTTGATTTCCTCTATTTTTCCGTCCTCCAAATATATGCTTGAAATGTTTGGAATTATATTGATGCAAGCGCACAATTTTTTTTCCAGCAACCCCAATCCAATTTTTCTCGCTTCGCCGAAATTCGGCGCGGTAATGTAAACTATTTTTGCCTTCATTTCTTTTCTATCTCCATCAGGATCGCTTTTGCCGGGCATTCGTTCGCGCAAATGCCGCAACCCTTGCAATAATCGTAATCTATCTCAAATTCTCCCTTAGCGTTCTTTTTCACGGACATGTCAGGGCAGTTCACCCAGCAGATGCCGCACTTGATGCACTTCGCCTGGTCTATTTTCGGCTTCATTGAGCGCCAGCTGCCTGTCTTATTTTTTATCGTGGAGCCGGGCTCGTAAATGACCGCGCCGAGATTGAACGCGAGCTTTTCCGCGGGTTTTGCAGTTCCCTTTTTTTCAGTTTTGTTTTCTTTTGCCATTCAAGCACCTTTTGACATATTGAACAATTTTTCCGCGGTCTTCTTGTTCAGTTCGCCTACTTTCATTTTTTCCGCGAATTCTTGGTCGATTGCCTTGTTTATTGAAGCAAGGGTTATTTCGCCTGTGATTGCGGCGAAAGCGCCCAAAACCGCGACATTCACGAAAGGCTTTCCTATCACTTCAAGCGCGGTTTTAGTGACATCTATTGTTTTCACTTTCGCTTTAGTGTCCAATTTGAATTCTTCCGGCTTTTTGTCGGAGTTGATGATTAAAATGCCGTCGTCCTTGAGGCCTTTTGTCACGTCAACGACTTCCATTAACGTCGGGTCAAGCACAAGAACATAATCCGGCTCGTACACGTGCTGCCTTATCTGTATCGGCTTGTCGGAAATGCGGGTGAATGCCTCAACAGGCGCACCCCTTCTTTCCACGCCGAAGCTCGGGAATGCCTGGCAGTATTTCCCGTCAAAAAATGCGGTTATCGCAAGGATTTGGGAGCTTGTCACAGCGCCCTGGCCTCCGCGGCCGTGTATGCGGACTTCTTTGAGTGCCATAAGGAAAGAATAGGACTGGCAAAATAATTTAAAGCTATCCCCTCGGTTATGCCAAAAGCTTTTTATTTTCCAGAGAGGCATATTGTTTTTATGCCGATGAAGTTTAAGCCGACTGATCACAGTAGCAGGAGAAACCCCCTGAATCGCGGCAGTTCGGCTAAAAAGCCGGATTCGGGCGACTGGACAGAACGCAATATCCTGGAATACGCCAGGGAAAAGCCAGGGCAGCGCAGCGAACCGCCAAAACCAAGGCCTGGCACAGTGGACAGGCGCGCTGAAGCCGCAAAATGGGCGGCCCAACGGACTGCTGACCTTGAATTGGCTGGAAAACTGCCGGCTTTATTTGACCCGCCATCCGTCAAAGCGTTCAAAAAAAGCCTTCTCCATTACATTGATAATATACCAAACGAGGGGTATTGGATTGAGATAGACGGCCGATCGGTTTACAGGGAAAGATTTACCTGCCCTTCAGACTATAGGGCTGCAGAAACAAAGGCCGCGCTTGCAGAAGTTTTCAGGGACAGGATTCCGGGAATTGTAGAGGCCTACGACCGCTTCGTTCAAGAAAAAAGGACAACAAGTTTTGAGAAGTTCCAGGGATGGGCGCAAGGGCTGATTGACCTGAGAAAAAGGGGTGAGCAGCAAAAGGCTTAAATTCGTGAGAAGCGTTGGTATTTGTGGTGGTGTTTATGGCTCTTCGCGGAAAGAATCTCAGGAAAACCAAGGCAAGCGGAGGCAAAGTCGGTAAAAAAGACTTCAAGGGCCCAAAGCACCCACTTCAAAGGCCGTGGAGCAAGAGCGGGAGGCACAACAGAAAACTCCAGTCTTACAGGCAGAAGCTTAAGAAACCAGTAAGGAGGCTTACAAATGAGGAGTTTATGGAACTGCAAGCAAAGCTCAAGTCGGCGTCTGCATCAAAAGCAAAAATAGCGCAAGCGCAGGCAAGGATTTCAAAATGGCAGGAAATGGCGGTTCCACTTTCCGACCCGGCATTGGTCAAAAGATATGAGAAGTCGGTTGCAGAATGGCACAGGAATGGGGCGTTCCCTTCAACCTGCAATATCCAGGCTTTTATGTTCACTTTTTCCCGCGCTTATCCCGGCCTTCACGATCGGTATCTCAAGTTTCGCACCCTCACAGGGGCAACTTCGCTTGCTGACTTCAAGGCTTGGTTGGCAGAACAAAAGCCAGAATGATTCCCATGCCCAAACGCCTCCATGTTTTGGTTTCAGGCCGCGTCCAGGGAGTTTTTTTCCGCGCGCACACGAAAGAATGGGCTGAAAGCCTCAGCCTTAAAGGCTGGGTGAAAAACCTGCCTGACGGCAGAGTTGAGGCGGTTGCCGAGGGCGAAGAAAAAGCGCTCCTGGAATTCATTGAATTGTTGAAGCAGGGCCCGCCTTCTGCAAGCGTGGAAAAAGTGGAAGTGAAATGGGAAAAGTGCAGGAAAGAATTTTCGTGTTTTGAGGTGCGCCATTAGTTCGGCAGCACTTCCAGCACAATGCTTTCCTCGAATGGCTGGCCGTTGATTGTTGTTGTGACTTTTATCCGGTAATTGCCTTCCTTTATGCCGGCTTTAGGGAATATCAAAAAATTGACTTTCCTGTTCAGGCCGCTTTCTATCACCGTAATGTTTTCAGTGTCGCTTGAAGAAATTCCGATTATAATGGACTGCCTGTCCTCTGCCTCGGCTTTTACTGAAACATTGGTTGCCTTGCTGCCTGTGATGTTCGTGATGACCGCATTCAATATCGTGTACTGCTTTTCCTTCAGGCGCAACGGGTTATCGTGCACTGTGAGGACTATGGGTTTTGGCTGGAACGCTATCACGATGACCAGCAGTGCAAAAATGACAAGCACGAACAGCGCCACCATGCCGAGGGCTTTCTTCCTGGCGTTCGAAAGCTCAATTCCAAAGTCCTTTTCGTACAAGCCCATGAAAACACCGGTCCAATACTATAAATCACTCCGCTTTTTTTAATGGT
>JAZDDY010000109.1:0-2742 GCA_043809265.1 Candidatus Iainarchaeum sp.
CCAGCGGGTTCAGTGTTTCGGTGAATCCGGGCAGGAGGCCTGAGGAAGTGATTGCACGGAGTGAGGTGCCGACCAAAATGTACGGAATCAGGCCAAGGCAGAATTTGAGGTTGAATTTCACTCCCTTCCTGTCAAGGAACGGAAAAATAACAAAAAATGCAAGGCAGAGCAGGATTGCCCCGTACACTGCGGTGTTCACTATATTGTATCCTTGGGTGCCTTGAACGTACACAGGCTTTTCGAAGTATTCGTAGAATAAGGAATTGAAGTCCATAAGTAGAATTTAAACTGTTAATCATTTTAATATGTGTTTATGGCTCTGGCATTGTCTGTGGCTAAAAAGAACGGCGAAACCGCAAGGGTTTTTCTGATGGAAGCAGGCCTGCTTGACACTTCGAAAGAGCTCAGGAAAACCGATTCAGACATACTTTTCCCTTTGCTCGGACCGCTTTCCAAGGCACAGGAAAAAGAACTGGAGAAAAAGGCCGGCAGGGCCAAGGCAATCCATGTACTTTTCACCGAGAAAAAGAAAAAACCCCGCTCGCTCGAGGAAGCGCTTTCCAAAGCGCTTTCCAAGAAAGAGCTTTCAGAGCTCATAACCTCTTTTGACGTAATTGGGCAGATTGCGCTCATCCTGGTCCCTGATGAACTTCTCCAGAAAGAAAAACTCATAGGGAAGGCGCTGCTCGAATCCAATCCCCAAATTAAGACAGTTGCAAGGATTCTTGGAGGCCATGAAGGCGAATTCCGCATCAGGCCTGTGGAAATCATTGCAGGCGAGAAAAGGCTGAAACACTGCACGCTGAATGGGGCTGCAAATACAAGGTTGTGGTGGGCAAGGTTTTCTTTTCCCCGCGCTTAAGCCATGAACGGGCAAGAATTGCAGGGCTGATAAAAAAAGGCGAAACTGTCGCCGTGCTCTTTGCAGGCGTCGGGCCTTTCGCCATTGCATTCGCAAAACACTCGAAAGCGGAAAAGGTTTTTGCAGTGGAATTGAATCCCGATGCTTTCAGGCTCATGCAGGAAAATATTGTTTTGAACAAGGTTGAAAGCAAAGTCGAGGCGTTCAAGGGCGATGTGAGAAAGGTTGTGCCTGAAGCGCTGGCAGGAAAGTGCGACAGGGTGGCAATGCCTTTGCCTCGCGGCGGCGAGAACTTCCTTAATGTTGCGTTTATGGCTTTAAAGCCTGAGGGCGGAGTGATTCATTTTTACCAGTTTGTGGAAAAGGCAGATATTTACGGTCCGCCGCTTGAAGCGCTCAGGGTGGCAGCGAAGAAAGCGGGAAGGAAAATAAGGATTAAGAACAAGAAAATTGTCAGGTCTTTTTCGCCGAGCAGGGTGCAGGTTGTGGTGGATGCTGCGGCAAAATAGGGTATTCCTTTAAATTGCTTTTTTTGCCAATTCTTATCTCTTTTGCTGTTTGATATTGTGATTGGAGGGATGTTTTTGGAAAAAGGAGTTGCACTGGTTTTTTTGGGAGCCCCGGGCGCAGGCAAGGGCACCGTCATAGGTTTTGTATCGCAGAAATTTCCGCTGGACCAGGTTTCCACAGGCGACCTTATAAGGGCAAAAATCAAGGGGGACCACAGGTTCAGGGAGCAGGTGGAAGGCCTCATGAACCAGGGAAAACTTGTCGGCGATGATATTGTTGAGGGACTTTTGAGGGAAGCATTGGCAAAAATTCCCACAGAGAAAGGCCTTGCCTTGGACGGCTATCCGCGCACACCGGTGCAAGCCGAATCCCTGGAAAAAATCCTGCCTGAATTCAAGCGCAATCTCAAGAAAGTCATTTACCTGAATGTTTCAGAAAAAACTGTTCTGCAGAGGCTCGGGGGAAGAAGGCAGTGCAAGAACTGCAACGCAATCTACAATGTTATCGGAATGAAGCCGAAAAGGGATGGCGTCTGCGACAAGTGCGGCGGCATTCTTTTCACAAGGGAAGACGACAAGCCTGAAGTCATAAAGAAAAGGCTGAAAGAATACAGGGAAAAGACCTCTTCGCTGACTGAATTCTACAAAACGAAAGGCATTTTGTTCGAAGTGGATGCGAACAAGGAAGCAGTGGATTCTGCGAAAGCGATTTTCAAGGAACTGGGAGTGCAATAAAACTCCCGTTCCTTTTGCTGGGGTTTGCGCGTGTTATTGGTCTTTTTTGGATTGCCTGCAACCGGCAAAACCTTCCTCGCAAAAGAAATCTCAAAAGAGCTCGGCTTCCAGTACCTGAACATGGACAACACGAACAGGAACGCTGTCGCAGAAGAGATTCTTTTCTCGAAAATGTGCGAATTCCTTGAAGGAAAGCTTTCAGCCGGAAAAGGCTTTGTCGTGGACGGCTCTTTCTCTGTAGGGTCGGAGAGAAACAGGATTAAGGAAATCGCTGAAAAAAAAGGCATTCCTGTTGTATTCATTGAAATGATTGCTCCGGAAGAAACACTGATTGAAAGGATGCCTGAGGCGAGAAAACTGGCGCTTTACAGGAAAATGCAGGAACAATTCGAGCCGATGGAAGAGCCGCATTTCACAGTGGATTCCTCCCGGCCTTTCAAGAAGCAGATGGATGGGGTAAAATTCTATATAGAAAAAATAAGGAAATGAAGGGTTAACCCTTCATTTGATTGATTCCCAGAGCACCCTGTCTGTTGCGTTGATTACGCAGCCTTTTTCAGTGATGTTGAACGGGTGTATTGTTTTGCTGTGATCTGTGCCGCGCATTTTTTTGACGAAAATGCTCCTGTGCGGGGG
>JAZDDY010000110.1:0-2254 GCA_043809265.1 Candidatus Iainarchaeum sp.
CAGGATTTTGATTTCTTTCGCATCAAGCCATACCGAGTGCGCGTTCAAAACCCTTTCATTCAAAAAACCGATTTTTTGCAGGAATTCGACAGGCCTTTTCCCGTGCTCTTTAACGCAGTCCCTTACCTCTTTTTCCGTTTCCGATAAATGGAAATGCACAAGCAGGCTTTCCTTTTCGGCAATTTCGGCAACAGTGCGCAGGTTTTCCTCTGAAACAGTGTAAAGGGAGTGCGGCGCAAGCATCGGCTTTACAAGCCCGCCGAAGCCGCCCAATTCTTTTATTTGATTCTTTACCTTGCCTGCATCGATTTTTTCGTTTCCCAAAAAAACAATCCCCAAAAAAGCCCTGATGCCTGATTCCTTCACTGCTTTCGCTGTTTCCTCAGGGAAAAAATACATGTCCGCAAAGCAGGTTGTGCCTGTCTTAATCATTTCAAGGCATGCGAGTTTCGAGCCCCAATACGCGTCTTTTTTTGTTATTTTCCCTTCCACCGGCCATATGTATTTCTGGAGCCATTCCTGCAAAGGAAAATCATCCGCGTATCCCCTCAGCAGGGACATTGCGGCATGCGTGTGGCAGTTAACAAACGAAGGCACAATCGCAAAGCCATCGCCGTCGATAACTTCGCCTGAGCGGTCTTTTTCATTCCCGACCGAGGCAATCCTGTTCCCTTCCACAACAACGTTTGTTTTTTTTCCGTTCAGGGAAACATTCTCGATTAATGCCTTCAAAATCCCACCTACTCTTTCGCGATTTCCTCTACTATTTGCCACATCTTGTCGGCATTCCTTGAAGCCATCTCGACAATCTGCGAGTGCGACGGCACTGACTCGGATAAGCCGTGCGCGAAGTTGTCGACAGAACAGATTGCCCCGTACTCGAGGCCCATTTCCTGGCAGAGCATTGCCTCGCTGGCCATTGTCATCCCAATCACATCCGCAAACTGTGAAAACATCCTCACTTCCGCCTTTGTCTCAAGCCTCGGGCCTGTTGTCTGCATATAAACTCCGCCGTCAACCAATTCAATGTTCAGCTTTTTTGCTGCTTCAAGCATTTTTATCCTCATTGCCTGGCTTAAGGCCGGCGTGATGTGCTCTATCTGCATGTCGAACAATGTTTCCTGCTTTGCAAGGCAGATGTAATCGTCAGGCACGATTATTTTTCCAGGTTCGATTTCTTTTTTCAGGCTGCCGCAAGAATTAATGCCGATAACCTTTCTTACGCCCAGCTGCTTCAATCCCAGGATGTGCGCCTTATGGTTGACCTTGTGCGGCGGCGTGTCGCTCAGGATTCCGTGCCTTGGCAGGAACACTATGCTTTCGCTTTTTTTCACCGTCGCCGTGCCGAATTTTGTGTTCACAGGGAAATCCCTGAATTTGCCGAAAAATTTTTTCTTGAAGAAAACCGTACCGCCGATAACGCCAAGCATGATTTCACCCTCCGAAACAAGTGCAAAAAGGCAGCAATAATAGGGGGCGCAGTGTTTTAATCTTTTTATATGATTGAAAACAGGCCTGAGAAAGCAGCAGAAATTATGATGCCTGAAATTATGACGCCCGCGGCATTCGCCACTGCAAACTTCCTGAAATCCATGCCGAAAACATACGCCGCAAGCGCGCCGGTCCATGCGCCTGTCCCGGGCAAAGGGATTGCAATGAACAATGCGAGGCCGAGGCCCCCGTACATTTCAACATATTTTTTCGATTTCCTCTGCACCCTTTTAACAAAAAAATTGTAAATTTTTTCAACAAATTTGAGCCTCAAAAACAAATGCACTGTCTTGTCCAGGAGGAAAAAAACCATGATGCCGATAAAAATATTGGCGAGCACCGCGACCAAAAAGACAGGCAGCAATGGCAGGCCGAAGCCCTGCAGTTCAAAACCGAACGGGAGCGCGACTTTTCCGTCGAAAATGCCGAGCGGGATGCCGAACCTCAGTTCCGTGAAAGGAAACATGCTGACAAGCGCAACCCAAAACAGGCCTTCCAAGGACACAATCACACCAAAAAATTCCGGCGACCAAAAAGAACCGTTATAAAAGGATTAAAAACATTTGTTAGGCAAAATACTACTAGCATTAGCCAATTAACTACTATTAATTAATTCCGCATAAAAAATCAGCATTGAAATACGCATAATCAAAATGGTTCGGGGTGGTCTTTTGAAGAAAAATTGTATCTTGGTTTTTGCAGTTTTTGTTTTGCTTATAGGGGCTGTTTTTGCTGAAGATGCAACGCCGACTCCGAGTCCTAC
>JAZDDY010000111.1:0-8890 GCA_043809265.1 Candidatus Iainarchaeum sp.
GGGAAATAAGGGAACTTGAGTCAAAAACGATTGTTTTCATGATATCACGCCGCAATTGCCGCCTTGAGCGAGTTAAGCCTTTCGGCAATCCCTTTTTTCGACCTTTCCTTGTCGTGCACGCCGGTGGCACCTATAAATTCCTGGAGCCTTTTCTTGTCAGCGCCTGCAAGTTCGGCAGCGCTGCTCAGGGACATGCCGAAAAAATAGGCATCGCTTGCGCATTTGACCCTTGCCTTTTCCATGAGACCCTGCATGAACCTGCTGAAAAAACCGTCTATTTTTTTTATGTGCCTGGCAAAGGACGCCATTGACCGGGTGAATTCCGCAACATTGCCGCCTTCAAGCACTGAAATCGCGGTCTGCATGGAATCTGAAAGCGATGCCTTGTTCTGCTTCCACCTTTCATGCCTTACAATGTGCTCTTTGGTGAGGAGCTTGTGGAGAACATAGGCGACAATCGAAACCTGTGCCATCGGGCCGCTGTTCAGGAGCACTGCCCTTTTCATCAGGGCATTCGAGTGCTCCCTCAAAGGCATGGCCTCTCCCTTCCTGAAAAGCTTCAGGGTTTTTTCAAGCTCCCTCAGCAATTCATAAGTCTGCTTTTCCATAGCAATAAATGAAAGAGTTCAAGAATTTTTAAGGGTATTGGTTTATGCAGCTGCATTGAATTTTTAGAAAAAGTTCAAAACACCATCTTCAACCCGGCCAGCAACAGCAGGACAGCAACGCATTTTGCAAACATTTTTTCGTCGAAGAAACCGTGGGCTTTCATTCCGATTGCAGTGCCAAAAACCATTGCAGGGATAAGGGCAATTCCCACTAAGGCTGTTTCAACCGTAAGGATGCCTGCAAAAAGGTATGCCGGAAGCCTTGCAAGGTTGAATGCAAGGAAGAATGCTGTGCAGGTCGCCCTGAAAGCGGCTTTTTTCAGGCCTGCGCGGTTCAGGTATATCACGACAGGCGGGCCGCCTGTCCCGAGCAATGCTTCGATTAAGCCGCCGGAAAAGCCTGCGGCAAGCGCCCACCATTTGCTGATTCTGCTTGAGGCAACCTTGCTTTTTGTGAACAGCAGAGTTAGGGCGAAAAGAGAAACAAAGATGCCGAACGCGGTTTTTATGAGCGCGCTGTCAAGGGCGCTAAGCAAAAGTGTCCCGAGGATTACGCCTGCAATTGAAGGCAAAAGCGCCAAGCGGATTGTTTTCCAGTCAGCATCGCGCCTGAGGCGGACTGAATTGTAAATGTCACCTGCAAGCATTACGACAAGCAGCACAGGCAGGATGAACCTTATGTCAAGGAAGAGGAGGCACAATGACATCATTATCATGCCTTCGGCAAAACCGCTTATGCCTTTCACAAGATAAGCGAACAGCACGACAAGGCACATCAAAAGAATAATCTCAAGGCCGGGCATGAAAGAATTACTTCCTTTAAATAGAAAAATGTGGGGTCACCGGGATTTGAACCCGGGCTAACAGGTGACTCCCAATCCGCGATTGCGGATTCTCACTTGTTTTTCGTCATTGCCCCTTTTTCCTGTTTGAAAAGGAACTCAGCGCTCCAGATGAACATTAGCTGCTGAAAGGAAGAAAATTTTTCTTTGGCATATTTGCCGAAGAGTTTTCTTTCTTTTGGGCAACTTGCCATTTTCTTTCTTTTCGCAAAAAGAAAGAAAAGGGCAGTCTGGAGCCTGCTGGGCTACCTGGTTACCCCATGACCCCACTTTAATATTTTACGGCAAGGGACTTTTTAATCATTTGGGTTATTGGATTTGGTTCGCTATTGTTGTTTCCGCGGCCTTAACCTCGAGGGCTTTTTCCTGCGGGAGAATTGTGTATGCGCCCGGGGGCAAAAGCAGGGAGTAAAAGCCGTTCTTGCATTCGGCCTGGAAAGTGTTCGAGTCGCCGATGACAGGGAAGCGGCCTTCGTTAAACTGTTTTATCCACCCTGTGGCCGGGTCAAGCGAATAGCAGAATCCTGCGAGGTAGCCGAGCGAGTTGTCGTCCATCGGCGAGAGCGCATAACTGTATTCGCCTGCGAAAACGTTCCTGTCGGCTTTCTGCGGGGGCAGGGCTTCCGGCACATAGCCGGCGCGGTAATATATTGCACTGAATAAGCCGCCTTCGTTCAGGTCGAGCACCGGAATCGAATAGCTTTCGCCGAACGGCGCGCTTTCGAATTCAAGGGTTGTGCTGCCTTCGGCGAGCAGTATTTTCAGGCCTTCGGTTTTTCCTGTGTCCGAGAGCAGGGCTTGCCCTTTCAGGATTCCTGTTACCCTGGCGTTGAGGTCGGCGAGTTTTTTTTCAGCTTCCTGCAAAAGCCAGGAACCTGACACGGAAACTGTTTTGTAGTCCTGCCAAACCTGCACGAATTCGTTTGCGGAAATCCCGGCTCCGCCGGCAAGGAATTGCGAGAAATAATCGGCATTGCCCATTCTTTGCCTCATTTCCTTTTCCTTTAAGCCGAGCGATTGGTAGATGTCGGCCAAAAGCATTAAATTGTTTTTTTTCGCGGCAAGCTCTTCCTTGTTGAGGTCTTTTTCCATTTCAAATTCCTGTTTTGCCGCAAGCGAAAGTTCCAGCGCGCTTTCGGAATTGTTTTCAGCGAACCGCCTTTCCGCAAACCAGTATTTCTGGCCCGCGGTCATGCCTTCTGATGCGAAAAGGCAGGAATAATCTGGTTCGCCGGAAAAGTTTTCCTCTATCGCCGTGAGCTCGCTTGAATAAGCTGTTTTAAGGCCAAGCCTTTCCTCTATTGTTTCTTCCATGACCTTGAGGTGCCTTTCCGGGTCGAATAAAAAATACCCGCTTATCCTTTTGGTGCCGGCGGCATCGGATTGGATGCCGTCCACTGTTATTCTCAGGCAGTTGAAGTCGCCTGCCCCGCTGCTGAATTTTGTTTCTTCGGCGAGCGTGTACTCTATCCCCTCGAAGTCCCATGATTCGCCGATTTTGACTTTTTGGGGCGGGAGATAGAACGAAACAGAGGACTGGCTGCCGTATTCGACGTTGCCGTCGCTGTGGAATTTGACAGTGCTTTTTTTGCCCGCATACGGAATGGAAGCGCAGACGCTTTCATTGCTTCCCCCTGCTGCGTTGGCTTCGAGCATGAGCATCCGGAGTTCTGAAACCTTTTCACCGGCTTCTTTCACGGTCGTCATTGTAATGATCTGCCTTGCCGCCTTTGCACCGTTGGAGTCCTCGACAGAAACCGTTATTGTATTGAACAGGGCGCTTCCCTTTTCGAATGCAAAATAAAGCGAGAATTCTTTTTCCTGGATTCCGTCGGCCGGCGGGACATTGCAGCCCGCAACAAGGAGCACCGCCGCAAAAAGCAGCGCTGCACAGAAAAAAACCAAAAATTTTCCCAATCAAACCACCAAAAAACACAAGGAATACTTATTTTTCCGGAATAATATCAAAGGACAAAAATAACCCTGCTTGTCCTTTGATAGCTATCAAAAGACATTTACAGAATGCCCTTAATAATGTCTTTTGATATAACCTTTTAATCATCACTTTTCGGCCTTTTAGGGGTCAATTTTTTCAGGGATTCTGACAGCACTGCCGCTATTGCCCTCACTTCCTTGTCTGTCGCTGGCGCCCTTCCAAGCAGGTGCTTGAAGGAGCCCACCACCGCCTTTTTGTTCCTTATCCTTCCAGTGGCGTCGGCAAGGTCCGCAAAGAGCAGGATTACCGCGTCTTTTGTTTCCTTTCCAGCCGCATTGAAAGGCGTTTTCGGCTTTTTCCCGAAAAGCTCATAGAACACCAAGGCAGCGGCATGGGAAAGATTGAGCACGCCATATTCCCTGCTTGCCGGAATCGAAACAATGAAATCGCATTTGCCTATTTCGCTGTTCGTTAGGCCGTTCGATTCCCTGCCAAAAACAATGGCGATTTTTGCATTCGACTGCCTGTATTTTTCAGCAAAAAGTTCCAGGGAAACCGCCTTCCTTCCGCTGCCTTCGTTTTTGGAGGAGCGCGCGGTCGTGGCTACGGCAAAATCGACGCCCTTCAGCGCCTCGTCAAGCGAGCCGAAAACCCTTGCTTTTTTCAGGATTTCCTTTGCATGCATTGCCCTGCTTACCGCACTGTCGCCTGCCTTGTCGACTTTCGGCTCAACCAGCGCAAGGCTTTTGAGGCCGAAGTTTTTCATCGCCCTTGCGACAAGGCCGAGGTTCTCGCCGTATTCGCATCCGACAAGCACAACCAGCACTTTCATTGATTGATTGGGGTGGCGTAAGGATTATATTTATTGGAGTGTTATTGTATAGAATGCAGGACAGGTTGCTTTTTGCGAAAATATCGGTTTTCTTCCTTGCCGTTGCGCTGGTTTCCAATGCCTGCCTTGCGGCCCAGCCGAAGGCTTTTTTCGCAGAGGAATGCTCGGCAGAAGACATTTCGAATTTTGTGTCAGGCGACACGCATTTCCTTGAAACAGGCGAAACAATCGGCAACATTATCGCCATAAGGCAGAAGGAAGAGGTTTACTGCGTTGTGCAGATTGTCCTGAGAAGCAAGACAAGCGGGTATATTGCATTGAAAGGCGCGGAAAAGCAGGCGATAACGGATGAAACCCTCAACAAGCGCCTTTTCCAGACAACCGAGTTCATCGTGCAGTACCAGCAGTTCAAGAAAGAAATAAAGGACAAGGCGATGACCTGGTTCATTGTCAAATGGAACGATGCAAGCACGATTGCCACAAAAATTTCAGGCGAAACCCTTGACCTCGACCTTATCAGGGGCGAACTGGACAACAGCGAAGCATATGCCATTGTTTCAGAACTGGAGGCAAAACTCGCCCAGATAAGCATTGCACTCGAGGTGCTGAAAAACAAGATGAGCGCGACCGACAGCCTTGAAAGCTCTTTTGTCACAAAGCCGTTGGTCGGCGGCGAAACCGGCCTCAAGGACGCGGTGACAGAATGCTATTCCTATATCGCCCAGCTCCACCAATTGAACCTTGAATATTCCGAACTGCAGAAAAAGTTAAGGGTTGAAATTGCCGGCGACCCCGACCTTTCAATGGAGGCAAAACAGCAGCTGAACCAGGCCGCAGAACTGCCTGAAGAATTCTCAAGGATAGAGCAATGGTACCAGAGCGCGGAAAACATGTCGCTCGAAAAAACCATGAACACTATTTTCCTGAACGCCTCCGGCTCCTCGGCCGAATTCGCAAAAGAAGTCACGGCAATGCTCCAGAGGGATGTCGCCTTCAAGGCGCTTTACTCCGAGGACCCTGACTTCAAGAAGAAAACCGACGGCAATTTCGCCTCGCTCAAGGAGGCGTTCGACAAGATGAACGGCGAACAGATAAAAGAATTCTGGGCGGACCAGGAAAAACTTTCGCAGTTCTCGGCGGAATGGGCTGCGGCCGAGGATAAGTTCCAGCGCAGGGATTATGAGCGGGCGCTAGAAAATGCGAAAAACGCGAAAAAAAGCGCGCTGGCGGTTTACTCTGCCGGCCTTTTGGAGCCTGAACCCGAGGGCATAAACTACGAACTTCTCATTTCGGTCGCTGTTATAATAATTTTCGTGCTCATAATCCTGTACATGATAAAGAACCGCGGCAAGCTTGTTTCTTTTGTCAGCGGCTCAGGGGAAGAGGAAGAGGTCGTCTTCGATGGCATACGCTAAAATCTCCGCGCTCTTTGCATTCGTTCTTTTTTTCGGCCTTGCGGCAGCGGAAATCAGCGTGCAGGTAAAGCCGACGCTTGGCGAAAAGGCGCTGCAGCTCTACCCTTACGAGACAGGTGCCCTTGTCACTTCTGTGAAAAACACAGGCCAGGAAACAGAGGGTGGGATTTCAATAAAATGGAACGCGGACGAAGGCCTGGTGATTTCCGAAGGAATAGGCGGCGTTTCAGACTATCTTGCTTCATCTGTCGAAAGCCTTGGCCCTGGGGAAGAAAAGCTCATTGAAATCAAGGTCAAGCCTGTGGACTCGAAGGCAAACAAGGGCACAAGGCTTTTGTCTGTGTCATACGGCCTGGGTTCATACGACTATTTTGCAGGCACCTATGTCACTGTGCTAGAGCCTGTGCTGCAGGCAAGCGCCTCGCTTCCTGAAAAAACCGTTAAGCCAGGCTCTTCAGGCGAAATACTGCTTTCCCTGGAAAACATTTCCGAAAAAGAGGTAAAAGTCAAAAGCGCAGGGCTTGTATTGCCCCCGTATTTTTTTGCCGAAACAGGCACGGGCCTCGGCGAAACAATTATGGCCGCAGGCGATGAAATCAAGGGCAAAAAATTCAGGTTCGGCACTGAAAGCGCCTGCGCCGGCACAGGAACAATCCTGTTAAGGGTCGAATTCGAGGACGGACTCGGCGCCCACACGCTTGAAAAGGATTTCAGCGTGGAATGCAGGGGCGTGGATTACGGGCTGCTGCCGTACATCGCTTTTGTCATATTGCTTATCATAGTGCTTTTTTATGTAAGGCAGAAAGAATACGAAAAGAAGAAACAGCAGGCGGCAAGCAAGGCCTGAAAAAACAGGCAAAAAAAATCGCGCGTTCACCCGCTGTAAATTTCCACTATATCGCCTGTTTTGAGCACGAAATTCCTTGCAACGCGCTGCCCTGGATACCTTGCGCTGCCCCAGACCTTCGCGTACTTGAAATGTTTCTCGAAATCCTGGTGGAGGTCCCTTGCTGCATCCCCGACAGTGGAGCCCAACGGAAGCGCCATCGGCTTGTCGGCCTGCTTTTCCCCCGGCTTTTTCGTGAAAACAAGGACGCGGTCAAGCATTGCAAAAAATTTTTCCACCAGGGCCTTTTTCTCAGTGTCGCCAAGCTTGTTGATGCAAAAAACACCCATGCCTTCGGAGACAAGCTTCATGGCGCTTTCATCGGCCTTAAGCCCGTTTTTTTCAACTATTATCGCCATCGCCCTCTTGGAAATCGTTTTGGAGGAAAGGAACATTTCGACATCCTTGAGCACTGTGGCCCTGTGGAAAACTATCGTGACATTCGAAAGCCCTCTTTTCCTCAGAAACGCCTTGAGCTCGTTGAGGTTCGCCTTGTAGAATGCAGGGTTCACAAGCGATATGCCCAAAAACCTGGATTTTTCAAGCGACAGCGGGTTTTTGGCAGCATTCAGTTCTATTTCTGCCCGCGAAAATTCGTTTTTGAGGGCAAGGAATTCTTTTTCCAGGTTCGCGGAATCCAGCACCAGGGCAACCGCATCGCCGTTCCTTATAAGCCCGAACAGTTCGCGGCCCATCGCCTTGCCCTCACAGCTGCCCTCTATCAGCGGGGGGATTTCCACAAGCTGGATGCGCGATTTCCTGTAATCGATCATGCCGACCTGGGGCGTTTTTGTGGTGAAAGGGTAATCCGCAATCTCCACATCCGCATTGGTTAGCGCCTTCAAAATAGTGCTTTTCCCGGAGTTAGGCATTCCAACCAAAACAACCTGGCCTATGCCTTCCTTCCTTATCGAAACAGACCGTGAAGAGGCCTTTTTTCTCTGCTCCTCGTTCTTTTCGATTTTTTCCCTTATTTTCTTGATTTTCCTGCTGATTTCTGCGCGCAGGTTTTCCGCACCCTTGTGGTCTGGCGCAGTGCTCTGCATTTCAAGCAATGCCATGAGCTGCTCGTCAGGCGTGCGCGCCTCCTGGAAGCGCTTCTCGGCCTGCGCATACTCGACAGTGACATTGGTTGTCATAACTACAAAAAGAGGTGCTAAAAGTTAAAAGCGTTAGCTGAACACCCTGAAAACAGCGAGTTCCTCGAAAAACAGCTTTTGCCTTGAAACTATCTCGAACCTTAGGCCGAGGCCTGAAATTTTTTTGCCGAGCGCATCGAAATCATTCAGGGAACTGCAGACAAAAAAGCACTCCCCTTTCTCCGCAAGGAAGCCCGGAAACTTGTCCAAGAATTTGTGCAATATTTCCCATCCTTTCCTTCCGCCCAAAACAGAGCGGTCCTTTTTTCTATCACCGGGAAGGTATGGCGGATTGAAGCAAATGACGTCGAATTTTCCTTCAACCGCGGAAAACAGGTCGCTTTTTTTTGCAGTGATTTTGCCTTCAAGGCCGAGAAGCCTTGCGTTTTCCAGAACGTTTTTCACCGCTTCCCTGTTTATGTCCACCGCCAGAACTTTTGCGCCCTGCAATGCCATGCTTATTGATTGAATGCCTGAACCGCAGCCCATGTCGAGGGCCTTAACTCCTTTTTTCACATTCACGCTCTCCGCAAGAAGAAAGGAATCCTCCTGCGGCTCGTACACCGAATCGAAGACAACCAGTCCGATGTCCCTGAAAAAGGCTTTTTTTGCGCCCATAAATAAATTGAAAAGGAATTTCCTTTTCAATCCTACCATGTTCTCCGATTTCGAGGTTTGAAAAATGGGTTCGAAGGATGCTGGGATAGCAAAGAAAAGGAAGGGAAAACTGAAAATTGATTACCGCAAAGGGTCCATGGACGAGTTCATCATAAAAGAGATTTTTGAAATGGATGAATATTCTATTGACAAAATGCGATTGCCCAAAAAAGCCACTATAATTGACGTAGGCGCGCAAATAGGGTGCTTTACAATAAAATCAGCCACCATTGCAAAAAAAGGAAAAATATTTTCATTTGAGCCCATGGAATCAAACTTTAAGCTTTTAGAAAGGAATGTTAAAACCAATAATTTGAATAATGTGCTTTTTTTCCATAAGGGCATTGCAAACAAGAAAGGAAAAAGAAAATTATACTTATGCACGGACAATACCGGGGGGCACAGCATTTCAACAAAACGCTCAAAAAAATACGAAATTGTCGACTGCATATCCCTCAGGCAGGCAATATCCGAAAACAAGATTGAAAATATCGATCTTCTAAAGCTTGACTGCGAAGGTGCAGAATATGAAATACTATATAGCACGCCAAAATCTGCTTTCATCAAGATTATGC
>JAZDDY010000112.1:0-21617 GCA_043809265.1 Candidatus Iainarchaeum sp.
AACATGTACCCGAACTGCGTTGGAACAAAGAGGTTGGGGCAGAAATAGTCAGGGCCTGCGGGCCAGCGTTATGTTCCTTCCCTTCGCCACATCCGCCCTGATTTTGGTTTTGATTCTTTCAATTTCCAGGCCATAGGGGACAAAGCCCTCTGCTGAACCGCGCTTTGCAAGCTGCCTCCGCCTGGCATTTTCAATGCCTGTGTGGCGTACCGAAGCGATTTTCGGGTATCTTTTCTTCAAATCGCTTAAAACCCTTAATTCAAGCATTTGGGCCAAGCCAAGCCTTTTGAAAACAGGCATGAATTTGCTGTAAAACGGCCCGTAATCAGTCCATACAACATGCGTTCCTCTGATTATGTTCGGCCTGATTTCAAGTTTCATGTGCCCGATTTGCTGGCCTGTCGCAGGCCAATGCAGCCCAAGGTCTGCTGCAAATCGTTCATATTTTTCAAGCGCAAGAAGAGTTTCTTTTGTCGAAACAAAACCCCTTGAGGGCACGCCGTTGCCGATTACAAAACCAACCATCACAGAAACAACGCCTTTGCGCTGCTGTTTCGGTTCGCCGTAAACAAGCCTTATGCCTGGCCTTGGCTGCATAAAAGATATCTAGCCTTTTCCTTATTTTAAGCATTTCTTTCAGCGGAAACCTGCATTTGAATTTATTCTTATTGCCTCCTTTTATGATAATGGCAAAAATAATCATTGTTGCGGGAACGCATGCCGAAGAGGTAACGTCTATTTTTTATGCCGGGCTTGTGGCAAAGAAGCTGAAGGCCATGGGCCACGAAGTCAAGTTTGCGCCCACGCGGATGCCTTTGCCAAAGGGAAGAACAATTAAGGGCTGGACAGGCAGCGAGCTGCCTTTGTCCGCCCCGACCAAGCGTAATTTCCGCGATTCCGCCAGGGAAGAAATCGAGGCAAGAATCGCCGAAGAAAATCCAGGCTGGTTTGTCTTCAGGTTCCATAACAGCCCGGCGCATGTGTTTGAGAGCTTCGAACCAGGCGAAGTTGACAAAAGGGAGAGAATTGCAACAAACCAGCATTCGGCTTCACAGTACGATATTGCAAGCTTTGACCGCAAATCAAAAGCAACTTTTTTGTACCCGTCCGTAAAAGACGATCCGCAGAACCTTTTCACTGTTGAAATCCCTGCAGTGTACAAGTTGAACGAAAGGGAAGGGATTAAGATGGCGGATTTTGGGCTTTCAAGGAAATCCGGCTTTACGGATGAACGCATACTCGCCGGCGTAACAAAAGGAATTTCAAACATTGTAAGGGGAAAGAAAACAAAAATCATTGTGCCTTGCGGGCATCCCAAAGTCAGGGGCACGGTTTTAGCCAAAAGAAAAAGGACTTTCCGCGTTTAAGCAAAACGTTCAGCGGAACCCAACCCTGCCGTCCTTTAAAAGCCTTGAAAGCGCAATCATTGCATGTTATTGCAGAAACTGCAGGCGCTTGGCACTGCGGCCTCATGGGATTCCTGCGGGGGCGTGAAGCAAAAATCCTTCAGGAAAGCAGGCATCCCCTTGGAGTATTCTAGTTTTGTGCACGACTGTGCCGCCACAAGCGAAAAATGCCGCTTAATGAAAGTATTGCAGTCAAACAAGTGCGTTCATGACTGCAAATACTGCGTGAACTCCACTTCCAATGGGCAAAAGGAAGAATTGGAACCGAAAGAGGTTGCCGAATCATTTTCATTGCTTCAAAGGAAAGGCTTTGTGGAAGGCCTGTTCCTAAGCTCGGCAGTCACAAAAGATGCTGATTCGACTGCGGAAAGGATGATCGAAAGCGCGCGCATCCTGCGCCAAAAAATGCACTTCCACGGCTACATTCATTTGAAAGTTTTGCCGGGAATGGCAAAAGAAAGCATTTTTGAAATGGCAAAATATGCTGACAGGCTTTCCCTCAACATCGAAGCGCCCTCTGCACAGCATTTCTCTGAATTGGGCTCGACAAAGGATTACTTCAACGATTTGGAAAAAAGATTGAAATGGATTGACGAAGCGCGGCACCGCGGCGCGCGCATCAGCTTTACCACCCAATTCATTTTGGGCGCAGCGGAAGAAAATGATTTGGATGTTCTCTCCAAAATGGATTCATTGTATGGGGAAACCTCTTTGTGGCGGTCTTATTTTTCCGCTTTCTCGCCTGTAAAAGGCACTGCAATGGAAGGGAAAAAGCCTGAGAACGAATCAAGGGAGCACAGATTGTACCAGAGCGATTGGCTTTTGAGGGTGTACGGTTTTGAATTAAAGGAACTGCGTTTGGCGCTCAACGAAAACAACAGGCTTTCACTGCACGAAGACCCAAAGGTAGCGATTGCAGTGAATTCCCCTGATAAATTTCCTGTTGACCCGAACAGCGCAAAGAGAGAAGAGCTTCTGAGAGTGCCAGGAGTTGGGCCGAAGGCACTGGAAAAAATCGAAATTGCCAGAGGTGGGGGAAAACGGTTCAGGGAATTCGGGGATTTGAAGGAGTGCGGCGTGATTCTGCGCAGGGCTGTGTCTTTCCTGCAATTGGAGAGAGAAAGGCAGGCAAGGATTGGCGAGTTCTTTTAAAAATAAAAAGGAAAGCAGGGTTTCCCCTGCTCTGCGTTTTGTTTAATTGCTTTATTTTTTCATCGGGCCTATTGGCAGTACTGTCCTGCCCAATTGCAGGTTCAATACTTCCGCCATTGCGAGGTAGAATGCGGATGCGCCGCAGATTATGCCTTCGTAGCCCGCAATCTGTGTTATCATTGCGTTGCCTGTGAAATCTCCGGCTGCGAGCAGGAAAAAGAGCAGCGCCAGCGAGGCGAAAACAAACTGCAATGCCCTGTTTGTTTTAAGGGTGCCAAAGAACATCATTAGTGTGAATATCCCCCAGCACAAAAGATAGCAGCCGATTGCGAACTTGTCGGTCGCAAAGCTCGCGCCCCAGGTGAATTTTGGTATTGCCCAAAGCGCGACAAGCGAGAGCCAGAAAAGGCCGTATGAAGTGAATGCGACTGTGCCGAATGTGTTGCCGTTCTTGTATTCCATTATTCCTGCAATTACCTGTGCAAGGCCGCCGTAAAATATTCCCATTCCCAAAATCATCGAGCCCAATCCGAACAAGCCTGCGTTGTGCAGGTTCAATAAAATCGTTGTCATTCCAAATCCCATCAGGCCCAAAGGCGCGGGATTCGCTTTCAAATCCACCATTTTTTTCCCTCCAGTGCAAACTATTTGTGTTGAGACTAATGGTTTTTTGTGGCAAGGTTTTAAAATCCTCCCTAAATCGTTGCCAGTGCGCCAGGGAAGAAAATGAGGACTATCCCAAGGAGAATCAGGACCAGGCCGCCGATTATGCCGCCGATTCTCGCGTATTTGCTCGATATGTCAGTGTATTGGAGCGTGAGGGCTGCAAGGCCGAAAATAATGATGTCGTCGATCATGAATGCAAGGTCGTAGAGCAGGATATAACTGTAGTATTCCAGCATTGGCAGGCTTTTGCTTGCAAGGATTTTTGTGAAAACAGCCGGAATGCCCGCAGAGCACACGAATTCAATCAGATTAACAGTAAATGCGAGGAAAATTATGCCGAGGAAGGTGGCCGGCACAACTGCTTTTTTCGACATGTCGTTTATCCTGTCCATGATTTTCCTCTTCTGCTTGTCGTCGGTCACCTCGCATTTTGCCTCTTTTTTTGAAAGATGCGTTCTGAGGTGCATGCCGCCGGTAATGATTGCGACAATGCCGATCGCTATCTGGACAGGCGTGAGGAAGCCTATGAAGAGGAAGAGGTTTAACCACGCTGTGAGGAAAATGAAATAGAGTACTGCGGAGGCAAAGACAAAAGTGCCTGCGATGAGCAGGATTTTTTTCTTGTCTTCGGTCATGACCATTAGCGAAATAAGGTATATCAGGACCCACATCGCGCACGGGTTGAAGCCGTCCGCAAGCCCGAGCACAATGGAAAGCATTGGAAGTGAAAGCTTGCTTGTGTCTATCGGCCCTAAAAACAAAAGGGTTATTGTCTGCGGGGTGTTGGTGTCGGTGCACTGCTGGTTTTGGTCTGGAATGGCGCTGCAGGACGCAATCGCCGCCATTATTTTTGCCGGGGTGTTTACCTGGGGGTTTTCATTATACCCCAATACGACTTGGCCCTCTATTATGGTGAAAGGCACCCCTGTATTGTTTGGGTCGTAGCCGTAGCGCTGGACGGTTTCCCTGAACAGATTGTAGTTTTCAGCGGAATGCCATGTTTCTATTTTTTCGATTTTTATTGCCGGGTTTTCCTTTGCCAGGCTGTCAAGGAAAACCATCGCGTCATGGCAGTGCGGGCATTCCAGGCCGTAAAAAATCGTGATGTTTATGTTGCCGTCGTCCAGTGCGTTGGCCGGCACGATTGACTGGCCTGCGGCTGACGCTGCGGCAGAAGCGAAAAGCAGGAATGCGAGCGCCAAAAGCGCCTTTTTTGCAGCCATTTATCCCAAAAAATGCCTGTTGTACTTAGAAAAAGTTCCGCCATACCCTTTTATTGCTTGCGCTTTTGTTCTGTTATAGGCGGTTTGGGGGGTTTCTGTGAAAAGCAGGGATTTGGAAAAGGCAGTTGCACTCGTTTCTTCCAAGAACAAGGCAAAAATAGCCGAGGGCCTTGAAGTCGCTGAAAAAATAGAAAAGGACGGCATTGAATTCTATTCAAGGCAGGCCGAAAAGGCGCAAAGCGCGGAATTGCGGGATTTTTTCAATTTTCTTGCGGGCCAGGAAAAAGAGCACCTGGAATCAATACTGTCGGTAAACACATCCCTTTTGGAAAAAGGGAAATGGCCTGCGAAGCCACTTTCAAAATTCACGTTCAGGCAGTTTTCGAAAAAAGACTGGGACAAGGGCATGGACAGTGCAGTGAACGCAATGCTTTTCGCCTTGTGGAAGGAAAAGGAAGCCAGTGAATTTTATTCAGGGGCAGCCGAAAAGATTTCGGACAAAAACGGGAAGAAATTTTTCCTTGCGCTGTCTGAATTCGAGAAAGGGCATGCCGACATGCTGTCCGAATTCGTGGAAGATTCCTTTTATTCGCATGAGCTGATAATGGGCTGAAACTGTTCTGCGGGCAATCCAGCCGCGAAAAGCATTTTTAAATTGAAGCCCCCAATTTCATTCAAGCGTTGCATGTTTTCAGAGGTGAAAGAATGAGTGAGAAAGTCTTCAAGGAGGCAGGGCATCTTAAGGAAGGAAATTACATGATTGTGGACGGCGAGCCGTGCAAGATAAAGGCAATAGAGAAAAGCAAGCCTGGAAAGCACGGCGCGGCAAAATGCCGCATTACGGTTTTTGGATTGTTTGACGACAGGAAAAGGCAGTTTTTGGGGCCTGCTGGCACAGATGTCGAGGTTCCCATAGTCGAGAGAAGCAACGCGCAGGTTGTTGCAATCACCGATGATACGGTCCAGATAATGGACATGAAATCCTACGAAATGATTTCTGTCAAAAAGCCTGAAGACATGGCTGATTTGCAGAACGGGCAGGCAGTCGAATACCTGCGCTACGGCGACCAGGCAACACTTGTAAGGACAAGGTAAAGCGCCAGATTCCCGGCGGTGCTTTTTATGGAACCTGTTTTGGACAAGGAAAAGGTGCAGAAGGCGCACGATGTTGATTATGTAGAATCAGAGGAGCCTGAGGGCCATAAAATAGAGGGCTTCGATTTCTCAAAGCCTTTCGATTTCAGTAAATTCCTCGAATCCTACAAGGGCACAGGCTTCCAGGCAAGCCATCTCGCAATCGCCATTGATATAATCAAGGAAATGCGCAAGGAAAAGGCTGTAATCTTCCTTGCCTACAACTCGAACATGGTGAGCTCAGGCCTCCGCGAACTCATTGCATACCTTGCAAGGAACAAAATGGTGCAAGTCCTTGTCACCACCGCAGGCGGCATCGAAGAGGACGTGATGAAAACAACAGGCCCCTTTGTTCTTGGCAGTTTCGGCATCCAGGGCAAAGGATTGAGGGATAAGGGAGTGAACCGCATTGGAAACATCCTTGTCGCAAACAACCGCTATATCGAATTCGAGAATTTCATGCAGCCTTTTTTGGAAAAACTGTACCAGAGCCAGAAAAAAACAGGCAAAATAATCACAACTTCCGAATTCATTTTTGAATTGGGGAAAGAACTGAAGGATGAAAAGTCCATTTACCATTGGGCTTCAAAAAACAATATTCCCTGCTTTTGCCCGGCCATTACCGATGGTGCAATCGGCGACAATATTTTCTTTTTCAAGCAGAAAAGGCCTGATTTTAAGATAGACCTGACCGATGACATGGTCAAAATCGTTTCGCTTGCGCTCAATGCGGAAAAAAGCGGCATCCTTGTTTTGGGCGGTGGATTTGTGAAACACCATGTGTGCAATGCGAACCTTCTCCGCGATGGCGCGGATTACGCTGTTTATATCACCACTGACACCGAGGAAGGTGGCTCTGATTCAGGCGCCAGGCCGGACGAAGCAGTGAGCTGGGGCAAAATCAAGGCAGAAGGAAGAATGGTAAAGGTCTATGCGGACGCGACACTTGTGTTCCCGCTGATTGTGGCTGGGGCGTTTAAGGACTAACTAATTCACCCAAGCCTTTCCTTTATCGGCGCATACCAGTTTTTGTCGAAGCCTATGCTTTTGCAGAATTCTTCGCTGCCGCAGGCAATGGAACTGCATACTTCGCCGGGCGGGCAGACAACGCATTCTGCAGGGCAGGCTTCCACAGAAAAGGAATTGCAGTCAGGCTGTTTTTGGTTTGATGTGCCGGAGGGCAGGAGCATTGCCAGTGCAAGGCCTATTGCAAATGCCCCGAAAATGAGGAAAAGGCGTGCTGTTTTAGAGAGATTTTTCCACATAGTACACACCGGTGTCTTCAGAGCTTTTGAAAGTGAAATTTTCTTTTCTCAGGATGCTCACCAGTTCGGCGTTGTCCACGAACACGTGCCCCCAGATTTTGCTTAAGCCTTTCTTCCTTGCGATTTCCATTATGTAGCGGAGCATTATTGTTCCAAGGCCTTTTTTCTGCCATTCATCCGTGACCACTATTGCAAATTCGGATGTGTCCTTTCCAGGGTCGCCCATTATTCTCACCACGCCCAGCAATTCCCTTTTGTCGCCTTTCCCCCGTTCGGCAACAATCGCTATTTCCCTGTCATAGTCGTTGAAGCAGTATCTTGTCAGGGCCTCGTGGTCCCAGTCCCTTATCATATGGAAAAACCTCTGCCTTACTGTTTTAGGCGAGAATTTTTTGAGCATTGCAAGGTGCCTGTGCTCGTCTTCAGGCATTATCGCCCTCAGCTTGACAGTGGAGCCGTTCATGAGCTTCACGTCCTTTGTGAGGTTTTCAGGGTAAGGCATTATCGCAAGGTGCGAGAATTTGTTCTGTTCGGTTTTCACGAAATCAAGGTCCAGGACAATCCTTGCATCGACAACAAACAGCCTGTCCTCGCACGGAATCACCGGATTAAGGTCGACTTCCTTTATTTCAGGGTAATCCACTATGAGTTTCGAGAAATGCACAAGGATTCTTTCCAGTTCTTCCATGTTCACTGGCTTCCTGCTCCTGAAGCCTTTGAGCATTTGGCTGACCTTTGTTTCGCCTATCAGGCGGGCCGCAAGCTTCTGGTCGAGCGGCGGCAAAGCAATCGCCTTGTCCTTGTATAGTTCGACAGAAATCCCGCCTGCGCCGAAAAGTATTACTGAACCGAATATAGGGTCGCGGCTTGCCCCGATAATGACTTCCGGGCCTGTGGATTTCACCATCTGCTGGATGCTAACGCCATCGATTGAAATGCCTGTTTTTTCCTTGACTCTTTTTTTGAGGCCGTTGAATGCCTTGACAACCGCGCTTTCTGTGAGCAGGTTAAGTTCTATGCCGCCCACATCTGTTTTGTGGGTTATTTTTTTCGAGGAAATTTTCATTGCGACAGGGAACCCTATTTTTTTCGCGTGCCTTACAGCTTCGGCGGCTGTCTTTGCGAACATTGTCTCGTTCACAGGCATGCCGTATTGCGCGAGGATTTTCTTTGAATCGTTCTCGTTCATTACCGCCATCCTGTCTTTTGTGTAGGAGGAGATTATTTTCCTTATCAGGGCGCTGTCCCTTTTCACTGTGAGCGGTATTTCCCTCGGGGTTTCATACAATAATTTCCTGTTCTCCGAAAAGGAATACAGGTAGCTGAAGACCCTGACCGCTTCTTCCGGCGTGTTGTAATCCGGGATGCCGTTTTTCCTGAAATACTTCCTTGCCTCCTCGACAAAGCTTTCCCCCATCCAGGAAACAAGCACAGGCTTGTCGGATTTCCTGCACACTTCGAGAACTGCCTTTGCTGTCTCCAAAGGCTCGGATATGGCTTGCGGGGAAAAAATCACAATGGTTCCATCGATGTTTTCGTCATTCAATACGACTTCCAGGGCTTTCCTGTAGCGGTCAGGCAGCGAATCGCCCAAAATGTCCACCGGATTGTTCCTGCTCCAGTGCATCGGCATTTCTTTTTCGAGTTCTGCCATTGATTTTTGGGAAAGTTTGGCAAGCGAGCACCTGTTCTCGATTATAGCGTCCGCAGCCATCACGCCCGGGCCGCCTGCGTTTGTGACAATCGCAAGCCTGTTGCCTTTCGGCAAAGGCAGTTTTGCGAGCGCTTCCGAACAATTGAACATGTCCTGTATGGTGTCGACCCTTATGATGCCTGCGCGCTTGAAAGCGGCATCGAAAACCTCAGTGTTTCCTGCAAGCGAGCCTGTGTGCGATATTGCGGCTTTCGCGCTTTCGCCGTACTTGCCTGATTTTGCCACGATTATCGGCCTGTTCCTTGAAAAAGCCCTTGCGGAGCTCATGAATTTCCTGGCGTTCTTTATCGATTCCATGTACATTACAATGCACTGCACTTCATGGTCCGAGGAAAAAGAGTCTATCAGGTCTGAAAAATTGATGTCGAGCATTGCCCCGACCGAAATGAAATACTTGAAGCCGACCTCCTGCTTCAGTGCCCAGTCGAGGATTCCGGAACAGAGGGCGCCGCTCTGGCTTATGAGCGCGATTTTTCCTGGAATCGCATTCCTTGTAGCAAAGCTTGCGTTCAATTTTATGTCAGGCCTTATGAAACCTAAGCAGTTCGGGCCGAGCAGGGTGCCGTTGTTTTCGTCGATTATTTTTTTCAGTTCTATTTCTATTTTTTTGCCGTCCTCGCCTATTTCCCCGAAGCCTGCGCTGAGGACAACAAAGGATTTTGTGCCTTTTGCAATGCACTCCTGCACAACAGAAGGCACTGCAATCGCAGGAATCGCTATTATCGCCATTTCCGGAGTTTCAGGCACTTCCTGCATGCTTTTATAGCAGTGGATGCCCATAACGTTTTTCCTTTTCGGGTTCACGGGGTAAATAGTGCCTTCAAATCCCGAGCCGACCAGGTTTTTCATGAGGGCAAAGCCGACGCTGCCAGGCGTGTTGCTTGCGCCTATGACCGCAATGGAATCCGGATTGAAGAGTTTTTTCAGTTCTTCCTGGTTCAATTCGACACCTTATGGAGGATAGTGATAAAACTAATTAAAGCTATTGGCAAGGCTTTTATGTTTTTCTTCAGCGCCTTGGTCTGAGCCTTGCAAAAAAGCCTTTTGGCCTGGTCCTGCCAAGCCTTCTTTTGGCCAGGATTTCCCCGAGCCTTAAGCGCCGCGCTTCAAGCTGCCCTTGGAGCGCTTCTGTTTTTTGCAGGAATTCCCGCGGGCTTTTGGCTGAAATGAATTTTATTTTTGAATCCCTTGCCATTTTCCGGTCTGAAGACATGTCGCCGAAAGCAAAGCCGGAGTAAGGCCTGCCAACTCGCCTCAGGAATTTTTCAGCCGCAAGCGTTTTGGTGCCTGCGGCCGGAAGAACTTCGATGCCTATTCTGCTGGCAATCGCAGTGAGTTTTGTCCTCCTGCCAGGCAGCTTGTTGAGTCTCTCAACTTCCTCCCTTATCAGACCCTGCATTTCCTTCAATGGCAGCGGGCAGTTTCTTGCAGAAAAATAAATAGAAACAACGTTTTTTTGCATTATGCCTTCAAAGCCGTTTTTCCTGGCTGTCCTGGCCAATGCGTCGGCGACCATTGCTTTCTCTTTTTCCTTGAAGGAGCGCACTTCCCTGTGCACAAGCGTCTTCCAGCCTTTCCTGCCGTGGATGCATTCCACACAGCCGTGCTCGCAGAAAAGGCTTGCCCTGCCGGCAAGGCCGTGCCTTTCAAGCGCCTTCCTGCATTCCCCCATGTTTGCAGGCGTCCTGCCTGTGATGATTGCAATCCTGAAGCCTTGCCTTGAAAGCAATGCAAGCCTTTCCATTGCCCTCTCGTCAAGCGCCATTTTTTCTGCAAGCGGGCCGTCATAATCGATAAGGATTACCTTTTGGATTTTCACGGCTTTGGCCATATTGGAATTGCACTCCGCTTTCTTTTTTAAGCCTTTATTTCCCAATAAATGCACTTTTTCATTTTTAAGGGGGGCAAAAGGTGTACTGGAACAAAAAAATGGAAACAATGCCTGTAAGAGACAGGGAAAAACTGCAGCTTAAAAGATTGAAATGGGTTACCGCAAGATGCGCAAAAAACCCCTTTTACAAAAAACGCTTCAAGGAAGCAGGCTTCACCCTTGCACAGCTGAAAAAAATTTCCGACCTTTCAAAAATACCGTTCACATATAAAACAGACCTCCGCGACACATACCCTTTCGGCATGTTCACAGAGCCATTGCAGAAAATCACTGAAGTGCACGCCTCCTCAGGCACCACAGGAAAGCCGATTGTTGTGGGTTACACGCAGAACGACATCGAGAATGTGTGGGGCGAAGTGATGGCGCGCGCCTACACCGCAGCAGGCGCCACTTCAAAAGACGTGATACAGAACGCTTATGGGTATGGTTTGTTCACAGGCGGTTTGGGCTTCCATTATGGCGCCCTGAAAATCGGCGCGACAGTGATTCCTATAGCCACCGGCAATACCGAAAGGCAGATCATGCTGATGCAGGACTTCGGCACCACTGTTTTGTGCTGCACGCCCTCTTATTCGCTTTACCTTTACGGCTCGCTTGAGCAGATGAAAATAGACAAAAGCAAAATAAAACTCAAGTGCGGCCTGTTCGGGGCGGAGCCCTGGAGCAACAACATGAGGAAAGAGATAGAGTCGCGCATGAACATCAAGGCCTACGACATGTACGGCTTGAGCGAAGTCATCGGGCCCGGGGTTGCGGCTGAATGCGAAAAACAGAACGGGCTGCACGTGTACGACGACCATTTCATTCCCGAAATAATCGATTCAAAAACAGGCGAAGTGCTCGGCCCTGAAGAAGAAGGCGAACTTGTTTTCACCACAATCACAAAAGAAGGCTTTCCAGTGTTAAGGTACCGCACAAAGGATATTTCGAAACTGTATGTGGACAAGTGCGCGTGCGGGCGCACGCACCCGCGCATCGAAAGGATTTCAGGGAGGGCGGACGACATGCTTATCATCCGCGGCATCAATGTTTTCCCTTCACAGATTGAATCTGTGGTGCTTGAAATGCCTGAACTCGAACCATTCTACCAGATCACAGTGGACAGGGTGAATAACCTTGACACAATGTCTGTGGAAATCGAATTAGGGCAGAAGGCTTTCGAGAAAAGGAACGAAATCGAGGCAGGGCTCAAGAAAAGGCTTTCAGACAGGCTTGAGTCTGTGCTCCAGATAAAGGCTGACTTAACCCTTGCCGCCCCGGGCACTTTGCCAAGAAGCGAGGGAAAAGCCAAGCGCGTGGTAGATAAGAGGAAGATGTGATCACGATGGCTATCGACCCGGTAAGTGTTTTTTTCTCTGTTGCAGGCGGCCTTGCGCTGTTCCTTTTCGGTCTCACTTTCCTTTCTGAATCCCTAAAACGCGTTGCAGGCGACCGCCTTAAGGAATGGCTTGCAAAGCTCACAAAAAGCAGGTTGAGGGCATGCGGTGTCGGCACAGCTGTTGTGGCAATAATTCAGAGCTCTTCCATGATGATGGTCACGCTCATCGGTTTCCTTAATGCAGGCCTTCTCGGCCTCGAGCAGGCAATCTGGGTCATGCTTGGCGCAGAAATCGGAACCACCATTACTGCACAGATTGTTTCCTTCAAGATCGGGACGCTTTTTTTCCCGGTGATGGCAATCGGTTTTTTCCTTTCCTTTTTTGCAAAAAAAGAAACCCATAAGGAAATCGGCAACATAATTTTCGGTTTCGGCATGCTTTTCCTTGCAATGGACCTGATGTCTTCAGGCGTGAAGCCGCTGACAGGCGAGCCTTTTGTCCATGAAATACTTGTTTCTTTCGGTGAAAACCCGCTGCTCGGCGTTATTGCAGGCGCTGTTTTCACAGGCATAATCCAAAGCTCTTCGGCCACAACCGGCCTTGTCATTGCGATGGGTGCAGCAGGCGCAATAAGCCTGCCGGGGGCGATAGCGCTCACTTTCGGCGCCAACATCGGCACAACAGTCACAGGGCTTCTTGCGTCTATAGGCTCCAAGGTTTCAGCAAGAAGGCTTGCGATTGCACAGGCATCTGTGAACATTATCGGCGTTGCATTGTTTTTTCCCTTCATTTTCCAGTTCGCCGGCTTTATTGCAACAACATCCCCTGATTTGCCAAGGCAGATAGCCAATTCGCATACAATATTCAATGTCATTGTGACCGCATTGATGCTTCCGTTTTCAGGCCTCCTTGTATGGCTTTCCACAAAGATTGTCAAAGGCGAGGACCCTAAAATAGAGCGCGGCCTGGTGCATGTGAACAGGAGCATAATGGCAATGCCTTCTGTTGCCATAGGCCAGATAGGCAAGGAAGTGGAGCGCATTGCAGAGATTTCGCTCGGAATGCTTGTGCTTTCAAGGGATGCCCTTCTTGAGGGTAAAATTAAAAAGGCGGCTTCGATTCCGGGCAATGAGGAAGTGCTTGACGAGCTTAGGGAAAGCCTTTCAGTAATGCTTGAAGAATTGGGCAACAGGGATTTGTCTGCAAAGCACAGGCGTGAAATTGCAATCCTCAAGGCGCATGTGATAGACATTGAAAGGGTCGGCGACCACGCCAACAATCTCTATGAGCTCGCGCAAAGGGTCCACAGCGGAAACGGAGGCTTTTCCGTAAAGGAAAAAAAGCAGGTCGGAGAATATTTTTCGCTTGCGGTTGAAGGCTTCGGCGACTGCGTGAAAGCCATAAGGACAAGGGACAAAAAATATTTCGAGAGGGTTTTCGAGGCCGAAAAAAAGCTCGATAACCTGCAGCTTTCGCTCCAGGAAAAGCTCGAAACAAAAAAAGGCGCAAAGGCAGGCAAAGAAGCAGGAATCTGCCAGGCTTGTATTTTGGAAGCAGCAATCAACCTCGAAAGGGTAAGCGACCACGCCAAAAACATAGTGCAAACAATAGAGCAGGGATTCTGAGCCTGTTCATGCGGCATCAAGGCGGATGTCTGCATCTGTCCTTTTCGTGAAAAGGCAGGCGCTGTCCCTCAAATACTTTATTTCAAACCCGCTTTTTTCGAGGAATTCGCGCAGGCTTTTAGAGCCGCCGAATGCCTCGAGGTCGAGCAGTTCCCTTGTCGGCCTGTTTAAGTGCAGGTATGCCTGCCCGCCATTCTTGAGGTGGTTCAGGGTGTTGAAAAGGACGAGTTTTTTGTCGATAAAGTACCGGGATGCGTTTACAGAAAAAATAAAATCGAATTTTTTCCCGTAAGAATGGGTTTCCGCAAGGCCTGTATGGAACTTTATTTTGGCTTTTTTTGCATTGCGTTCCATAACTTTCCTGTCATATTTAAGCCTTGCAAAGCCAAGGGCAGAGCCAGGCTTGAGCCTGAACAAAAGCCCTGCCTTTTTTTTCAGTTCCCTGATGCCCTGTTTCCCAAGAGGTTTTGCAGTGGTGATGCCTTCGACATTCGCTTTCCCGTGTGCAAGCCCGCCAGCCTGGGCTAGGAAAACCCCTGCGCCGCAGCCGACATCAAGGACATCAATCCTTCCCTGCGATTTGATTCTTTGCAGTAAAAGCTTGCGGATTGATTCCGGGCCAAGCCCAAGGATTGTCTCATATTCGGCTACTCCCCTGTTGTTCCTGACCCCCTCGTTAAAAGTAATGATTCCGCTTTTTTTCCCATAACCTCTTTCAAACTGCCTTCCCCTACTTATTTCCAAAGCAGCTATGGCCCTTCTCTTTGCGCCTGCAGGCGTTTTATGGATTGGAAGCCTTGAAACCCTTGCCATATGGAAAAAGTGAGGTAAAAGAAATAAATAGGCATTTATGATCAAATCAGCTGGCTGAGCTTTCAATGCCGAGCCTGAACGCCTTCAGGTTTGTTTCGGCGATTTCTTTTTTCAAGGCAAATGCTTCCATTATCGCTTCTTCCAGGTGCGGCTGCTTCAGGCCGAGCGCTCCGGCACTTGCGCCAAGCAAAACCATGTTTTCGGAAAGCGAGCTGCCTGCTTTTTCAGCAAGCGCCCGCGAATCAATGAGGGTTCCCTTAAGGCGCTTTATTTCCGCAAGAACCGCGCCCTCATCATATTGAATGTTCGGCAGTTTCCCTGAAGCCGAAACAAGCAAGCCTTTTTTGCCGAGGAAATGCGCATGCCTGAGCGCCTCCAAAGGCTCCATTGAAAGGACAAGGTCGGCGCCGCCAATTGGAATTATTGGGGAAAATATTCCCTTGCCCGAAAGCCTGAGGTGTGCGTAAACCGAGCCTCCGCGTTGGCTCATGCCGTGCACTTCCGCCTGCTTGAATCGAAGGCCTTCCTTCATTGCCGCGATGACGATAATTCTGGAAATCGTGAGGATGCCCTGGCCTCCGACCCCGCAAAGGATAATATTTTTCGTTTTTTCTTTTTTCATCTGAATCCCTTTTTGAGTGACTGGATGCAAAGCCGCCTGGAGATTATCACCGAAACCCCTTCATGGGCAAGTTCTTCCTTCAAAATCCGCACATTTTCCTCGTGCCTTGCAGGCAATGGCTCGATGATTTTTATATGCTCTCTCGGCACGCCAAGCCCTGCAATCAATTCCAGCATTGCATCCCCTTTCACCATTGTTTCCTGGCCGCCTGTCATTGCAACAGTGCTATTGTCAAGGATAAGCAGTTTCATGTTGCTGTTATGCTTTGCAGCCTCCACAAGCGCAGGCATCCCGCCGTGCACAAAAGTCGAATCGCCTATAATGCCTACTGCCGGCCCTGCTCCTGCAATGGATGCGCCGCGGGCAAGGTTCACAGAAGAGCCCATGCAAATGCAGCTTCCTATGGCACTGAAAGGGGGAAGTGCGCCCAGAGTATAGCAGCCTATGTCGCCGAAAACCATTATTTTGCCCTGGCCTTTCGCCTCGTTCAGTGCGCGGTAAAGGTCTCCGTGCGGACAGCCGGCGCAGAACTGCGGCGGCCGCTGGGCAAGGGAAATTTTCACTTTTATGGGCTGCACGATTTTGATTCCAAGCGCTTTTTTAACCGATTCAGGCGTGAGTTCGCCTGCCATTGGGATATGCCCTGACATTTTTCCGAGAATTTTTCTTTCCCTGCATCTTACTATGGAAAGCATTTTTTCCTCGATATAGGGATAGCCTTCCTCAAGAACAAGAATTTCCTTGAAGGGAGAGCAGAATTTCCTGATTTTGTTTTCAGGAAGAGGATAGGTGGAGATTTTGAAATAAGGCAGTGAACCGCCTGCCGCCTCCATAAAATAATTGAACGCATTCCCGGCACATACAACGCATTTTTTCCCTTTTCCGTTTTTGGATTCGTTGAATTCGCTTTTCTCTGATTCCTTTAAAAGCAATGGCTGTTTTTCGAGGAGCCGATTGAACTGGTTCCTTGCGTTTCCAGGCAACAGAACCCATTCTTTGAGCCTCATTTCAGTGTCCAGCGCATTTTGTTCCCTCTGCTTTCCTGTTTCAATGCTTTCCCTCACATGGGACAGGCGGGTTACAAGGCGGATGAGCACAGGGATGCCCAGCTTTTCCGACAAATCGAATGCCTGCAGCGCCATATCGTATGCTTCCTGGGCATTGCAAGGCTCGAATGAAAAGATTTTTGCGAATTCCGCCAGATATCTTGAATCCTGTTCGTTCTGCGAGGAATGCATTCCGGGGTCGTCGGCAACCGCAACCACCAGGCCGCCCTTTATGCCTGAAATCGCGGCATTCACAAAGGCATCCATTGCCACATTAAGGCCGACATGCTTCATTGAAACAATGGCCCTTTTGCCTGCAAACGAAACCCCAAGCGCAGCCTCGAAGGCTGTTTTTTCGTTCGAGCACCATTCGGCGTGAATTCCGAACTTTTCCTTGTTTTTGATGAGGAATTCTGTTATTTCTGTGCTCGGGGTTCCGGGATAGGCGAAAGCAGCCGAAATGCCTGCATGCACCGCCCCAAGTGCAAGCGCCTCGTCCCCCAAAACAATCTCTTTCATTGCAATTCTTCCATCAATTCCGACAGTTTTTGCAGTCCCAAATCGATTGTCTGCTCTGAAACAGCGTATGAAATCCTGAAATAGCCTTCCCTTCCGAAGCCGCTTCCCGGCGTGAGCAATACAAGTTTTTCTGCGGCTTTGTCGATGAATTCAATTTCGTTTGGGAGCGGGCTTTTGGGGAAGAAATAAAACGCGCCTTGCGGCATCGTGAAATCATAGCCTGCTTTTTTGAGCGCGCCTGCGATTTTGTCCCTGTGCTTTTTGTAAATTTCAACATTCACTTTTGCGTCAAGGACGTCTGCGGCCGCTTTCTGCAGAAGCGCCGGCGCATTCACAAAACCTAGCACCCTTGTCGAAAACGCAAGTTTTTCCGCAATCCTTTTGTCGTCTATTTCAGGGTTCACTGCAAGGTAGCCGATTCTTTCGCCCGGAATGCCCAATGATTTGGACCAGGAGTATGCCATAAACGAATTGGGGTAAAAGGGAACGATGCTTGGCGCTTCGCAGTCGAAGACTATTTCCCTGTAGGGCTCGTCCGAAAGGACGTAAATCTGGGAACCGAATTCTTTTTGCTTTTCTTCCAAAAGCGCGGCAAGCTTTTTGAGCTCTTTTTCATTGTAAACCTTGCCTGTCGGGTTGTTCGGGCTGTTGATAATCATGGCGCGCGTTTTTCCGGTTATTTTTGAACCGATCTCGTCAAAATCGAGCCCGAAATCCTCTTTTGTTTTTGCGATAACGGCTTTGCCGCCGTGGTTTTCCGCATAGAATTTGTATTCGCAGAACCAGGGCTCAAGCAAAAGCACTTCTTCGCCTGGGTTGAGGACTGTTTTAAGGGCGACGTTCATTGCGCCTGCAGCGCCGCTTGTCATTGTGATGTTCCGCATCCCGAATTCGGTTTTGTATTTTTTCTCAAGCCATGCAGAGATTTTTTCCCTGACCTCCGGAAAGCCTGCGTTCGGCATGTAGCGGTGCAAATCCCTGTCGTCAATGTGCGCCCTAAGCGCTTCAGTAAATTCCTTCGGCGGCTCGAGGTTCGGGTTGCCTATTGAAAAATCAGCAATTGCATCCTTGCCGTGCTTTTTCTGGAGTTCAAGGCCTTTTTCAAACATGCGCCTGATCCATGATGAGTCCTTTTCCGAATCCTCAATATAGCGCGCAATCGGCATTCCAAGATTTAAGCAGATTAATGCTTAAAAAGGTTAAGGCTATACTGGTCTTTATTATGGCAGGGAGCAGGGCAAATGCATCCAGGGTGAGGATTGGCCAAAAAGGCCACGGCTCGCATCGGACAAGAGCACAACAGCGGATTTCTAAATTAATGTCTGTAAGCCCGGCATCCGGAACTGAAGCCGAGGCTGCCCTAAGGGAACTCAATTTTTGGCAACAGGTCCGAGGCCCAAAAAGGCCGAGAAAGAAAAACTGATTATTTTTTCCTTGTCGTTATCAGGAACCCGAGCGCCAAAGAGAGAAGTGCCGCCATCAATACCCTGTATTCGGGTGGAAGGCTGAATGTGATTGTGTGCGCGGGAAGCCAGAACCATAGCACTGTGAAAGGGATATTCCTGAACCACACTTTCTTGTCGAGCTCTTCCGCGAACTGGACAGTGGAAATGAATTTTTTCTTTTCAATCACTTTATTGAAGTATTCGTGGACAAGCATCATCGGCCATGCGAACAATGCCAGGATGTTAATCCAGAGGCTTGCGGAAAATGCCGCGAAAATTGCCCCCAAATCAGGCCACAAGCCTTTCGCTGTGACATCGGCAATGCCGGCGCTGAACAATGGGAACACTATGGCGAACCACATTCCGAACAATCCCCACACCAAAAGCTTCAGATGCCAGTCCCTGAAGCTCCATTTTCCCGTGGCCTTGCGGATTTTCACGAATTCGCCGAAGGTCGCCAGGGCAGCGAATTTCAAAAAGCCCATTGGCAGGGGGTACGCGGTTGTAAGCGCAATGAATGTGCCGAGGTTTAAGGCGATTGCGCCCAAAACCAGAAGGAGATAGGCTATCGCAATAATGTCCGTGGCCCTGGAGTCCAATTCGTTCACCCGCTGTAAGCGCCCAGTGGCTCTATTTTCCACCGGAGGTCAATATCCTGTTCAATCGAATAATCTTTTATGCCTTTTGAGGCCATTTCGCCGTCCACATACAATGCCCAGAATTCGCCGGCACCGGGCCTGCTGCCCTCTATTTCCTCGATGAACGGCCCGAATTCGAATTCCTTGAATTTGATGTCCAGCGATTCCCTCATTGCGTCGAATGCATTAGAGCCCTTTTCTACGGCGACAGTGCGGTCCAAAATCGTGCTGCCGTTCGCTTCGACCACAAAGTGCACCTTCGCTGTCCCGCTCTTTGCCTGCTGCAGTGAAGCCTGCCCGGTATCGGTGCAGGCTGAAAGGGAAAGAAAGGCCAGAAAAAGGAACAATGCGAAAAAATCCCTGCGCATCAAAATGACCCTATTATTTTGCAATGGCAAAAGCTTAAATAGTTTGGGGCGCTGGCGCATCATGCCCTTTCACGAACAGGAAGGTCGCGATTATGCCTGTTGCTGCTACAACAAGCCCTGCCTCGAAGATTCTCGGGTCGCGTATGGAAAACAGCAGTATGCTTGTGAAAACCATTCCGGCAAGCGCCATTAAAGGAATGCCGAAAACCGAAAAAGGGCTTTTGAATGGCCTTTCGGCATGCGGGTGCGAAAACCGCAATTTTATGAGGGCGCTGTTTATTATAAGGAAAACAAGGAACAGCGAAAGGTCGACAGCGCTTGCGACAAAATCGATTTTGCCGATTGCAAGGAATGCAAGCGCAAGGAAACCTGTCACTATGACCGCAACCCAGGGGACGCCGTTACCTGAGACGATGTGCAATGCCGGCGGAAGCGCATGTTCCTTGCTTATCCCATACAGGAACCTTGAAGCAGCAAGCAGGACCAGGAGTACTGTGTTTGCTGTCGAGAAAAGCGCTATCACCGAAAGCAAATAGAATGCCTGCGGCCCTGAAGCGGCCTGTGCGACTGTTGCAAGCGGGCTGTCCGATTGCGCGAGCGCAGGCGCACCCACAACGCTGACCGCCGCAATTGCTACCAGAACGTAAAGGATTGTCGAGCCTGCTATTGCAAGCATGAGCGCCTTAGGCATCACTTTTTTTGCATCCACTGTTTCCTCTGAAAAACGCGCCATTTCCTCAAAGCCCAAAAACGCAAAAAACACTATGACCGCGCCGCTTAACACTCCCTGGGCCGAAGGGACCGAAGCAATGTCAAAGGAGCCTATATGCGGCAGGCCGACGAATATTATGAACAGTAGGCCGCCTGCTTCGATGAGCGTGACAATCGCCCCGAGCTTTGCCGACATGCTTACGCCGAAAAGCAGTATCACAGTCGAGGCCGCGATGATTGCGATTGCGCCGTAGATTGGTTGGACTGAAAAGAACGCCCCGAAATAGCCGCCGAAGCCTATTGCGACTGTTGTTGCGCCCAATATCGAGGCGAACATGACAAGCCAGCCTGTGAAAAAAGCAATTTTTTTCCCGAAGGCATGCCTTGAATAGTCGTATTCTGCGCCTGCCTCAGGGTACATCGAGCTCAATTCCGCATAGCTGAAGCCGGTGGTTGCCGCAATGAGCGCGCTGAAAGCGAAACTGAGCCAGACAGCATTCCCTGCGGCCGCCGCGCCCTGGCCTATAAGCGCATAAATGCCTGCGCCGAGGATTATGCCCATGCCGCAAAGCGTGAGCTCGAGGAGCGAAAACTCTTTCTTTAACGGCATTTAAACAAATACCCTGCCGGGATTTTTAAGGCTTCTGCTGCCTGAAGAGGAATGGAAAATATGAAAAGCCCCTTGCGGGGCAAAAAAAAGAAATGCTAAATGCGCTTAAGCTTCGATTATTTTTTTCATGTCGATTTTCCTTATGCCTATCTCGAAGTTTCCCGCAGCCTTTCCGCTTATGAGCTGGCCTGCAAGCGGAGTGAAGCCGGTGCTTGTGACAGAAATCCTTATATGGGCCGCCAGTTTGTTGCCTTTCTGCCTTTGGACCTTTCCGCTTATCGCGTTGACCTCAAAAGGGTTCATGAACTTCATTTTGTCTACGCCGCCGCCTGAAGAGCTTGAAAGGAGCTCGAATTCCTGTATTCTCCCTGAGCAGCTGACAAGGAAGCCGTAATCGATGCCTTTCTCGTCAGCGATTTTCTGCAGGCCATCCATTATGTCAGCGCCTTCGCCTAGCTTCAGGATGCAAGTTGTTTCAGCCATAAAATCACCCCATCAACACCTTTTGCAAACGATTTGCCGAATTGCCTGCCATTAAGGTGTGCCAAATAGGTATACCGTCAATCAGTATTTAAATTATTCAGATGGGCGTTTTTTTTGGGAAAAAAAGCCCTATTTTTTCCTTTTTATTTCGCCGCTCAATATGAAAGACACGCCCACAAACACTATCCCCACAATAAGCAGGGCTGCAAAATACGGGTACGGTTCTTTAAGGCTGAAAATAAGGGATGCCGCGACAGTCGCGATTATCGCGCTGCCCCCGAGCAGGAACAGCCACAGGAATTTTTTCATCCATTCCATGAAAACACCGCAAAAATAACGCATCCGTATAATTTAAACCTTTTGGTGTGCGCCCGGCGCGTGAAAGCCTGTGAAAGGCTTAATAACTTTTCAATTCTAAAAACTACTGTTTTTTTTGTGGTGGTCTGGTGGGAAAGAAGAGCAGTGATTTGCATATCGCGATTCCAGGGGAATGGGTTCCGCGCGAGGAAACCCTCGGCGGCACGCTTGATGCAATCGCGGAAAAATTCCCAAAAAACGACGCACTTGTTTATCCGAGGAGAAAATTCCGCCTTTCATATGCCGAATTTAGGGGCAAATGCGACGAGCTCGCAAAAGGCCTCATGGCTTTGGGCATAAAAAAAGGCGATAAGGTTTCGGCCTGGGCAAACAATGTTCCCGAGTGGGTTTTGCTCCAGTTTGCCACCGCAAAAATCGGCGCTGTGCTTGTGACAGTGAACACGGCATACAAGGCAAGGGAGTTGGAATATCTGCTAAAACAGTCCGACACTACAACCCTCTTTGTCATAAAGGAATTCAAGGGAGTCGATTTTGTGGGGCAATTGCTCACTGTCGCCCCGGAAATCGGCAAGTCGAGGCCTGGAAAGCTTAAAACAGCAAAACTCCCATTGCTGAAAAATATTGTTTTTATCGGCGAACAAAAAATGCA
>JAZDDY010000113.1:0-2428 GCA_043809265.1 Candidatus Iainarchaeum sp.
CTTATTTATGGAAAGCGGCAGGGAAATGCCCTGAAATTTTTTCCCTCACAATGTCGATGATAAAGTTAATCCAATAACAAAATTAATTTCGAGGTTTCGGGCAAAAAAGTTCGGATTCCATACCTATTAGCTTTTTAAAAAGTTCATGGGAAGTATATTGCAGTGTTGAGAGTCAAGGGGGCAAGTCATACCGCTGAGCGGATCCCTGGCTTGCTCCTTTAACGATTAAGCATCGTTCAGGGCTGTTTTTTGCATTTGTTTTGGTTCTCGGCAAGCCCATTCTGCATTCGCTTCCTTTTTTTTGCATTATTTCCCGCATTTACGGGAATTTCGCTTTTTCTAAAATGTTTTTCGGGTATTTCGGCAGGAATTTCGGCTTTACCAGCCTCGGAATGCCCTCAAGTTCAGGCACATCGGCCAAGGAAATCTTCCCGTAATACAATTTTTCCAGTTCCCCGCCTTCCCGCAGGAAATCCATTACTTCAAGCGCGCCCTCGAAATAAAAATAGTCCTTTGTGAATGCGCCTGGCATCGAGGTGTCGTTCATGCCGCGCTTTGCGCGCTGGGCCAGCCGGTAAGCCTGCTCTTGGGGAAAGAAATCGCACAGGAACTTGAATGTTTCCAGAAAAGAATTTTTCATTGCGAAATCGACTGCAAGCACCCGGCCGGCATAGTTTTTCATCTGCTCCGCGTGGAGCAAACCGAAAATGGATTCGTTTACCACCGCAAGGCCTTCCTCTGTTTTCAGCCATCCGATTCCAGGCCCTTCGATAAAAAGCCTGAAGGGCTGCAGTTGGCCGTTGAGATGCCGGAAAATATGCGTCCTGATCTCGTGCAGCGCAAGCCGCTTTACGTCCATTTCCGAAAAAAATGTGCCGCCGCGGATTTTCAAAAGCCCGCTGTGCGAAAGCACGACCGCGTTAGGTGAAATGTTTTCGTCAAGGATAACAGTCCAGGCAATTCCTTTTTCTGAAAGTTCCGAGGAAAGCGCAGCCGCCGCTTTCTCGCTTGAAACTGTTTTATTGTCGCTTTCGTCCCCGGCGGATTCGATTGTTTCGGATGCGAGTTCCACTGTTTTTTTGCCCGGCATCCCATAAAAGCCTTCGGCTTTTTTTGCGAACTCCGCAGACCCTATACTCCTTACCAGTTCCATTCTTGCAAGCGATTCGTTTTTCTTCTTGTTCAAAAGCCTCCCGATGCCTGAATCCTCTATTTTTATCGCCCCGAGCTCTTTCCTTATCCGCACGTATTCGGGGTCCATCGTGAAATGGCTGAAAATCGGGTTTTTCGGGAGGTAAGCGAACCGCGGGTTCGCCTCTTCGCCTTTGCCCAGCGCCTCAAAAAACCTTTCCATTTGCGCCGCCGAGTTCAACGGCTCGACAAACTTCAGCACATCCGTTTCAAGCGTGTCGGTTATCTCGAAAAGCCTTTTTTCGGTTTCAAAGAAAGCGCCGGTATTTCCGGCCTTGCCGTCCATGCACAGATTGGGGCGCTTTGTTTTTTAAAAATAGGGATTCAGGCCGCGCGGGCCAAGGATGCCTTCCGGATGTGTTTCCTGGAATTCAAGCACGCTTTCAATCCTGGCATTCACCCTTGCAAGCCATTCGCGGTTGATTTTGTAATACCGGCCTTCGGAAAGCACAACATCGCTTTCAAGCAGTTCCTTGACCTGCTTGAAAACCGCCTGGTAGGAGCAGCCGATGCCGTGCGTTCTCTTGATGCGCTCATGCATTTCCTTTACGCTCAGCGGCCATTCATCGCACAAAATCCTTACAACCAGCCCTTTTATCGACGAATCGCCTTTATTGCCGCCTTCGCCCAAAAACAGGCTTGCTTCCATAAAACATATTTATTTGCCAGAAAATGTTTAAAAAGGAAACTATTTAAGGCAAAAGCATTAGGAATGCTAATTTTTTTGGCTTTTCATTAAAAACGCGAAATTAATAATAGTTTTAGCAGCTAAATTATAAGGAAAAAAAGCGCTGCCGAGATGGCGGAGCGGTCTAACGCGCCAGCCTGGAGCTGCCCTTTTCTTTCTTTTGCGAAAAGAAAGAAAATGGTAAGTTGCCCAAAAGAAAGAAAACTTTTCTTTTATTCCGGAACGCACAAGCAAGCTGGTATGCCTCTGGCATGCGGGGGTTCAAATCCCTCTCTCGGCGCTGTATAAAAGGCGGTGTCCTTGCCCCCTTAGTGAATTCATTGGGCTGTGCAATTGCCACGGTTGTTTTTTGGCGTAATTGTGCTGGCAAAAGGTTGAAAGTAATGGAACTGGATAAAGTCGAGAAGTGTAATCTTTGCGGTTCCAAGAATTTTGAAATTTTGTTTTCTGTAAAAGCCAGCAGGGTCGTATCAAGCAATGAGGGTTTTCCTGTCGTTAAATGCAGGAATTGCTCGCTTTTATTTCTCGGGAAAAGGGTTAAACCCGGGG